>JBMOOW010000082.1:0-8207 GCA_049323195.1 Pseudomonadota bacterium | reverse complement strand
AACGCCGGCAGGCTGAGCCCCGCCTGGAACTGCACCATGTTCTTGGCCATGACCACACCCCTCCTTGTCAGGTGGGGTCAGCATGGAATGGCCGCGTATCATGGGATGCGACAGGTGGGGAATCAGGCGGGGTCTTGCGCATTCGGCCTGACGAGTGCGGCGGCCGGTACATCCAGCATGCGGACCAGCGCGCGAAGGTGGTCGGCATCCGGTGGGTTGTCCAGATAGTTCACCACCTCGACGTCGACACCCCTTTCCAGCAGGAGGGCGAGCGCGGCACGGCACTTCGAGCAGTCGGCGTTGTGGTAAAGGCGTGCGGCGGCCATGGCGGGGCTTCGTGGGGCGGGCCCCGATTATCGCGCGGCCGCTTCACCCGGAAAGGACGCTGGCTGCGCGAGGGTGGGGCAAACGCACCGGAGACGCCTCCATGGCCCGCCCGATCTGGACCGGCTCGATCTCGTTCGGACTGCTCAACATCCCCATCCAGCTGATGTCGGGCGAGCGCCGAACCGACATCCACTTCCGGATGCTCGATGCGCGCGACAACTCGCCGGTGCGCTACGAGCGCGTCAACGCCGAGACGGGCGAGGAAGTGCCGTGGAAGGAGATCGTCAAGGCCTACGAGTTCTCCAAGGACAACTACGTCGTGCTGCAGCCCGAGGACATCCGGCGCGCGGCCACGGAAAACCACGAGACCATCGCCATCGAGGCCTTCGTCGATGCGGACTCGATATCGCCGGCGTACCTGGAAAAGCCGTACATCCTGGTGCCCGGCAAGAAGGCCGAGAAAGGCTACGTGCTGCTGCGCGAGGTGCTGAAGAAGAACAACCGCGTCGGCATCGGCCGCGTGGTGATCCGCACGCGCGAATACCTGTCGATGCTCACGCCGCAGGGCGATGCGTTGATGCTGATCCTGATGCGCTTCCCGCAGGAGCTGGTCGACGTGTCCGATTACGAGCTGCCCGCCGGCAGTGCCCGCGCCTGGCACGTGACCCCGCGCGAGATGGAAATGGCGGAGATGCTGATGGAGTCGATGACGGAGGAATGGAAGCCCGCGAACTATCGCGACGAGTTCCGCGAGCGCCTGTCGGAGGTCATCAAGCTCCGCATCAAGCAGACGCAGACCGCCCACATCGAGGACGAGAAGGAGGACGAGGAGGCCGAGACGGCCACCAACGTCGTCGACTTCATGTCGCTGCTCAAGAAGAGCCTCGAGAAGAAGGGCGGGACGCTGGATGCGCCGGCGGCCACGCGGAAGGCCCCCCGCAAGGCGGCCAAGCGGGCAGCCAAGAAGACGGGGCAGGGTAAGCGCTCCGGCACGAAGCGGGCCTGATCCGTGGCGCTGGACGAGTACTACCAGAAGCGCGACTTCGCACGTACTCCCGAGCCGCGCGGCCAGGCGCGGCCGCGCAAGCGCGGCCCGCTGAGCTTCGTGGTGCAGCTGCATCATGCGCAGGCGCGGCACTACGACTTCCGGCTCGAGATCGACGGCGTGCTGCGCAGCTGGGCCGTGCCAAGGGGGCCTTCGCTGCGCCCGGGCGAGAAGCGCCTGGCCGTGGAAACCGAGGACCATCCGCTGGCCTATCGCGACTTCTCGGGAATCATCCCGCAGGGCGAATACGGCGCCGGACACATGGCCATCTTCGACCATGGCACCTGGCAGCCCGAGGGCGATGAGGTGGAGGCGATCCGCAAGGGTCGCCTCGACTTCAGCCTCGATGGCAAGCGGCTCAAGGGCAGGTGGTCGCTCATCCGGACGCACCAGCGCGGCCGGCGCGCGCAGTGGATGCTGCTCAAGCGCACCGATGCATTCGCCGCCGACCTGGAGGCCGACGACCTCATCGGCGACCTGCCGGCGCCGCCACCGGATGCGCCGGGTGCCTCGACACGGGAAGGCCTGGAGATACGTGCGTGCAAGGGGTTCGACATGAAGGGCAGGGCATCGGAACGCAGCGCAGCGAAGTCCCGGGCCGGCCGGGCGGGAGCGGCTGCGTCGAAGAAGACATCCCCGACCGGCGCGAAAGGCTCCCGGCGCACGGCGTCGAAGCCCGGCCTGGCCGCGCTAAGGCGCGAGGCCAAGCGCCTGGCGAAGGGCGAGGTCTATCCCATGGGCCAGTTCGTCGAGCCCATGCTCACCGTCGCGGCCGAGCACGCCCCGCCGGGTGACGACTGGATCCACGAGTGGAAGTGGGACGGGTACCGCCTGCTGGCGGAAGCCGGGCCCGAACCGTTGATCTGGTCGCGCAACGGAATCGCCTGGAACGATCGCGCGCCGGAGCTCGTGCGCATGCTGCGCAGCCTGGGCGTGCGCGCGGTGCTGGACGGCGAGCTCATCGCCATCGACCGTTCGGGCTACAGTGACTTCAACGCCCTGCAGAAGGCGCTTTCGGAGAAGGACGCCACCTGCCTTCGCTACGTCGCCTTCGACCTGCTCTCGCTCGACGGCTACGACCTGCGGCGGGTGCCGCTGCTCGAGCGCAAGGCGCTGCTCGAACGGCTGCTCGAGGGCGCGGACAAGCGCTTCTTCTACAGCTCGCACATCGTCGGGAGCGGTAGCGAAATCTTCGACGCCGCGCGGTCGCGCGGCATGGAAGGAATCATCAGCAAGCGCGCGGACTCGTTGTACGAGCAGGGACGCACGGCACGCTGGCTCAAGGTCAAGACGGCCGAAACGCGCGATTTCGTGATCGTCGGCTACACGCCGCCGAAGGGCGGGCGTAAGGGGCTGGGCGCGCTGATGCTGGGGCAGTTCCGCGATCGCACGCTGGTCTATGCCGGGCGCGTGGGCTCGGGCATGAACAACGCCATGCTGCTGGACCTGCACAAGCGCCTGCGCACGATGGAGATACGCGAACCGGTGGTGGACGTGCCACCGCACGTGCCGCTGCCCAAGGGCCGGATCCAGTGGGTAAAGCCGGAGCTCGTGGTGGAGGTCTTCTTCCGTGGCTGGGGCAAGGAGGGGCTGGTCCGACAGGCCTCCTTCCACCGCCTGCGCGAGGACAAGCCGGCGACGGCCGAGGCGCTCGAGCAGCCGGAGCCTGTCAGCGCGCCGAGCAGCCGCGGTTCGCGTGGCAATGCATCACACACCTCGGGGGCGCGCACGGCGACGAAGACCGCCGCCCGTACGCCCGCCGCGTCGAAACGCAAACCGGCCGCACGCCGGGCCGCGGCGTCCGAGCGCATCCCGGAACTCAGCAGCCCCGGGCGCGTGGTCTACCCGGCCGAGGGCTACACCAAGCAGGACGTCTTCGACTACTACCTGGCCGCGGCGCCCATGCTGCTCGAGGAGATCGGCGGTCGCCTGCTGTCGATCGTGCGTTGCCCGGACGGGATCGACGGCCAGCACTTCTTCCAGAAGCACGCCCGCGCCGGTTTCGGGGACGCGGTCAGGCAGTACCGCCTGGTGGAGAACGATGGCGACGAGGCGTCGTACTTCTACGTCGACGATCTCGAGGGACTGATGACGCTCGTGCAGATGAACGCCATCGAGTTCCATCCCTGGGGCTCGCGCGTCGATACGCTGGAACAACCCGACCGCATGGTCTTCGACCTCGACCCGGATCCGGGCATCGAATGGCCGCAGATCAGGGCGGCGGCGCGGGAAGTGCGGGACCGCCTGGAGCAGGTCGGTCTGGAGTCCTTTCCCAAGCTGTCGGGCGGCAAGGGCGTGCACGTGGTCGTGCCGCTCAAGCCGCGGGCGGACTGGGAACAGGTGCGCAGGTTCTGCGAGGCGTTCGCCAATGCGATGGAGCGGCAGGCGCCCGACCGCTACGTGGCGACCATGAGCAAGGCCAAGCGCAAGGGGCGCATTTTCATCGACTGGCTGCGCAACGGGCGCGGCGCGACCAGCGTGGCCAGCTGGTCGCTGCGTGCGCGACCCGGCGCACCCGCGGCGGTGCCGGTGACCTGGGCGGAGCTGTCGCGCATCCGCAGCCCGCAGCGGTACACGCTTGCGGACGCGGCCCGGCGCACGTTGCCCGACGAGGCGGCGGACCTCATACGCAGGGCGAAGCCGCTACCGGTCTGAACATGGAAGCGGCGGCCATCGGGCCGCCGCCGCGCCAGCGCATCGCGCTGTAGTAGACGCCCGCCGTCACGGCGTCGGCGGCGTCGTCTGCGTGCCGTCGGTACCGGTCGTGCCGGTGTTGTCGGTGTCGGTGATGCCGGTGGTGGGATCGGTGCCCGTGCCCGTATCGGTGCCGCTGCCGGTGCCCGTACCGGTACCCGTCGTGTCGCCCGTTGTGCCCATGGTGTCGCCCGTGCCTGTCGTCGTATCGGTGGCGCCCGTCGTCGCATCGGTGCCGGTGGTGGCCGGGGCCGTGGTGTCGGCCGGCATCGGCTGTTCCGTGGGGGCCCCGGTGGTGGTGCCGGTCGTGGCCGACTGGTCGGGCTGGCTGCCGCGGTCGCCACAGGCGGACAGCAGCGCGATCGATGCGGCGAGCGTTGCAAGCGTGAGCGTCTTCTTCATGGTGGCGTCTCGGGAGGGAGGCGGCATGCCTCGCGGGCGATCCTGGACGAGCGCTTGGCATCGCGACGTCAAGCAGGCGTGATCAATGCGTTGGGCGATGAGGCCGTCGCATGCGGCCGGCGCCCTGTGCACGGCGCGACAAGATTCCGTTGGCCGCGGGCAACGGAACGTTCACCCGTGCGAAACCCGCGATGAGGCCGTATTCGCATTCGGCGGACGACGGCGCGCTGCAGCCGGCGCGTGCACGCCGCGAAGCGTAGGTCGAAGGAGGCAGCAGTGGGTGATCAACAACTGGGTCGCCAGCTCCGGGAGGTCGCGCAGGACGTGATGCGCCTCGGGGCACAGGCATTCAATGCAGGCCGCAACTGGCTCAACGAAAGGAGAGAAGACATGCACCACGGCAACGAACACGGCAGTCAGCAGCAGGGCGGGCGCGGGCAGCAGCAGGGCGCGCAGGGCGAGCACTCGACGCAATCCGGTTACCAGCCGCAGAACGCGCAGGCCTCGCGCCAGGCCAGCGGCCGCGAAAGCGGGCAGTGGGAACCCGGCTATCGCAACGAGGTGGACCAGGGCGGCATGTTCTCGCGCGGCAACCAGTACGGCCACAGCAACTACGGCACGTCGGAGTACGGCCAGCAGAGCTCCGGTCACCAGGGCTCGGGCGGTTCCTTCACTTCGCAGCAGGGCCAGGGCCCGCAGGGGCATGCTTGGTCGCAGTACGGCCCGTCCCTGGCTGGCCCGTACGGGCAGGGCGGCTACGGCGGCCCGCAGCAGTATGGGCAGAGCGGCTATGGCGGCGTGCAGCAGTTCGGGCAGGGCGGTTACGGCGCCTCGCAGCAGCAGGGCTACGGCGCGTCGCAGCACGGCCAGCAGGGCGCGTATGCGCAGGGCCAGGGCGCGCCGCAGTCCGGCGGCCAGGGCGGCCTGTCCGCACAGCAGTCGCAGGGCTTCGGCGAGAACTACGGCCGCACGCCGGGCTTCGGCGCGTACGGCGGCGAGAGCCAGGGTTCGGGCGGCCGCTCGTTCGGCCAGGGCTATGGCTCCAGTTCGGGCTACGCGCAGCAGGGCGGCTATGGGCAGCAGTACGGGGCCCAGGGCCAGCACAGCGACTTCCAGCGCGACCGTGAGTATCTGCAGGGTGGCTTCGGCGCCTCGCAGCACGGCGTGCACGGCGGCTTCGGCAGCCCGTACGCGCAGCAGAGCGGCTTGAGCAGCTGGCAGGGCCAGGGCGATTACGGCAGCACGCAGATGAGCCAGGGCTATGGCGCGTCCGGCCTGGGTTCGCAGCAGTCCGGCCAGCGCGGCCCGTCCGGCCAGTGGCTGGGGATGCAGGGTGGCCCGAGCCAGCAGTACGGGCAGCAGGGCAGCGGCTTCGGGCACTCGCAGTTCGGTACCGGCAGCTCCCAGTTCGGCTCGCAGCAGGGCGGCACGTACGGCCAGTCGCAGCCGCAGTTCGGCCAGGGCGCGCAGGGCGGCATGTATGGCTATCCGCGCTCCGGTGTCGCGTCCAGCTACGGGCTGGGCGGCGACAGCGGGCAGCTGCAGTCGCGCCGCGGTCGTGGCCCGAAGAACTACGTCCGCAGCGACGAGCGCATCATCGACGACCTGTACGAGCGCCTGAGCCAGGCCGACGACATCGACGCGTCGGAGGTCGAGGTGCGCTGCGAGGGCGGTACGGTCACCCTCGAGGGCACGGTCGAGCAGCGCTGGATGAAGCACCGCATCGAGGACATCGCCGAGTCCTGCGCCGGCGTGCGCAACATCGACAACCGCATCCGCGTGGACTCCCAGCAGGGGCGCTCGCAGTCGCTGAGCGGCAGTGGTTCGTCGACCTCGCAGTCGGGCCTGTCGTCGGGCTCCTCGACCGCCTCGGGGCAGTCGGCGCAGTCGGCGTCCGGCCAGTCGGGCACCAGCGGCTCGGGCTCGCAGGCCTCGTCCAGCGACGAGTCCAGCGCCCGCCAGGGCAGCACGGGCGCGCGCAAGGACGGTGGCAGCGCCGCGCGGTCGGGAGGCACCTCGCAGCACTGAGTCCTCCGCACCACGAAAAGGCCGGCGAAAGCCGGCCTTTTCCTTGGGCCTCAGGGCGGTCGAGCACTGCGGCCCTCAGCCGCGCATAGGCAGCCCCATGCGCGCGAGCTGGTTGTGGATGGTGCGCACACTGACGCCCAGCATCCGTGCCGCCCGCGTCTTGTCGTGCCCGACCTGCTCGAGCGTGCGCAGCAGCATTTCCCGCTCGACGTCCGCATAACTCATCCCCACGCGGAAGACGATCGCGCCGCCGGTGTCGGCCTGCGCGGCACAGTGCGCGACGGGGTGGATGTCGACGACCGGCCCCTCGGACAGGAAGAAGGCGCGCTGCACCGCACTGCGGAGCTCGCGTACGTTGCCCGGCCAGTGATGCGCCCGCAACGCCCGCTCGGCATCGGCGGACAGGCGCTTGCGTTCGCCATGCTCGGCGTTGAGCTGGTCGACGAAATAGCGCGCGAGCAGCACCACGTCGTTGCCGCGCGCGCGCAGCGGCGGAAGCGGCAGGATGAAGTCCGCGAGGCGGTAGAAGAGGTCCGCACGCAGCTGGCCCTGGTCGATGGCCTGCTGCGGATCGCGATTGCACGCGGCCACGATGCGCACGTCCACCGGAATCGCTTCGCTGCCGCCCACGCGCGTCACCTCGCCGGTTTCCAGTACGCGCAGCAGGTAGACCTGCAGCGCCGCCGGCATCTCGGTGATCTCGTCGAGGAAGAGCGTGCCGCGATGCGCCTGCTCGAAGTAGCCGGCGTGCCGCTGCGCCGCGCCGGTGAAGCTGCCACGCTCGTGCCCGAACAGGTGACTGGCCAGCAGGTCGGGCGCGATCGCCCCGCAGTTCACCGCGACGAACGCACCCCGGCGGCGGCTGCGCTCGTGCACCGCCCGGGCGACGAGTTCCTTGCCGGTGCCACTCTCGCCGGCGACGAGGACGGACACGCGCGTGGGCGCGATGCGCTCGACATGGGACGCGACCTGCCGCATGGCCTCGCATTCGCCGACCAGGCCGCTCCAGCACGGCGCCGCGGCGCGGCCCGCCGATGCGGCGCCGAGCAGCGCATCGAAGCGCTCGGGCTCGAGCGGCTTGACCAGGTAGTCAAGAAGCGGCCATCGCCCGGCACGCTCGGCGATCTCGGACGACCCGTCGTCCGACAGCAGCGCGATGCGGCGGTGGGCGTCGGCGTCGAGTTCGCCGAGCAGGTCGAACGCGTTGCCGTCGGGAAGCGATAACTCCAGCAGCGTCAGGTCGCTGGGGTGCTCGCCCATGGCGCGCCGGGAGTCCTGCAGCGTGTGCGCGATGGCAGCGTCGAACCCGCGTTCGCGCGCATAGTCCGCGGCGGCGTGAGCGAAGCTCGTGTCGTCGTCGACGATGAGCACCGAAGGCTGGACGTCGGCCATGGTTCTCTCGCAGTCGGCTCGGCTGGAAGGTAGTTTCGCGGCGGTTAACGCGGCGTATGAGGATTCGCCCGCAAGCAGCTGTTGCCACGTGCCGTCGCACGCAACTTGGCGGCCGTGGCACGTTCTCGCCCGTTTGATGTACGACGCGGGGACGCTGCGCGCCCCGGCACGATGGCGGGGCGGACATGGCAGGACCTGATTCCCCACCTGTCGCATCCCATGATACGCGGCCATTCCATGCTGACCCCACCTGACAAGGAGGGGTGTGGTGATGGCCAAGAACATGGTGCAGTTCCAGGCGGGGCTCAGCCTGCCGGCG
>JBMOOW010000081.1:0-8302 GCA_049323195.1 Pseudomonadota bacterium | reverse complement strand
CTTTCGCGGGGATGACGCACTGGCAAAGGCGTTCGCGCCAGGCGCGAACGCGCCATTGCGTCACTTGATCTTGCCTTCCTTGTACGGCACGTGCTTGCGCACGACCGGGTCGTACTTCTTGATTTCCATCTTGCCGGGGGTGTTCTTCTTGTTCTTGTCGGTCGTGTAGAAGTGACCGGTGCCGGCGGTGGAGATCAGGCGGATCTTGTCGCGCTTGGAAGCCATCGTCGTCTACTCCTCAGATCTTCTCGCCACGGGCGCGGAGATCGGCGAGCACGGCGTCGATGCCGTTCTTGTCGATGGTGCGCAGGGCATTGGTGGAAACGCGCAGGCGGACCCAGCGGTTCTCGGAGGCCACCCAGAAGCGGCGCTCGTGGAGGTTCGGCTGGAAACGACGACGGGTCTTGTTGTTGGCGTGGGAGACGTTGTTACCCGTCACCGTACGCTTGCCGGTCACCTGGCAGACTTTGGACATACGCACCTCGTGCTCGATTGAGGAGTCCGGCCATGGAGGGCCGGGTTTTGTGCGGAGGGATCCGCACGGGTTGCTTCCCTTGGCCAGGGAGGCGGCGGCCCCGGCGCGACCGAAGCTTCGGCCACGTCACGCGATGCGGGCGGGACCCGCGCGGGGCGGGCGGTTCGCAGGGAGCGGAAAACGCGCTTTCCGTTCGACGTCGGCGATCCGGCAGGGCCGGCGGACACAGCGAGCCGCGCATTATGGCCGCCGGGCCCTTGCCAGGCAAGCACTTACGGTAGATTCCCGGCCGCGCCGGCCCGCGGCCCCGTTCAGCCTGCGCCGATCGGGTCGCCCGGGTCAGCGCAGCGCACCCAGGGCGGCGCCTGCGGGGCCTTGATGCGATCGGTCGCGCGAGCGCTGCCCCCAACCACCAGACCCGATCCGCACCGGCAGAGGATCCGGGTGCGCCGCGCCCGGCCGGGCTACGCTTGGGGCTCGCCACGCCGGAGCCGCCATGGACGCCGCCGTATCCCGTCGCGCCGCCTGCGCCTGCGGCCAGCTCGCCCTTCACTGCCGTGGCGAGCCGGTGCGGGTGTCGATCTGCCACTGCCATGACTGCCAGCGCCGCACGGGCGCGCCCTTCGGCTGGCAGGTGCGCTTCCCGGCCGAGGCCGTCGCCCCGACCGGCGAGGCCGCGCACTTTCGCCGCACGGCCGACAGCGGCCGCGCCCTCGACTTCCGCTTCTGCCCGCGCTGCGGCTCCACCGTCTGGTGGACGATGGACCGCGACCCGGGGCTGGTGGTGGTGGCGGGCGGCGCCTTCGCCGACGCGACGCTCCCGCCGCCTACCGTCGAGGTCTACGCCGGGCGCCGCCATGCCTGGACGGCGATGCCCGCGCTGGCCGGCATCGAGTCCCATCCCTAGCCGCGCGCCCGGCGCCGCGCTCGCCTCGGGCCCAACGGGCCGCCCCGAGGCGAATCGACATTCAATCCACGTCGTCATGCCCGCGAACGCGGGCATCCATGGACGTTGGCTTCTTTGCCGCTTCGTTTCGCATCGTGCATCGCCGCGACCAGCGCGCGTAGCGCACGGCGCCACGAGCGCGCGGCCCGGCCTCCACAGCGCTCTCACCCGCGGGGAGCGGGGCTCACCACCCGCAACGGCAGCCCACGCCGTCGCTCCCACGAACGCGCAACGCGGTGCCCCGGCCTGTGCAAGCCGGAGGCGTCACCGCCTGCCTCGGATGTCGATCCGCCCTAATGCCCCGCCCGGTCGCGCTTCCAGCCGCGGTGGCGGATGTCCAGGTACAGGCTGTAGACCGCGGTGAACGCCGGGAACAGGTTCTGCACGATGCCGACCGCGTCCTGCTTCTGCGAGAACAGGAAGTAGCTGAGCGTCATCAGGCTGCCCGCCACGCTCATGTACCAGAACAGGCGCGGGATGACCGGCTTGCCGGCGCGCCTGGACGCGACGAACTGCACCAGCCAGCGCCCGCCGAACATCAGCGCACCGGTGAGCCCGATCAGCTTCCAGGGCGAGGCATGCAGCCCCGTCCATTCCAGCCAGGGGATCGGCGCGTTCATGAAGTCGGCGACCATGCTCAGACTTCCTCGACCGCCGTGCGCCGGCTGCGCGCGATCAGCCAGGCGACGCCGCGCAGGTCGCGGATGCCCACCAGCGCGCGGCCCAGGTTGTTGTACTTGGACACGCCGGCGCCGCGCGGGCGGTGGTTCACCGGCACGCTCACCGTCTTCCAGCCGGCACGCTGCATCAGCGCCGGCAGGTAACGGTGCATGTGGTCGAAGTAGGGCAGGTCGAGGAAGGCGGCGCGCTCGAAGAGCTTGATGCCGCAGCCGGTGTCGGGCGTGGCGTCCTTCAGCATGGAGGCACGGATGGCATTCGCCCACTTCGAAGCCCAGCGCTTGCTCCCGCTGTCCTGACGCTTCACGCGCCAGCCGGCGAACATCCTGACGTCGGCCGGCGAGGCATCGCGCGTTTCGAGCAGCTTCGGAATGTCGGCCGGATCGTTCTGCCCGTCGCCGTCGAGCGTGGCGATCCACGCGCCGCGCGCGGCCTTCACCCCGTTGCGGATGGCGGTGCTCTGCCCGGCGTTGCTCACGTGCCGCACCACGCGCAGTTCCGGCACGTCGGCCTTGAGCGCGGCCAGCGCGGCCAGCGTTCCGTCGGTCGAGCAGTCGTCGACGTAGACGATCTCGAACGCGGTCACGCCGCGCAGCGCGGCGAGGATCTCGCGCACGAGCGGAGCGACGTTGCCCTCCTCGTTGTGGACGGGGACGACGACGGAGAGCGGCAGGGGCGCAGGCGTCATGGGGTTCTCGCGGGAAGACGTTCGCCGCATCCCTGCAGGCGTGCATTGGAGCGGCATTGTCGCCCGGAGTTCCCCGGGCGGCCGGATGCGCGGCGCGATGCCGGGCGCCGGCACCGCGCGGCACCCGTATCGCGTGGGCGCGGACTACTCGGCGCGCGGCCCGCGCAGGCGTTCGAGCACGCCGTCCAGCGATTCGAGGTCGCTGTAATGGATCACCAGGCGGCCCTTGTTGCCGCGCCCGTTGAGCACCGACACCCGGGTGCCGAGCACTTCCGCGAGCTCGCGCTCGAGCGAGACGATGTCGGCGGCCGGCTTGGCCCGGGCGCTGCGCGCCTTGCCGTTGCCGCCCGGCACCTTCCCGGCCATCAGCTGCTGCACGCGGTGCTCGACCTCGCGCACGGACCAGCCGTGCTCGGCCGCCTGCCGGGCCAGCGCCACCGCCGCCTGCGCAGCCAGCGGAAGCAGCGCGCGGGCATGGCCCATCTCCAGCGCGCGCGTCTCCACCAGCACGCGGATCTCCGGCGGCAGCTCGAGCAGGCGCAGCAGGTTGGACACCGCCGCACGCGAGCGGCCGACGGCCTCGGCGGCCTGCGCATGGGTGAGGTCGAACTCGTCGATGAGGCGCTGCAGCGCCTGCGCCTCCTCCAGCGGGTTGAGGTCCTCGCGCTGGATGTTCTCGATCAGCGCCATCGCCACGACGGTGCGGTCGTCGACCTCGCGCACCACCACCGGGATCTCGGCCAGCCCGGCCAGCTTCGAGGCGCGCCAGCGGCGCTCGCCGGCAATGATCTCGAACGTCTTGCCGCCGTGGTCGCGGATCTCGCGCACCACGATGGGCTGGATCACGCCCTGGGCCTTGATCGACTCGGCCAGCTCGGCGAGCTTGTCCTCGTCCCAGTGGCGGCGCGGCTGGTACTTGCCGGCGACGAGCGCATCGACGGGCAGCTGGCGCAGCGTATCGCCCGGCTGCGCCTCCACGATCTGCGGTGCCTCCGCCGCGGCCTTCGGGCCGAGCAGCGCTTCCAGCCCGCGCCCCAGGCCGCGCTTCTTCGCCGTGCTCATGCCGCGGCCTCCTTCACTGCCTTCTTCGCGGCCTGCTCGCGCTCCTTCGTGCGGCGCACGACCTCGCCCGCCAGGCCGAGATACGCGACGCCGCCGCGGCTGGCGCGGTCGTAGCCGACGATCGACTGGCCATGACTCGGCGCCTCGGCCAAGCGCACGTTGCGCGGCACGATGGTGCGGAAGACCTTGTCGCCGAAGTGGTTGATCAGCTCGGCCGAGACCGCGTTGGCCAGGTTGTTGCGCACGTCGAACATGGTGCGCAGCACGCCCTCGATCTCGAGCTTCGGGTTGAGCCGCGCGCGGATCGCCTCGACCGTCTCCATCAGCGCGGAAATGCCCTCCAGCGCGTAGTACTCGCACTGCATCGGCACGATCACCGAATCGGCCGCGGTGAGCGCGTTGAGCGTGAGCAGCGAAAGTGCGGGCGGGCAGTCGATCAGGATGAAGTCGTAGTCGCCACGCAGCGGCTCGAGCACGGCCTTGAGGCGCTGCTCGCGCGCGTCCTGGTCCATCAGCCGGATCTCGGCCGCGGCGAGGTCGATGTTGCCGGGCAGCAGGTCGAAGTCCTCGGCGGTGCGCACGATGGCCTCGCGCGCTTCCACCTCGCCCAGCAGCACTTCGGTGATCGAGGCCTCGATCGCGCGCTTGTCCACGCCCGAGCCCATCGTCGCGTTGCCCTGCGGGTCGAGGTCGACCAGCAGCACGCGCTGCGGCGCGCGTGCCAGCCCGGCGGCGAGGTTGACGGCGGTGGTGGTCTTGCCGACGCCGCCCTTCTGGTTGGCGATGGCGATGATGCGGGCCATTCGGCTCGTCCTGCTCGGGGTGGGATGACGCGGCCCGGCGCGCCGCCGCCGCGGACGGCAGGCGGGAGTCGGGTCGGGACCGACAAGGATACCCGCCGCCGCGCCGCAGCACGCGGGCGGGCGGGCGCTGCCGGTCATACTGTAGGGATGGCCGCGTCCCTGCCCTCCGACCTTCGTCCGATGCTCGAGTCCGGCCTGGCCGCGCTCGGGCTCGATGCCGGCCATGCGCCGAAGCTGCTCGACTACCTCGCCCTGCTGGTGCGCTGGAACGCCACCTACAACCTCACCGCCATCCGCGACCCGCGCGAGATGGTGGTCAAGCACCTGCTCGACTCGCTGGCGATGCACCGCTTCGTGGACCCGCTGGTGGAGTCGGGCGGCGCGCTGGCCGACCTGGGCACCGGCGCCGGCCTGCCGGGCATCCCGCTGGCCATCGTCAAGCCGGGCCTGAAGGTGACGCTGGTGGAGAGCGCGGGCAAGAAGGCGCGCTTCATGCGGCAGGCGATCCGCGAGCTCGGGCTTGCCGACGTGCGGGTCGCCGAATCGCGCATCGAGGCGCTGGACGAGCCCGGCGCCTACGCGGCGATCACCGCGCGCGCGCTGGCGACCATTCCGCTGATCCTCGAGCTGGGCGGCCACCTGCTCGCCGAGGACGGCGTGCTGCTGGCGATGAAGGGCGTCCACCCGGCCGATGAACTGGCGCAGCTGCCGCCCGGCTGGCGCCTGCGGGCCAGCCATGCGCTGGACGTTCCCGGCCTGGGCGCCGAGCGCCACCTGGTGGTGGTCGGGCGCGAAGGAATGCCGGCGGCGTAGGCCCTGCGGCCCGGTCTGCCGGGCAGGCCGGGCGCACCCGTGTGTCGCCGACGCCCGCGGACAGGCTCCTGTGGTCCGGGCGCGGCGCCCGCGCCGCATCCCCCGCGATCGCGTCGACCACGGCCACCCGGGCACGGCCTGCGGCCTGGTCGCGGCTACCGGTCGGGCCGCCAGGCGACGACGGCGATCGCTTCCGGCCAGTCGAAGGCGCGCAGGCGCCAGCCGCGGCCCAGGGCACCGTCGTCGACCGCGAGCCGCAACGGAGCGCCCGCCTCCTCGAACCCCGCGATGCCGAAGCGGCCCAGGCCATGGGCCAGTCCGCGGCCATGCGCCTTGAGCACGGCCTCCTTGGCGCACCACAGGCGCAGGAAGGCCGCTTCGCGCTCCCGTCCATCCAGCGCGGCCAGCCGCACGGCCTCCTGCGGATGGAAGTAGCGGCGCGCGATCTCCAGCGCCTTCGGCCGCGGCCGGCGCAGCTCCAGGTCGACGCCCACCCGCGCGCCTTCGGCCAGCGCGACCAGCAAGCGGTCACCGCTATGGCTCCAGTTGCAGTCCCGGCCCGGTCGACCCAGCGCCGGCCGGCCGTGGGCATCGCGCGGCAGCGCCAGCGCATCCGGCGCCAGGCCCAGCCCTACGGCGAGCCAGGCCCGCGCGGCGGACTCGCCGCGGCCGCCGGCATGCGGCAGCAGGGCCAGGCGCACGGGCCCGACGGCGAGGTCATGAAGCGGAACGGGCATGCGGCTGACCGGGCGGAGGGGCGCAGCGTAAAGTAGCGCGGGGTTTACGCGGGCAGGGGCGCATGGCAGCCGTCGTCGAGTTCGAAACAACGCAGACACCGCGCCTGGCCGCGCTGGTGGCCGGGCCGCCGGACCGGGTGGTCGCCTTCGACGGCCTGACGCCCGTGACCCGTGCCGGCTTCGAGCGCCATGTCCGCGCCGTGGCCGCCCGGCTGCCGGCCGCGCACCATGCGGTGAACCTCTGCGAGGACCGCTACCGCTTCATCGTCGCGCTGTGCGCGGCCGCCGTGCGCGGCCAGGTGACGCTGCTGCCGTCCTCGCGCGCCCCCGGCGTGGTCGACGCGGTGCTCGGCGAGCACCCCGATGCGATCTGCATCGCCGATGCCGACCTGGCCAGCGCGCCGGCGCGCACCTGGCGCCTGCCGGCGGTGCTCGACGAACTCGATGGCCCGCCCCTGCAACTGCTGGCCGACGCCACGCTGGTCGTCGGCTTCACCTCCGGCAGCACCGGGCAGCCCAGACCGAACCCCAAGACGCTGGCGGGCTTCGCCACCAGCACCGCGCAGAACCTCGCCGCGATCGCGGACCTGCTGCATCCGGGCGTGACCACGCCGCTGGTCGCCACCGTGCCGCCGCAGCACATGTACGGCATGGAGATGTCGGTGATGCTGCCCCTGCTGGGCGACGTCGCGGTGCACGGCGCGCGCCCGTTCTTCCCGCAGGACGTGGCACGCGCGCTGGCCGACTGCCCGCGTCCCGCGCTGCTGGTGACCACGCCCGTGCACCTGCGCGCGCTGGTGCAGGCGCGCACGGACGATCCCGCGTTCTCGCTGCCGGCCCTGGCCGGCATCGTCTCGGCCACCGCGCCGCTGCCGCGCGAGCTGGCGCAGGCCGCCGAGGACGCCTTTGGCTGCGAGGTGCGCGAGCTCTTCGGCTCGACCGAGACCTGCATCCTCGCGCGTCGACGCACCGCGCTGGGCGATGCCTGGACGCCGCTGCCCGGCGTGCAGCTCAGCCCGCAGCCCGACGGCACGCTGGCCAGCGCCGCCCACCTGCCCGCGCCCGCGCCCGTGCCGCTGGCCGACCTGGTCGAACTGCTGCCCGACGGGCGCTTCGAACTGCGCGGGCGCAATGCGGACCTGCTGGAGATCGCCGGCAAGCGCGCCTCGCTGGGCGACCTCACGCGGCGCCTGCTCGCCGTGCCGGGCGTGCAGGACGGCGCCGTCGTGCAGCTGGACGCCGACGCCCATGGCGTGCAGCGCATCGCCGCGCTCGCGGTGGCGCCCGGGCGCACGCCTGCCGACATCCTGCAGGCGCTGCGCAGCCAGGTGGACCCGGTCTTCCTGCCAAGGCGCCTGCGTTGCGTCGCACAATTGCCGCGCAACGAAACCGGCAAGCTGCCGCGGGCCGCGGTGCTCGCGCTGTTGCAGTAGCGCGCATGGCGGCGTGCCCGCGCCGCGATTACCCCTGACCGACGAGACCTTTCCCGCGGCCTCCCGGCCGGCAGACGGCGTACCGTTCATCGGCCGCTACGATTTCACACGCGTCCGTCACAGCCGCCTTCCCAGACTCCCTCACGCCCCCCGCCTCAACAGGGGTGCCGAATTCACCCCGGACTGGAAAGGAGACGCATCATGAGCATTGTCGGTTTCATCGTTTGGTTGGTCGTCGGCGGCATCATCGGCTGGATCGCCAGCAAGATCATGAGGACCGATGCCCAGCAGGGCGCACTCATGAACATCGTGGTCGGCATCGTCGGCGCCTTCATCGGCGGCTGGCTCGGCGGCCTGCTGATCGGCGACGCCGGCGACATCAACCAGGGCGACTTCAGCCTGTCGAGCCTGCTGTTCTCGCTGCTGGGCGCCGTGATCCTGCTCGCCATCGTCAACATGTTCCGTCGCGGTCGCGTGCGCTAAGCACCGGCTTCGCCGTGAATCAGGAAAGGGGCCCGGGACATCCCGGGCCTTTTTTCGGGTTCTTCACCCAACTCCGGGGAACGCGGCCCGGATCTTCAGGAAGAAGTAGGCGTCGTCACGGTAGCCGTAGGCCATGCGCTTGATGACCTTGATCCTGTTGTTGATGCCTTCGACCAGGTTGGTG
>JBMOOW010000080.1:0-8314 GCA_049323195.1 Pseudomonadota bacterium | reverse complement strand
CTACCGCTTCAACCGCCGCTTCGACATGGCGGCAATGGTGCCGCGCCTGCTCTATGTCGCGGTCCGTACGCCGCCGCTGCCCTACCGGCTCGTAACGCTGGATGCGTAATGTGGGGAATCAGGTGGCTTCAAGGTCCGTGTCAACGAGACCACCGCCCTGGCGGCAATCAAGAATCAGGTCGGCATTCCGGCCGGCAAGGGCTCCTGCCACACCGCGCTGGTTGGCGGGCTGTTTGTCGAAGGCCACGTTCCCGCCGATGCGATCAAGGCCGCGCTCGCTACTCGCACCGGGGCACGTGGACTCGTGCTGCCTGGCATGCCCGGAGGCGCGCCGGGAATGGCCGCACCGCCGGGCGGCGCCAAGCCCTACACCGTGGAATGGGTCGATGCCAAAGGCGCAACGCATCCGTTTCGCACCTATACCCCGAAGTGACCCGAGGACTCTCCATGGACACGACCGCTACGACTGATCACGCCCAAGCGACGCCTTCGCCGTTGCGTGCCGCATTCATCGACCTGGCCCCGGTTTTCGCGGTCACGGGCATCGCCACCGCTTGCATCGCGCATTGCGCACTGTCCGCCGGCGGTTGGAGCGCATGCGCTGCGCTCATGAAGTCGCTCTTCGCATAACGCGCGTGCCGACCGTGTCTCCTTACATAAGCGGCGCGGTTCAGCGCCGCTCGCCGACACGCTTCGACGGTGAGGACACGTGCGCGCGCCTAATTTCCGACTAGACGAGCGAATTATCTCTGGATGCAGGTCCAGGCTTCATGCGCGCGGCAGTACGGGAAGCACGTCATGCGTTCGCACCGGACGCATCCAGATCGAACGGCCAGGAGGTGTCAGCCATGCGTGATACGCGTGAAGTCGTAGTCCTCACGGGAGCCTCGGGCTTCATCGGCAATGCGCTCATCAAGCGCCTCGCACCGCGCTACCGGCTGATCGCGCTGGATCGCCCCGGTCCGCCGGAACCGGCAGAACCTGCGGTCGCCATCGATTTCGACCTGGCGACTAAGGATGCCGTCGATCGCGCCTTGAGCCGGTTGTCGACGGCCGTCGGTCGCCGGATCGCCGCCGTCGTGCACCTGGCCGCCTACTACGACACGACCGGCGAGCCCAATCCGCTGTACGAGCAAATCAACGTGGAGGGCTCGCGCCGCCTGATCGAAGCCCTGCAAGGGTTCGAGGTCGAGCAGTTCCTGTATGCGAGCACCATGCTCGTGCACCGGCCGACACCGGTCCCGAGCGAGCGCATCTCGGAGGCCTCGCCGCTCGAGGCACGGTGGGCATACCCCGAATCGAAGATCCGCGCGGAGGAGACGCTGCGCGCGCATCGCGGCCGCATTCCTCTGACCACGTTACGGATCGCGGGTGTCTATGACGACACCGGCCACGCCCCTGTCCTCGTCGAGCAGATCGCCCGCATCTACGAGCGACGCCTGCTTTCCCATGTATATCCAGGAATGCTCTGTGCCGCGCAGGCGGCGGTGCATGTCGAAGATCTTGCCGAGGCAGTCGAGCGTGCGATCGAATGCCGCCACCAGCTCGAGCCCGACGTCGCCATCCTCGTCGGCGAAGAGGACGCCCTTGGCTATGACGATATCCAGGACATCGCCGGGCGTGCGCTGCATGGCCAGGATTGGGCGACGGTGCGGGTGCCGCGTCCGCTCGCACAGGCGGGCGCCTGGCTCCAGAATGAGGTGATCGGCAATCCGGACTTCATCAAGCCCTGGATGGTCGCCCAGGCCAACGACCACTACCTGCTTGACACGTCGAAAGCACGCGATCTTCTGGGCTGGGCCCCGACGCACTCGCTGCGCGAGACGCTTCCTGCGATCGCGGAAGGTCTCAAGCGCGACCCGCAGGGCTGGTATCGCGCCCACCGGCTGAACCCGGCACTGGTGGCCTGGCGCGACAGCGCGCTACCGGATGCAGACGCGGGCGGCGCCCCCGATCCAGAGCACACCCAGCACGGGCATCGCTCCGAGGATGCGGCGGGGGCTGCGCCCGCATCGGAACCGGCGGGAGACCATTGCGCGATGCCCGGGATTGCCGCCGCAGGTGGGGGCGACCGGATGGCGGCCATGGATGCCCAGGCGCGGTCCACGCGCTGGGCCCACTTCGCCAACATCGGGCTCGGCCTGTGGCTGGCCGCGAGCCCGTGGGTCTATGACGCGACAGCCGCCGTCGCCAGTCCGATCGTCGATGCGGTAAGCCGCGACCGTGGCCTGCCCACCGCCGAGTGGCGGATGCAGGCGCTCATGCTGAGCGATCTCATTAGCGGGTTGCTGATCGCGGTGTTCGGCGCGCTGTCGCTCGGCCGCCGGACGGCGTGGTTCGCCCAATGGGCCGTCGCCTTCATCGGCATCTGGCTGCTGTTCGCACCCCTGGTCTTCTGGAGCCCGAGCGCACTGCAGTACCAGAACGATCTGCTGGTGGGCACGCTCGTGATCGCGTTCGCCGTGATCGTGCCCATGATGCCCGGCATGGACATGGCCGGCATGATGGATCGAAAGGTCGTGCCGCCGGGATGGACCTACTGTCCGTCGACAGCCTCGCAGCGTTTGCCCATCGCACTGATGGGGCTGGTCGGCCTGCTCATCTCCCGCATGCTCACGGCCTACCAGCTGGGCCATGCCGACGGCGCCTGGGAGCCGTTCTTCATGGGAAGTGCCGCGGACCCGCGCAACGGGACGGAGGAGATCATTACCTCGGACGTCTCCAAGGCGTGGCCGATCGCGGACGCCGGGCTCGGCGCGGTGAGCTATACGCTCGAGATCCTGATGGCAGTGATGGGCACCCGGGATCGCTGGCGCACCATGCCGTGGATGGTCACGTTCTTCGGCATCCTGGTCATTCCGCTCGGCGTGGTGAGCATGTACTTCATTGCGATCCAGCCGGTGGTGATCGGCACCTGGAGTACGCCGGCGCTGATCGCCGCCCTTGCGATGCTGGTCATGATTCCGTTCGCGATCGACGAAGTCATTGCGATGGGGCAGTACCTGGTGTGGACACGCCGCCAGGGGCGCAGCGTGCTGCGAACCTTCTTCCGTGGAGGCGACGTGCAGGCGGGCGCGGAGGACCATTCAGACACGCTCGCCGCTCCGCGCACGTTCTGGAAGGACACGACGCGCGGGATCACGCTGCCGTGGACGCTGGCGGCGAGCATCGGCATCGGCGCGTTCCTGATGCTCAGCCGGGTCGTGCTGGGCACGACCGGCTCGATGGCGAACAGCGACCATGTGGTCGGCGCCCTGGTCATCACGGCGGCGATCATCGCCACGGCCGAATCCGTGCGAGCCGTCCGCTTCGTGAACGTCGCCTTCGGCGCGTGGCTCGTGATTGCACCGTGGGTACTCAAAGGCGAGTCCGGCATCGCGGGGGCCGTGAGCGTCTTCCTTGGCGTTGCGTTGATCGCCCTGAGCCTGCCCCGCGGCCGTCGCACCAACGAGCACTACGCGAGCTGGGACCGTTTCATCATCTAAACCGGAGGCTCCATGAGGCTCAAGGACAAGGTTGCCATCGTGACGGGCTCGACCTCCGGCATCGGACGCGCGACCGTCGAAGTGTTTGTGCGAGAAGGTGCTCGCGTGCTGGTGACCGGCCGCAATCGCGAGGAAGGCGCGCTCGCGCAGGTGCACCTGCGGGCAGCGGCGCAGGCGCAAGGTGCCGGCGACGCGTTGTTCGTGGCGGCGGACCTCACGGCCGCCGCTGGTGCCGCGGAGGTCGTCGCCGCCGCCGTCAATCGATGGGGGCGCATCGATGTACTGGTCAATAACGCGGCCATGATGAGTCACGAGCTCGTCGAGGCGTTGAGCGATGCGGACTGGGATCGGGTCATGGCCGTCAATCTGCGATCGCCCTTCATCCTGGCTCGGCAGTGCCTCGCGCATATGGGGGAGGGAGCGGCCATCGTGAACATCTCATCGGTTCATGCCGTCGAGACCATGCCGGGGCTCGCGCCGTACGCCGCGTCCAAGGGCGGCCTCGAATCCCTGACCCGCGCGCTCGCCGTCGAGCTCCACGACCGGAAGATCCGGGTCAATGCCGCGCGTCTCGGGGCGGTGGACACCCGCATGCTCTGGAACAACCCCAACGTCGCCTCCGGGCTCGAACAGGTCGACCGGACCCAGGTCGGCACACCGGAGCAGGTCGCCGAAGCCATCCTGTTCCTGGCCAGTGAGCAGTCGGCGTTCACCACCGGCGCCATCCTCAACGTTGACGGCGGGAGGCTGGCTGTCCTATGACCCATCATCCTTCCGGTCCACCGTCGGCATTGCCAGGCACAGCGGTGAGCCCGCCATCGGCAGAGCAGGTTCCAGGCCAACGGATCGCCACGCCGGTCGCGGTGCCGACGCCTGCGGTTTCCACCGAACCACCACAGGACGTGGCGCCGCCACGCGGGAACGAGGCCCCTGCGCTGATCTGGGGCGATGCGCCCTGGCTGCCTGCGCAGGCGGCGAGGCATCGGTTCCTGTTCGCCACCGGGATCGAGAACAGCTACCCGACCATTCTCGGACGCGACGGACGCACCGTGCGTGTCGATGAGATGGCGCGGACAGGTCACTACGAGCGCTGGCGCGAGGACTTCGAGCTCGTTCGTGAGATCGGCATTGAATACCTCAGGTACGGCCCGCCGATTCATCTGACCTGGCTTGGTCCGGATCGCTTCGACTGGGGTTTCTGCGACGACGCCTTCAGCGAGTTGCACAGGCTCGGCATCGTGCCGATCGTCGATCTGTGCCATTTCGGCGTGCCTGATTGGATCGGCGACTTTCAGAACCCGGACTTTCCGGTGCTATTTGCCGAGTACGCACGTGCATTCGCAGCGCGTTATCCGTGGATACGCCTCTACACGCCCGTCAACGAGATCTATATCGCGGCGACGTTCTCGGCACAGATGGGCTGGTGGAACGAGCGCCTGAGCTCGGATACGGCGTTTGTCACCGCACTCAAGCACCTGGTGCGCGCGAACCTGCTGGCTGAGAACGCCGTTCTCTGCACGCGGCCTTCCGCTGACACGCTGTTCGTGCAAAGCGAGTCGACCGAATACTTTCATCATGCCGAGCCGGAGGCCGCAGAGCGTGCGAGCTTCCTCAACGAGAAGCGCTTTCTGTCGCTGGACCTGTGCTATGGCCACGACGTTTCGGCCCGGATGTACCAATACCTGCTGGACAACGGGCTCACGCGGGAGCAGTACGGCTGGTTCATGCGGCATGGGCGGCGCTACAAGCCGTACTCGATCATGGGCAACGACTATTACCTGACCAACGAGCACATGACACCGCCCGGCTTCGCGCCGGTCACGCCCTCCGGTGAGATCTTTGGCTACTACCTAATCACCAAGCAGTACTACGATCGTTACCGCCTTCCCGTCATGCACACCGAAACGAACCTGGCGGACGCGGAGCGGGCGCCGGCCTGGCTGGAGAAGGAATGGCTGAACATGCTCAGGCTGAAGGAGGACGGGGTTCCGATCATCGGCTTCACCTGGTACAGCCTGCTGGATCAGGTCGACTGGGATTCGGCGCTCCGCGAAGAAAACGGGCACGTCAATCCGTTGGGCCTGTTCGATCTGGATCGAAGGATCAGGCCGGTGGGTACGGCGTATCGCGAACTCGTGGAACGTTGGCGCGACATCCTTCCTTCCGAGAGCCTTTGCCTGAGTGCGAGCGCATCCCCTATGGGGTAGGTGGCGGCCGGCAACGCTGCGCGCGTCGCCCGCGTTCCAGGACGCGATCTGCTGGAGGCCGCGCGAGGCGCGACCTTGATGCTCGATCCCAACGGGACCAGCACGACGCTCTATCCCGAGAGGTCCGCGCACTGCTCGACGACGGCGAGGTCGCGGTCGCGCCGGTGCGCGCTGCCGCCGAGGCCGACCTGACCCCAGCGTTGCCCGAAGACCACTGGACTGCGTCGCTGGTGACATCGGCGATCGCCGATATTCCACAGGCCCAAGCCGTGCACCTTGCCCAGGCGCATCCATCCGGCGACGTGGCGTTGGTCAAGGCACTCGTCGCTGTAGTGGCGGTTCCGGATGCGTTTGCCGAGCGCGCCGCCCGCGCATTGGCTGTCGCCATCAACGCAGGTCCCCGTCAGCCCCGCGCCGCCCTGGACCTGCTCACCCATGACCCGGACGAGAGGCGGCCCGCATGGCTGGCCGATGCTGCGTTCGACCCACTTCGGTGTCGGGCCGATCCAGACGCCGGGCGTGTGAACCGAGCGACCGGCCAGTCTGGTCAGGGCTGGCCCGCGCAGCAGGGGCGTGCCTCCTGGATGGGTGGACATGGCACCGAGCCATATGAGCAGAAAACGCAGCAATCGCCGGCAAGAGGCCGCAGCATCGCCAGACACCGCGGGCACTCGTAGAAGAACTGACATGCTGTGGTCGGCATGGTCTCTTCAGTTCGGTGTTGGCAGTGCGGGCACGTGAGGATGCTCTGGAGTTTCATGGGCGCGGCCTTGGAAGCGGCTGCGCGGGAAAGCCTGCGTCGGCTAGTGCGCCGGCAACGCGTCCAGCCGGCACGCGCCTGGGGTCGAAGCGCACCTGTACGGTGGCGCTCTTGGGATCGATGGCTACCACTTCCACGCCCGGAACCTGTCCAAGCGCCTTGGCGATCGTGAATTTGCACGTCGGGCATGTGAAATTCGCAACCCGGTAGGTCACCGCGGCGGGCTGTGCGGCGAAGGCTGCTGGTAGGACGGCGCACAGCGTCAGCGTCATGAG
The DNA here is from genome assembly GCA_049323195.1 of Pseudomonadota bacterium. Lineage (GTDB taxonomy): Bacteria > Pseudomonadota > Gammaproteobacteria > Xanthomonadales > Xanthomonadaceae > Cognatilysobacter. The sequence goes on along the minus strand of JBMOOW010000080.1, from coordinate 1,587 downwards.
AAAGCGCATGGGGAACCTCAGAGCATCCAGGACATCAGGGTGGGGAAGGCCAGCATCGCCACGACCAGGGTCGCGCCGATCCAGAAAACGACCCGAGCGCGCGTTCGTGCTTGCGGACGCTCGCATCCGGATCCTGGTACGCACTTGGGTAGAGGGCGGTAAACCGCCCAGGCCCCCGCGGCGAGCGCGACCAGTGCGGCGGCGGTGAACCAAGGACGCCACGGATCCAGGATCGCGAGCGAGCTCATCCATGCACCGCCGATTCCTGCGCTCACCAGAATGAGCGGGAGCAGGCAACAGACGGAGGCGCCCAAGCCGGCGAGGCTCGCGACGACGAGGGCCGGCAGGCTCAGGCGCGTAGACGATGTGCTCATGCACGGATGGTAAGCTCCGTACCCACGTACGGAGTCAAGCCCTGTGGCCCGCACCATTGGAAAGCTCGCCGGCGAAGCCGGCGTCAATGTCGAGACGATCCGCTACTACCAGCGGCGCGGCCTCATGCGGGAGCCATCACGCGAACTCGGGAGCGTCCGGCGCTACAACGACGGCGATCTGGCGCGCCTGCAGTTCATCCGCCGCGCTCGGCTCATGGGGTTCTCGCTGGAAGAGATCCAGGATCTGCTCGAGCTCGGTGGAGCGACAGGTTGCGCCAAGACGCAGGCGTTGACCCAAGCGAAGCTCGACGAGGTAACTCAGCGGATAGACGAGCTCGACAGGCTCCGCTCAGATCTCCAGAGTCTGCTGTCGAACTGCAAGGCCAATCCCGAGGGCGCGGAGTGCCCGGCGCTGAGTCAGCTGGAGGGCTCGAGATGATCGGTCCACGCAAATCGGGGGCAAGTTGAACCTGCGCAGTTCAAATCCGGGGCGGTTTGTCCGCGGTTCTGCAAATCGGCAGCGTCTGTCCCAGGATTTCTGACGGGCAGTCCGCCGGCGAAGGGCGGTTTCACGTACGCGGACACCAAGGACCTTGGCGACAAAGAACTCGTTGTAGACAAGAATCGGAACGGCCCGCCGGCAGTTACCTCCACGTCACAGTGCGGCAGACGCTCATCTGCAAGTGGGTGCCGTCGAATGGCTTCGGCAATGGCTGATTTGCCGGCGCCGTTTGGCCCATAGAAGTAGACAGGGTCGGATCGCTGGCATCGGAGTTCAACCGAACCGGGTTCGACGCGTGGAAGCTCTTGAACCCGCACAGCGCGATCGTCTTGATTATCTCAGAACTCGGTGAGTCTGGTTTGCCGTCACGACACACCGTGTGCGGTCCCCACCGACAGTACCTCAGCCGACCGATGAAGGTGCTTGCCCGAAAGAGCTCATGCGTCTACGGAGCTGTGACAACCGGAAGTCAATCGAAAAGGCGTGCGACGAGATACATGCCGAAAGCCAGCAATCGGGACAGAGCCAGGGGAAAGGAGGGTCTGCACAGGGTTCAGTCTCTCTCTACCTCTACCTTAAACAATGGTAATTCCTAAGCTTTCCGGACCAAAGTTGGGCGCAGTTCCTGGATCGATGTTTGCTTCAAGAGCTTGAGCAGCAAGGGTTTCAGGTTCTCGTCCCGGTGATTGAACCGGTAGCAAACCTCGGCCA
>JBMOOW010000079.1:0-8375 GCA_049323195.1 Pseudomonadota bacterium | reverse complement strand
TACCGCTTCAACCGCCGCTTCGACATGGCGGCAATGGTGCCGCGCCTGCTCTATGTCGCGGTCCGTACGCCGCCGCTGCCCTACCGGCTCGTAACGCTGGATGCGTAATGTGGGGAATCAGGTGGCAGGAACGAGCGATCCGGGTGGCGTGCAGCCTCGCGGCGGCGACCCGCGCCCCGGCGGCCCTGCCTCCGGCGCTCTGCGGCAGGGCGCGCGCATCGGGGACCGGCGGGCGATCGAAGCGACGGAAGAGGACGACCTGGGCGCGGGCAGCGAGCCGCTCCGAGGCCGGAAACGCGAAGACCGCCTTGCGGCGGTCCTGGCGGGCGACGTGCGTCGCGAATCTGGTGGGCGGTGCAGGGTTCGAACCTGCGACCCTTGCCGTGTGAAGGCAATGCTCTACCGCTGAGCTAACCGCCCGTGTGAGGGGCGCGCAGTATAGAGGACCCGTCGGTGTTCCGCCAAGACCAACCGGCGCGATTCGGACGTCGCGCACACCATGCGCCTGCGAACTGAGAGGTTCCGGGCCGAGCCGCTAGACTTGTGCGCCGTTTCCCGTGACGTCCCCCGCATGACCCGCCCGTCTTCGCTCGATCGCGAGCAACTGCTCGCCTGCGCCCGTGGCGAGCTCTTCGGCCCCGGCAATGCGCGCCTGCCGGCGCCGCCGATGCTGATGTTCGACCGCATCACCCACATCGCCGAGCAGGGCGGACGCCACGGCAAGGGCGAAATCCGCGCCGAGCTCGACATCCGCCCCGACCTCTGGTTCTTCGGCTGCCATTTCATCGGCGACCCGGTGATGCCCGGCTGCCTGGGCGTGGACGCCATGTGGCAGCTGGCCGGCTTCTATCTCCCCTGGCTGGGCGAACCCGGCCGGGGGCGTGCGCTGGGCGTGGGCGAGGTGAAGTTCAGCGGCCAGGTCTTGCCGGACGCGAAGCTGGTCTCGTACGAGATCGACATCCGCCGCGTCATGCGCGGCCGCCTCGCGCTCGTGATCGCCGACGGCCGCACGTACGTGGACGGGCGCGAGATCTACGTGGCCAGGGACCTGCGGGTCGGCCTGTTCGGCTCGACGGAGGGCTTCTGAACATGCAGCGCATCGTCGTCACCGGCATGGGCATCGCGTCCTGCCTCGGCAACGACCTCGACACCGTCGCCTCCTCGCTGCGCGAGGGTCGCCCGGGCATCCGTCGCGTGCCGGAATACGCCGAGCTCGGCCTGCGCAGCCAGGTGGCGGGCGTGGTCGACCTGGATCTCGACGCGCAGATCGACCGCAAGCTCAAGCGTTTCATGGGCGATGCGGCGGCCTATGCCTACGTCGCCGCGCGCGACGCCATCGCGCAGGCCGGGCTCGATCCCGAGCAGCTGAAGGGGCCGCGCGTGGGGGTGATCGCCGGGTCCGGCGGGGGCTCGGCGCAATGGCAGATCGAGACCGGCGAGCTGTTGCGGGCCAAGGGTGTGCGCCGCATCGGGCCCTACATGGTGCCGCGCACGATGTGCTCGACCGTCTCGGCCGCGCTCGCCACCGCCTTCGGCATCCGGGGCGTGAGCTATTCGATTTCCGCGGCCTGCGCGACGAGCGCGCACTGCATCGGCGCGGCCGCCGAGATGATCCGCGGCGGCCTGCAGGACGTCATGCTGGTCGGCGGCGGCGAGGAACTGCACTGGGGCATGACCTCGCAGTTCGACGCGATGGGCGCGCTGTCGACCTCGTTCAACGACGCGCCCGGCCAGGCCTCGCGTCCGTACGACGCGGACCGCGACGGCTTCGTCATCGCCGGCGGCGGCGGCATCCTGGTGCTCGAATCGCTGGAGCATGCCCGCGCCCGCAACGCGCCGATCCTCGCCGAGCTGGTGGGCTACGGCGTGACCTCCGATGGCGTCGACATGGTCGCGCCTTCGGGCGAGGGCGCGGTGCGCTGCATGCGCATGGCGCTCGAGCATGTCCGCGCTCCGGTCGACTACCTCAACACCCACGGCACGTCCACGCCGGTGGGCGACGTCATCGAACTCGATGCGATCCGCCAGGTCTTCGGTGGCGACGTGCCTCCGCTGTCGTCCACCAAGGCGCTCAGCGGCCACTCGCTCGGCGCGGCCAGCGTGCACGAGGCGATCTACTGCCTGCTGATGATGCGCGACGGCTTCCTCGCCGCGTCGCACAACATCGACCGGCTCGACGAACGCGCGGAAGGCTTCCCCATCCTGCGGCGGACGCAGGAGGCTTCGCCGCGCACGGTGATGTCCAACAGCTTCGGCTTCGGCGGGACGAACGCCTGCCTGGTGTTCTCGCGCTTCGAGGGCTGAGCCTCAGAACACGCTGCACTGCTTGAAGCGCACCGGGCGGTCGCCGCCCGGTGGCGGCTCGAGCTGCAGGCGCGAGGCGCGGATCAGCTCGTAGTGGCGCACGAGCTCGCAGATCGCCTCGTCGGTGGCGACCTGCGGATCGATCACGACGATCTGCAGCGTCGACGGCGTGCTCCACAACGCACGGTCCACGCCTGGGAGGTCCGACATGCGCGCGGCGAGTTCGCGGCGTTGGCCGGGCTCGTCGAGCGTGGACACGGGCGCGTCGGCGGCGGCGGGCGGCGTCAGGGGGGCGTCGGCGTTCCGGGACGCGGTGGCCGGGGCAAGCGCGTCCGCGTTGGACGGTGCCGGGTCGGCCGCCGCCGAACGGTGCAGCGCCCATGTGGTGGCGACGGCCACGACGGCCGCGGCCGCGAGCACGAAGGCCGACTGCCGCACCGCGTGCGTGCGTGCGCGGCGGGTGACCTCCTCGTGCACGCTGGCCGGCAGCAGGGGATCGAGCAGGCGCCAGAGTTCCTCGCCATCGGCCAGCTCGATGGCGGGCACGACCTCGCGTGCCTTGCGCTCCACGTGGCCCGGCGTCACGACCACCGCACCTGCGGCGTGTTGCAGCCTCAGGGAGCGGTGGACTTCCTCGACGGCCTGCGTCGTCACGCGGTGGTCCAGCCCCTGCTTGCAGACGATCAGCCAGGGCCTGCCGTCGCGCAGCATCACCGGGTCGGCATGCGATCCGCGCTCGGCGCGGGCCTCCGCCGGCTCGGGCTCGAAGCCCGACGGCCCGAGCGCGTCCATGACCAGGTTCGACAGCTCGCGCCAGCGCATCCCCGCCAGGATGCGGCGCCCTTCGAAGACCTCGCGGCGCGGCCGCCAGACGCGCCAGACGTAGTAGCCGCCTGCGGCGGCGAGCACGAGTCCGAGTGCGAGTCCGATCGGCAGGGAGGCGAGGATGGGCATGGGATCACGGCGCGATGCGGGGGCACGACTATACCGGCCCTGCGTTGCAGCGCTCAGCCGCGGCCGAAGCGCTCCTCGAGCACGCGCCGGATCTCGTGCTCGATCGTGCCCTTCATCGCCCCCAGCAGGAAGCCGAGCCTGGCCGTGACGTGCAGCGCGCCCGGCTCGAGGCGGACATGCCCGTCGACGCCGCTGCGCTTGAAGTCCAGCGCATCGCCGCGCCAGGCGTAATGGACCCCGAACCGCTGGGCGAGTGCTTCCGCCAGGCGCTGCACGGCCTCGCGCGCCTGCTGCGGCGGCAGCGAGTGCGGATGACGGATATCGATGTCGGACATGGCCCCTCCGGCCCGTTGCATGCGCGCGCAGTGTGGCGCATCGCCCGGCAAGAATGCGTCGGCATGCTAGATTCGGGCGACGTGAGTGCCCTCCGAATCCGCCTGCCCGAATCGCGACGCGATGTCCTGGTCCTGGACCCGGGCGTGCACGTGCTCACGCCCGCCGCCATCGGCGCGGCCGGTGCGACGCCGGGCGACCAGGCGCTCGCGAGCATCTACGTCGATTCGCGTGGCGTGTGGATGCAGCTTCGCGACGGCCTGCGCGGCGCGTACGTCAACGGCCGGCCCATCCGCCACATGGCCACGCTGCGCGCGGGCGACTCGCTGTTCCTGCAGGGGCATGAGGTGCTGCTGGCAGGGCGCGAGCCGGAACCGGCGCCACCGCCGGCCGCGCGCGGCGCGCCCGAGCGCGGGGCCATGCGCTGCGTGCTGCGCGCGGTGGGCGGCCCGCTGCACGGGCGCTGCTTCTCCCTCGCGCGCGGCCTGGCGATCGGTGGCGCGGCCGACTGCGACGTGCGCATCGACGATGCCCGCGTGGCGCCGCGGCATCTGGAGCTGCTGCCGCTCGCACGGGGGATCGCCGTGGCGACGGCGGCGGGGGCAGCGGCCGTCACGGTGAACGGTCATCGTGTCGACGATGCGCTGCTGCTCCCCGGCGACCAGCTCGTGCTGGCCGGCACGCACCGCTTCGTGGTCGAGGCGCCCCGAGCCGGCGCCCAGCCTGCCGCGGAGCCTGCACCCGCCGAGCGGCCCCGTCCGGCCGCCGCCGCGTCGCCACGGAGGCGGAGGTGGCGCTTTCCCTGGCTGCTGCTGGCCGCCCTGCTGCTCGCCGCCGCGCTCAGCGCGCTGCTGCTGTACGGCGCCCGCTGAAACGGCGCTGCCCGGCGCGCCACGCGCGCCAGCCGAGCAGGAGCGCGACCAGGCCGGCATAGAGCGCGGGCTCGCGGATGTCCGACTTCACCAGCCACCAGAAGTGCAGCACGGCAAGGATGGCCGCGGCATAGACCAGCCGGTGCAGCCGGCCCCAGGCGCGCCCGAGCCGGCGCATCGCGCCCTCCGTCGACGTGGCCGCCAGCGGCACGAGCAGCAGCCAGGCCAGGAAGCCCACGGTGATGTAGGGCCGCTCGACGATCTCGGTGAACAGCTCCGTCCGGTAGCCGCGCAGGTCGAGCACGGTCCAGGCGGTGAAGTGCAGGCTCGCGTAGAAGAAGGCATAGAGCCCCAGCATGCGGCGAAAGCGCAGCGGCACGGTCAGGCCGGTGAGCTGCCGCAGCGGCGTCACCGCAAGGCCCAGCACCAGCAGGCGCAGGGCCCACAGGCCGAGGAAATGCTCGATCGCCGCGACCGGGTCCGCGCCCAGCGCGCCGGTGCCGCGCACGAGTTCGGCATGCATCTGCAGCGCGAGCCAGCCCGCGGGCAGCAGCGCGGCCCCATGGGCGAGGACCTTCGCGACGCGCAGGCCGGGCGAAGCCGCCCGCGCGCCCGCGCCCCGGCGACTCAGAACCACCTGCGCAGGTCCATGCCGGAATACAGCGGCGCCACCTGCTCGCCGTAGCCGTTGAACAGGCGCGTGGGGATGCGCTCGGCGAAGAGCTTGCTGCCGGTGCCGGCGATGCGCCGCTCGGTCTTCTGGCTCCAGCGCGGATGGTCGACCGCGGGATTGACGTTGGCGAAGAAGCCGTACTCGTCCGGCTGCATGTCGTTCCAGCTGGTGAACGGGCGTCGCTCCACGAAATCGATGCGGACGATGGACTTGATGCTCTTGAAGCCGTACTTCCACGGCACGACCAGGCGCAGCGGCGCGCCGTTCTGCGGGGGCAGTGCGCGGCCGTACATGCCGGTGGCGAGCAGCGTGAGCGGATGCATGGCCTCGTCGATGCGCAGGCCCTCGCGATAGGGCCAGTCCAGCGAGGGCCAGGCCAGGCCGGGCATCTGCCGTACGTCGCCCAGCGTGGTGAACGCGACGTACCGCGCCTTCGAGGTCGGGCCGAACCGCTTGAGCACGTCCCGCAGCGGTACGCCCAGCCACGGAATGACCATCGACCAGCCTTCGACGCAGCGCAGCCGGTAGACGCGCTCCTCGAGCCTGAGCCCCTTGAGCAGCTCTTCGAGCCCGATGCGGCCGGGCCGGGCGCATTCGCCGCCGATTACGACGCTCCAGGGCGAGGTACGCAGCGATTTCGCCCGGCGCGACGGGTCCGCCTTGCCCGTGCCGAACTCGTAGAAGTTGTTGTAGGTCGTGGCGTCCTCGTAGGTCGTCCGTTCCTCCGTGGTCACCAGCCCGGCGCGTGCGCGGACCGGATCGACGGGCCGCGCCGGTGGCGGGGGCGGCTCGGCGCGCGAGCACCCGGCCAGCACGGCCGCCGGGCCGCCCGCCAGGCCGGCCAGCAGCTGGCGTCGTTGCCGGTAGACCGCCTCGTCGGTGATCTGCCGGGCGGGTATGCGCAGGGCATCGCGAAGGCACACGCGGAACCTCCCGGTCGATGGCCCATTGGACGGGCCTCATGATGAAAAGCATGCAGCGGGACGGCCGCGAAGCGTGCTGCGCTGCGGCATACTCGCCCTTCACCCTGACATGGAGCCGCCCATGCCCCGCGCGTTCAACTTCAGTGCCGGCCCTGCCACCCTTCCCGAGGTCGTCCTCGAGCAGGCGCGCGACGAACTGCTCGACTGGCGCGGGGTCGGGGCCTCGATCGTCGAGCTCAGCCACCGCGGGCCCGAGTTCATGGGCGTGGCGGCGGAGGCCGAGGCCGACCTGCGCCGCCTCCTGGGCATCTCCGACGACTACGCCGTGCTGTTCATGGCCGGTGGCGCGACCACGGTGCAGGCGCTCGTGCCGCTGAACTTCGCCGCCCCGGGCCAGCGCGCGGACTACGTGGTGAGCGGCCACTGGGGCAAGACCGCGATCAAGCAGGCGCGTCCTTACGTGGACGTCAACATCGCCGCGACCAGCGAGGCCGGCGGTTTCGTGGACGTTCCCCCGCGCGCGCAGTGGCGGCTTTCGCCCGACGCGGCCTATGTCCACATCACCGCGAACGAGACCATCCACGGCGTCGAGTTCCGCGATACGCCCGACGTGGGCGACGTGCCGCTGGTCGCCGACTTCAGTTCGAGCATCGCCTCCGAGCCCATCGACGTCTCCCGTTACGGGGTGATCTACGCCGGCGCCCAGAAGAACCTCGGGCCGGTGGGTGTGACCGTCGTGATCGTGCGCCGCGACCTGCTCGCGCGCGAGGGCCAGCCCCGCGCGGACATCTTCGACTACCGCTCGCACGTCAAGGGCGAGTCCATGCTCAACACGCCGCCGACCTGGAACTGGTACCTCGCCGGGCTCGTGTTCAAGTGGATGCTGGCCGAGGGTGGCGTCGAGGAGTTCGCCCGTCGCAATGCGCGCAAGGCCGCCATGCTGTACGACGCCATCGACGGTTCGGGCGGTTTCTACCGCAACGACGTGGTGCCGCACGCGCGCTCGCGCATGAACGTACCGTTCTTCCTGCACGACGAGGCGCTCGACAAGCCCTTCCTCGCCGAAGCCGCCGCCGCGGGCCTGCTGGGTCTGAAGGGCCACCGCGCGCTCGGCGGGATGCGTGCATCCATCTACAACGCGATGCCCGAGGCCGGCGTGCACGCGCTCGTGGACTTCATGCAGGACTTCAAGGCGCGGCGTGGCTGAGCCGCAACGCGAGACTGGCCATGAGCCGCTCATGGCCGCTGGCCGGTAAACCCGACGCATCCGACTTACTCCATCATGGACAGAGCCGCTCCCGACCTCGCCGCGCTTCGCGAGCGCATCGACGCGATAGACCGCGAGATCCAGGCGCTGATCAGCGAGCGCGCCCGCTACGCGGCACAGGTCGGCCGGGCCAAGGGCGACCTGGCGCGCGCCGTCGACTATTACCGGCCCGAGCGCGAGGCACAGGTGCTGCGGCGCGTCGTGGACCGCAACGAGGGGCCGCTGGAGAACGCCGTGCTGGTGCGTGTCTTCCGCGAGATCATGTCCGCCTGCCTGGCCCAGCAGGAGCCGCTGAAGGTCGGCTATCTCGGGCCGGAGGGCACCCATACGCAGCAGGCGGCGCTGAAGCACTTCGGGCATTCGGTGAAGGCGCTGCCGCTTGCCAGCATCGAGGAAGTCTTCCAGGAAGTGGAAGCCGGCCACGCCGATTTCGGCGTCGTGCCCGTTGAGAACTCCACGCAGGGAACCATCCAGTCCACCCTGGACATGCTGCTCACGTCCTCGGTGCGCGTCTGTGGCGAGGTCGAACTGCGCGTGCACCAGCATCTGCTCTCGCGCAGTGGGCGCATGGAAGACATCGAACGCGTGTACTCGCATCCGCAGTCGTTCGCGCAGTGCCGTGCCTGGCTGCGTGAACACCTTCCCCATGCCGAGCTGCTCCCCGTGCCGAGCAATGCGGAGGGTGCGCGCCGGGCTCGCAATGCCGACGATGCCGCCGCGATCGCCGGTGCCAATGCGGCTGTGGTCTACGGGCTGCGCACGATCGCCGGGCCCATCGAGGACCGCCCGGACAACACCACGCGCTTTCTCGTGCTGGGGCGCGAACTGTTTCCGCCGTCGGGCCACGACCGCACCTCGCTGCTCGTCTTCATCAATGACCAGCCGGGGGCGCTCTACCGCGTGCTGGAGCCCTTCGCGCGGCAGGGCCTGAGCATGACGCGCATCGAGTCGCGCCCCGGCCATCACGGGCCATGGAACTACGCCTTCTTCATCGACGTCGAGGGCCATGCGCAGCAGGCGGCGATGGAACGGGCGCTCGAGGCCCTGGC
>JBMOOW010000078.1:0-8459 GCA_049323195.1 Pseudomonadota bacterium | reverse complement strand
GTATCATCGACCGGTCGACGCGATCCTCGGGGAGGGATCCCATGACCATGCTCCGCACCGCCATCGCACTGCTCATTGCCGCGACCGCGGCCGCCACGACGGCCCAGGCGGCTTCGCCCAGCGCGGCCGGCGAGTACAGCCGCACGCGCGTGCAGCCCGCACCGACCTGGAAGCTCGCCGGAGCCCGCGTGCTGCCCACCGCGACGCTGCGCTACCGCGAGGTCGCTCCGCGCCGGCTGCTCGAGTTCCAGCGCGCCAATGCCGCGCCGCGCGTCAAGGCCACCCGCATCGGCTTCGCGCGCAGCGCCTCGGTCGAGGCCTTCGGCATGGCGGCGCCCGCCCTGCGCTGGGTACCGGTGGCGGGCGGCGCTGTCGCGCGCATGGAAGTGCGCTCGCCGGACGCGCTCGCACTGCGCGTCGGCCTGGACGTGTGGCGCCTGGATGGCCGGGTGGAGCTGCGTTTTGCCGGCTCGGACGATCCACGTCGCGTGGTCGCGCTGGTCACCGTCGCCCAGGCGCAGCGGCTTCCGGCAGGCGATGGCCTGTACTGGACGCCGAGCACCGACGGCGAATCGCAGATCATCGAGATCTTCCGCCCCGCGGGCGTGCCGGCCGCCAGGGCCTCGCTGCATGCGCCGGCGGTGTCCCACCTGCTCGCCAACAGCCGGAACGACTTCAAGATCGTGGAAAAGATCGGCGAGTCCGGAAGCTGCAACGTCGACACCGCCTGCCGCGTGGGCGAGCTGGGCCAGCACTTCGTCAACGCGAAGAACGCCGTCGCGCACATGCAGTACGTCAAGAACGGCTCGACCTACATCTGCACGGGCACCCTGCTGGCCGATACCACGCCGTCCACGCAGGTGCCCTACTTCTACAGCGCGAACCACTGCTTCAGCGACGGCGCACCGGTGCCGAGCGCGGTGCAGCAGGTCGCCAATACGCTGAACACCTTCTGGAACTACGAGGCCACCGCCTGCGGCAGCGGCGTGAGCACGGCGCGCACCCAGCTGGCCGGTGGCGCGACCTACCTGTATTCCGACGCCGACACCGACGGCATGCTGCTGCAGCTCAACAACCCCGCGCCCGCGGGCGCGTACTTCGCGGCCTGGAATGCCGGGCCGCTGGCGCAGTCCAGCACCGTGCTGGCCATCCACCACCCGCGTGGCGATGCCAAGAAGGTCTCCAGCGGGCAGCACGTCTCGTCCGACTCGACGCGGCACGCGGTGGGCTGGCTGAGCGGCACCACCGAGGGCGGCAGCAGCGGCTCCGGGCTGTTCACGCTGGCGCGCTCGGGCTACGAACTGCGCGGCGGGCTGTATGGCGGCTCGGCGTCCTGCAGCAACAGCGGCGCACTCTCCAACCCCGGCAATCGCGACTACTACTCGCGCCTGGACGTGCTGTTCCCGAACGTGCGCCAGTACCTCGCGGCCGACCCGGTGGAGATGAACGACAGCGCGCCCCTGATCCCGCCGGCGTCGGCCGCCAGCGCGCAGTCGGCGCCGTCCGCGGCCGAAACGCCCGCGCCACGCCGCCCTGCGCTGCGCGATGCCCGGCGCGAGGCGCAGCGGCGCCGCGCGATGCAACGCTGAGCCTCAGCCGCCCTCGCCGCCCGGCACGTCCACCGCCTGCGGGCGGCCGGGGCGGCGACTGGAGCGCCGGGACTCGGCGCGCCAGAACGCATAGCCGACCGCCGTCATCGATGCCGCGCCCGCGGCCAGCCAGCGCGGGTCGCGCGTGAGCCAGGGCGAGACCACGCCGGCGATCACCGCGTTCAATACCAGGCTGGTGAAGGCCTGCAGGGACGAGGCCGAGCCGCGCTGGCGCGGGTACATGTCGAGGATCGCCAGGGTGATGACGGGAAACACCAGCGCGATGCCGAAGGCCTGCAGGCTCATCGGCAGCACCGCCCACGGCAGCTCGGGCACCGGCGCGGCCATGCTGTAGGCGAGGTTGCCCGCCACCGCCAGCGCGCCCGCCGCGAAGCCCATCTGCACGAGCCGGTCCCCGCTGAGGCGGCCCGCGGCGCGGCCGGACACGAAGGCGCCGACCACCATCCCGCCGATGGTCGGAATGAAGAACCAGCCGAACTGCGTCTCGTCCAGCGGACGGCCGCCCAGGCGCAGCATCTCCAGGACGAAGGCGGGCGCGGACGCGATGTAGAGAAACAGCGCGGCGAAATTGAAGGCCGAGGCCGCGGCCAGCCGCTGGAAGCGCGGATTGACGAAGATCGCCGCGTAGTCGCGCAGCAGATGCCGCGGAACGAACTTCGGCCGCGCGGCGGGCGGATGCGTCTCCGGCAGCGTCGTCCAGGTCGCGACGATCAGTGCGAGCGCGAAGGCGACGAGGAACCAGAAGATCATCGGCCAGCGGCTCCAGCCCAGGATCCAGCCACCAACGATCGGCGCCACGGCCGGGGCGATGCCGAAGATCATCGAGACCTGGCTCATCAACCGCTGCGCATCGGGGCCGTGCAGTACGTCGCGGATGACCGCGCGGCCGACGATGAGCCCGACGCCGGATGACAGCCCCTGCAACGCGCGGAATGCCAGCAGGGCGGGCAGATCCGTGGCCAGCGCACAGCCGGCGGATGCCACGGCGAAGACGACCAGCCCGCCCAGGATCACCCGCCGCCGGCCGATCGCGTCCGACAGCGGCCCATGCAGCAGGCTGGTAAGGGCGTAGGCGACCAGGTACACGCTGATCGTCTGCTGCATCGCCACCTTGTCCGCGCCCAGCTGCGCGCCGATCGCCGGAAACGCCGGGAAGATCGTGTCGATCGAGAACGGGCCGAACATCGCCAGGCCGCCGAGCAGCAGGGCGAGGCGGCGCGTCGACGGGCGGGCGGCGTCGGTCATCGGCAACCTGGGTGGGCGGGTCGCCAGATTAGCCGCGCGTGCGTCCGTCGGGGGTGGACGCGGGGCGACGCAGCATCCCGTGCGTCCGGACGGATCATCCCGCCGCGGCGGCTTGCCGCCTCCCCTCCCCGCCCCTACGTTCCCGCGATGGATCCCACGCCCCTCACCGTGCGCGAGCGCGGAACGCGCCGCAGCGACTTCGGCATCCTGCGCTCGCTGCTGCCCTATCTGCGCCCGCATACCGGCCGCATCGCGATCGCGCTGGGCTGCCTGCTGGCGGCCAAGCTGCTGCTGCTCACGGTGCCGCTGCTGCTCAAGCGCATCGTCGACTCGCTGGACGTCGAGCCCGACCTGCGCCTGCTGCCGGTACTGCTTCTCGCGGCCTATGGCGCGGCGCGCGTCGGATCGAACCTGTTCACCGAGCTGCGACAGGTGGTCTTCGCACGCGTGATGGCGCGCACGGCGCGGCAGGTGACGCTCGAGGTGTTCCGCCACCTGCATGCACTGAGCCTGCGCTTCCACCTGCAGCGGCGCACCGGCGGCGTCTCGCGCGACGTCGAACGCGGCGGCACCGCGATCACCGACCTGCTGGACTGGACGATCTACACGATCATCCCGACGTTCATCGAGGTCACGCTGGTCACGATCCTGCTCGTCGTCGCCTACGGCTGGGAGTTCGGGGCCATCACCCTCGCCACGCTGGCCGCCTACATCGGCTGGACCTTCGCCGTCACCGAATGGCGCACGCGCTACTACCGCGCGAAGGTGGAGGCGGACACAAAGGCCAACGCCCGCGCCATCGACTCACTGCTCAACTACGAGACGGTGAAGTACTTCGGCAACGAGGAGCACGAGGCCGGGCGCTACGACGCCAACCTGCGTGGCGTCGAGGAAGCCACCGTGATGAGCCTGAAGTCGCTCGCGGTGCTCAACGTCGGCCAGGCGGCCATCGTATCGCTGGGCGTCACTGCGCTGATGTGGCGCGCGGCGGCCGGCGTGGTGGCGGGCGAGTTCACGCTGGGCGACCTCGTGCTGGTCAACGCCTATCTCCTGCAGCTGGCCGCGCCACTGAATTACCTCGGCATGATGTACCGCGAGATCAAGCAGGCGCTGACCAACATGGAGCGCCTGTTCGGCCTGCTGGACGAGCGCCTGGACGTGCAGGACCGGCCCGGCGCCGCCGTGCTGCGAACGCGGCAGGCACACGTGCGCTTTGCCGACGTGCGCTTTGCCTACGACCCGCGGCGCGAGATCCTCAAGGGTGTGAGCTTCGAGATCCGCCCGGGGCAGACGGTGGCCGTGGTCGGCCATTCCGGCTCGGGCAAATCCACGATCGCGCGCCTGCTCTACCGCTTCTACGACCCCGACGCCGGCCGCATCAGCATCGACGGCCACGACCTGCGCGACCTCACGCAGGCATCGGTGCGGGCGGCGATCGCGACCGTTCCGCAGGACACGGTGTTGTTCAACGACACCATTTTCTACAACATCCTCTATGGCCGGCCGGACGCCACGCGCGAGGAAGTCGAGGCGGCCGCGAGGGCTGCGCACATCCACGACTTCATTCTCGCGATGCCCGACGGCTACGGGACGGAGGTGGGCGAACGCGGCCTCAAGCTTTCAGGCGGCGAGAAGCAACGCGTCGCCATCGCGCGTGCGCTGCTGAAGAACCCGGCGATCATGATCTTCGACGAAGCCACCTCGGCACTGGACTCGCGCTCGGAAAAGGCCATCCAGGCCGAACTCGAGCGCATCGCGCAGGGGCGCACCACGCTCGTCATTGCGCACCGGCTGTCGACGGTGATGAACGCCGACCGCATCCTGGTGATGGATTCCGGCCGCATCGTCGAGCAGGGCACCCACGAGGAGCTGATCGCCGCGCTCGGGCCCTACGCGCAGCTGTGGCAGCTGCAGCTGCAGGCGGCGGATGAGATCGGCGCCCCGCACCAGGATCAGCCACGGATGGACACGGATCGACACGGATAAGGCGTGCGGCGCGATGGCGGCCGGGGCCGCGAAGCCACGCGCGCAGGTCGTGTGCGATGCAGACGGCCCGGAACGCGGGGCCGCCCGTGTCCATCCGTGGCTGACCTCCCGCGCCCGCCGCGTGGTGATTCGCGGCCCGCGCCGTACCTCCCCGGCCCCGGCTACAATGGTCGCGACGCACCCGGTGGGAGAAGCGGGCCCCGGCCCGCTGCCGAAGGCGCAAGCGCCCGGAATCGCTCAGGCCCCCATACCGCCGGTTGCACACACTCCGGAGAGATCGGCCTGCCCACGGGCACGCGCCGGCGCCGAAGGGGCAAGACACGCCGCCTCCCCGCGTGTCGAAACTCTCAGGCAGAAGGACGGAGGGGCGAGCGGGAGCTTTCGCGCGGCATGGCCGTGCGCCCGCGAGCGCCAGGCGGCCATGAGGCCGGCTGGCCGGCGGTCGTCGCGCGACTCGGCTCGCGGGAAGGGCCGCCAATGCCGGCCGCGAGGCCGGTGCCCCTTTTTCGCTGCCCGCCCCGGACATCGCCATGACCCAGCCCGCCTCCCTCCGCGCCCTCGAGCACCACGACGGCTTCCTCGAGCGCCACATCGGCCCCAACGAGGCCGAGATCGCGCACATGCTGCGCACCGTCGGCTACGACTCGCTCGATGCCCTCACCGACGCGATCGTGCCCGGCTCCATCCGCTCGCAGAACCCGCTGTCGCTTCCCGAGCCGATCAGCGAGGTCGAGGCACTGGCGAAGATCCGCGCGGTGGCCGCGAAGAACAAGGTGTACCGGAGCTTCATCGGCCAGGGCTACTACGGCACGCACACGCCGAACGTCATCCTGCGCAACATCCTCGAGAACCCCGCCTGGTACACGGCGTACACGCCCTACCAGGCCGAGATCTCGCAGGGGCGCATGGAAGCGCTGATCAACTTCCAGACGATGGTCGCCGACCTCACCCGCATGGAGATCGCGAACGCCTCGCTGCTGGACGAGGCGACCGCCGCCGCCGAGGCGATGACGCTGGCCAAGCGCTCGGCCAAGTCCAAGTCGAACGTGTTCTTCGTGTCCGACGGCGTGCATCCGCAGACGCTCGAGGTGCTGCGCACGCGCGCCGAGCCGCTGGGCATCGAGCTGGTGGTGGGCGACGACGCGCAGGCCGCGGCGACCGATGCCTTCGGCGTCCTGCTGCAGTACCCGACCACCTTCGGCGGGATCCGCGACTACCGCGCGCTGGCCCAGGCCGTGCACGCGCGCGGCGGCCTGGTCGCCGTCGCCACGGACCTGCTGGCGCTGACCCTCATCGCCGCACCGGGCGAATGGGGCGCCGACATCGTCGTCGGCAACAGCCAGCGCTTCGGCGTGCCCTTCGGCTTCGGCGGCCCGCATGCCGCGTTCATGGCCTGCCGCGACGCCTTCAAGCGCTCGATGCCGGGCCGCCTGATCGGCGTATCGGTGGACGCCGAGGGCAAGCCGGCCTACCGCCTCACGCTGCAGACGCGCGAGCAGCACATCCGCCGCGAGAAGGCCACGTCCAACATCTGCACCGCGCAGGTGCTGCTGGCGGTGATGGCCTCGATGTACGCCGTCTACCACGGCCCCGAGGGGCTGACGCGCATCGCGCGCCGCGTGCATCGCCTGGCCGCCATCCTCGCCACCGCGCTGCGCAAGGCGGGCATGGCGGTGGACGGAGGCTTCTTCGACACCCTGCACGTCACCGGCGTCGACGCCAACGCCATCCACGACCGCGCGCTGGAGGCCGGCATCAACCTGCGCGCCCTCAACGGCCGCAGCATCGCGCTCAGCCTGGACGAGACGACGACCCGCGACGACGTGGTCGCCATCGCCCGCGCATTCGGCGTGGAGATCGACGACGTCGACGCACTCGATGCCGAGACCGCGGACGCCCTGCCGCAGGCGCTTCTGCGTACGTCCGGGTTCCTGGGCCACCCCGTCTTCAACACGCACCACAGCGAGCACGAGCTCCTGCGCTACATGCGCATGCTGGCCGACAAGGACCTGGCGCTGGACCGCACGATGATCCCGCTGGGCTCGTGCACCATGAAGCTCAACGCCACCGCCGAGATGATTCCGGTGACGTGGCCGGAGTTCGCCAACATCCACCCGCTCGCGCCCGCCGAGCAGGCCGAGGGCTACCGGCAGCTCATCACCGAGCTGGAGCAGATGCTGGTCGAGTGCACTGGTTACGACGCCGTGAGCCTGCAGCCCAACTCCGGTGCGCAGGGCGAATACGCGGGCCTGCTCGCGATCCGCGCCTACCATCGCTCGCGCGGCGAGGGCCACCGCGACATCTGCCTCATCCCCGAGTCGGCGCACGGCACCAACCCGGCCTCGGCGCAGATGTGCGGCATGCAGGTGGTGGTGACCAAGTGCGATGCCAACGGCAACGTCGACGTGGAGGACATCCGCGCCAAGGCCGAGAAGTACAGCGACCGCCTGGCCGCGATCATGATGACCTACCCCTCCACCCACGGCGTGTTCGAGGAGGACGTGGTGGAGATCTGCGAGATCGTGCATAGGCACGGCGGGCAGGTGTACACCGACGGCGCGAACATGAATGCGCTGGTGGGCGTGGCCAAGCCGGGCAAGTGGGGCTCGGACGTTTCGCACCTCAACCTACACAAGACCTTCTGCATTCCGCACGGCGGCGGCGGCCCGGGCGTGGGCCCCTGCGCGGTGAAGTCGCACCTGGCGCCGTTCCTGCCGGGCGCCCTGGGGCGCGACGGCGTGCGCACCGAGGGGGTGGGCAACGGCGAGGTGGGCATGGTGTCGGCGGCGAGCTTCGGCTCCGCGAGCATCCTGCCGATCAGCTGGATGTACATCACGATGATGGGCGCGGACGGCCTGCGGCGCGCCACGCAGGTCGCGCTGCTCAATGCCAACTACATCGCCAGGCGCCTGGCGCCGCACTACCCGACGCTGTATTCGGGCCGCAACGACCTGGTCGCGCACGAGTGCATCCTCGACCTGCGCCCGATCAAGGACGCCACCGGCATCTCCGCCGAGGACGTGGCCAAGCGCCTGATCGACTTCGGCTTCCACGCGCCCACGCTGAGCTTCCCGGTGGCGGGCACGCTGATGGTCGAGCCGACCGAGAGCGAGTCGCTGCACGAGCTCGACCGCTTCATCGACGCGATGATCCAGATCCGCGAGGAGATCCGCGCGGTGGAGGACGGCCGCCTGGACCGCGAGGACAACCCGCTGAAGAACGCGCCGCACACCGCCACGCAGGTGACGGCATCGGAGTGGACGCGCGGGTATCCGCGCGAGCTGGCGGCGTTCCCGCTGGCCACCCTGCGCCAGCACAAGTACTGGCCGCCGGTGGCGCGCGTGGACAACGTGTACGGCGACAAGAACGTGTTCTGCTCCTGCGTGCCGATCGAGGCCTTCGCCGGCGAGCCGGAGGCCTTCAGCGAACCGAACGTGATGTGAGTCCGCATGCCGGACGATCGAAGGCCCCGGACCTCCGG
Organism: Pseudomonadota bacterium; assembly: GCA_049323195.1. Taxonomy (GTDB): domain Bacteria; phylum Pseudomonadota; class Gammaproteobacteria; order Xanthomonadales; family Xanthomonadaceae; genus Cognatilysobacter. The sequence goes on along the minus strand of JBMOOW010000078.1, from coordinate 137 downwards.
GGCCTTCTTCGTTTGGTAATTCCTAGCCTTTCCGGACCAATGTGGGACGCAATTCCTGGATGGAAGTCTGCCTCAAGAGCTTGAAAAGTAAGGGCTTCAGGTCTTCGGTCCGGTGGTTGAACCGGTAGCAGACTTCG
>JBMOOW010000077.1:0-8620 GCA_049323195.1 Pseudomonadota bacterium | reverse complement strand
GCGGAGCCATCCGCGGGCGTCGCCGCTTTTCCGCCCCGGTTTTTCCCGATTTCCTTCACGCCACCTCCCGCCCGGTCGCGCAGCCTTCGCGACCGGGGATGGCGCCCCACGGAGCCGCCATGGCCAAGAACCTCCTCATCGTCGAATCGCCCGCCAAGGCCAAGACGATCAACAAGTACCTGGGCAAGGACTTCACCGTCCTGGCGTCGTACGGCCACGTGCGCGACCTGGTCCCCAAGGAGGGCGCGGTCGATCCCGAGCACGGCTTCGCCATGCGCTACGAGCTGATCGACAAGAACGAGAAGCACGTCGACGCCATCGCCAAGGCAGCCAGGCAGGCCGACCACCTGTATCTGGCGACCGACCCGGACCGCGAGGGCGAGGCGATCAGCTGGCACATCGCCGAGATCCTCAAGGAGCGCGGCCTGCTGAAGGACAAGCCGCTCGAGCGCGTGGTGTTCACCGAGATCACGCCACGCGCGATCAAGGAGGCCATGACGAAGCCGCGCGCCATCGCCGAACCGCTGGTGGACGCGCAGCAGGCGCGCCGCGCGCTGGACTACCTGGTCGGCTTCAACCTCTCGCCGGTGCTCTGGCGCAAGGTGCAGCGCGGGCTCTCGGCCGGCCGCGTGCAGAGCCCGGCGCTGCGCATGATCGTCGAGCGCGAGGAGGAGATCGAAGCCTTCGTCGCGCGCGAGTACTGGACGGTCGAGGCCGAGGCCACCCATCCCTCGCAGCCGTTCACCGCCAAGCTGACCCGGCTGGACGGGAAGAAGGTCGAGCAGTTCACGCTGACCAACGAGGCCGATGCGCTGGCCGCGCGCGACCGCATCACCCGCGATGCCGGCGGCATGCTGCAGGTCACCGACGTCACCAGCAAGGAGCGCAAGCGCCGCCCGTCGCCGCCGTTCATCACCTCCACGCTGCAGCAGGAAGCCGCGCGCAAGCTCGGCTTCACCACGCGGCGCACGATGCAGGTGGCGCAGAAGCTGTACGAGGGCCTGCCGCTGGGGCCGGAAGGCACCGTCGGCCTGATCACCTACATGCGTACCGACTCGGTGAACCTGTCGCAGGACGCGATCGCCGAGATCCGCGACGTGATCGCGCGCGACTTCGGCACGCGCGCCGTGCCGGACAAGCCCAACGTCTACACCACCAAGTCCAAGAACGCGCAGGAAGCGCACGAGGCGATCCGCCCGAGCTCGGCCCTGCGCACGCCCGCCTCGGTGGCGAAGTACCTGCCTGACGACGAGCGCCGCCTGTACGAGCTCATCTGGAAGCGCGCGGTGGCCTCGCAGATGGTGCCGGCGACGTTGAATACGGTGAGCGTCGACCTCGCCGCGGGCAGCGAGCACAGCTTCCGCGTCTCGGGCACGACCGTCGTCGATCCGGGCTTCCTCGCCGTCTACGAGGAAGGCAAGGACGCGAAGACCGCCGAGGACGACGAGGAAGGCCGCAAGCTGCCGGCGATGAAGACCGGCGACCGCCTGCCGCTCAACCGCGTGGTCGCCGACCAGCACTTCACCGAGCCGCCGCCGCGCTATTCGGAGGCCTCGCTGGTGAAGGCGCTGGAGGAATACGGCATCGGCCGCCCGTCCACCTATGCCTCGATCATCTCCACGCTGCAGGCGCGCAAGTACGTCGAGCTCGAGAACCGCCGCTTCCGCCCGACCGACGTCGGCCGCGCGGTGAGCAAGTTCCTGTCCGCGCACTTCACCCGCTACGTCGACTACGACTTCACCGCCAAGCTCGAGGACGAGCTCGATGCGGTCAGCCGCGGCGAGGAGGAATGGGTGCCGCTGATGGAGCGGTTCTGGAAGTCGTTCAAGCAGCTGGTCGACGACAAGAAGGACAACATCGACCGCGCCGATGCCGGCAGCATGCGAGTGCTGGGCAACGATCCCAAGACCGGGCGCCCGGTCAGCGCGCGCATCGGCAAGTTCGGCCCGCTGGTGCAGATCGGCACCAGCGAGGACGAGGAGAAGCCACAGTTCGCCTCGCTGCGGCCGGGGCAGAGCATCTACTCGATCTCGCTGGAGGAGGCGCTGGAGCTGTTCAAGCTGCCGCGCACGCTGGGCGAGAGCGAGGGCGAGAAGGTGACCGTGGGCATTGGCCGCTTCGGCGCGTTCGCCAGGCGCGGCTCGACGTATGCCTCGCTCGCCAAGGAGGACGATCCGTACGCGATCAGCTTCGAGCGCGCGGTGGAGCTCATCGAGCAGAAGGAGGAGATCGCGCGCAACCGCATCATCAAGCAGTGGGACGGCTTCGATGTGCAGGTGCTCAACGGGCGCTTCGGCCCGTACCTGTCGGACGGCAAGTTGAACGGCCGCATCCCGAAGGGTCGCGACCCGGCCTCGCTCACGCTGGAAGAAGCCCGGCAGTTGCTGGAAGCCACCGGCAAGCCGGTGCGCGCGCGCTTTGCCAGGAAGGCGGCGAAAAAGGTCGTCGCGAAGAAGGCCGCTGCAAAGAAGGCGTCGGCGACGAAGACGGCAGCGAAGAAGGCCACCGGCAAGTCGGTAGCGAAGAAGGCCACCGCGAAGAAGACCGGCACGGCGGCGAAGAAAGCGGCCGCGAAGACGGCCACCAAGAAGGCCGCTGCCGGGAAAACCGTCGTCAAGAAGGCGCCCGCAGGCGCGGCTGCCGGCGACGACGACGCGCCGTTCTGAGGGCAGACGGGCCCGCCATGCGGGCTCCGGGCGTGAAGCGGCGGTCGCGTTGCCCTGCGCGACCGGCCGCCGCTAGGATCGAGGCTCGCACTCAAGGACGACCGCGATGACCGCTTCCCGCGCGGGCTACGCCAGCCTGATCGCCGCCCTCCTCGCCTTGACAGGATGTCCTTCCGCCATGAGCACTGTGGGTTCTTCGGATTCGTCGAGCGAGCGTGTAGAGCCCGACGCGGATATGTGGCCTTTGCGGTTCAAGGCGCACATGTTTGGCGCGCACTGCTTCGGCACTCAGGCCTGCCGCATTGTCTATCGTGGGATGGAGCATGGAAGCGACGACGCGAGCCCATCCATCGAGTCCTACGGCCGCCCACTCGACAAGCTTCTGAGCGCGGGACGCGGACCGATTCCCAATTTTCCGGCACCCGCACAGGTCAGATGGAAGTCCAAGGACGGAAGCGCGCTGGAGGCCGATGTCGACATCGGTGAGATATTCAAAGATCGCGTAATCCGCCACAGGCTCGGGCGCGAGGAAATCCCGGAGGCCACCCTTCGCTCCGATCATGTGGCCGACATCATCATTGAGGTCAATGACCGCACGATCAACGTATATACACGCGCATTGATTTCCACGCGCGAGCAGCAGAAGCCGGGCAACCGCCACAGCAATTTTCGGAATGACCTCTTCAAGGTCTTCACTCGCACCTACTAGACGCAAGGAAGCGCCCGCATGTCACCTACAGGACGTGATGTTAGTTCGAATTCGTATCCCGCTACCGCGGTGGATATCGAAATGTACCGGCAGGCACACGCGCAGCTCGACGACATGCGCATCCCGCTCCTGTTCGACTCCAAAGCCCCGCACCAGCGTCTTTACGTTGCTGCCATGGACGGCACGGGCAACAGCATGTACGACGACAGGCCTGAGCACTGGAGCGTCGTCGCGAAGATCTATCGGCAAATAGAAGATGCGAAGCCTGCGAATGTCGCGAGTGGGTACGTGGAGGGCACCTTCACTCAAGATGGCATGCGTCGCCTTCCGTCGAAGCTGATCGATGGACGTTTTGCCCACACATTCGATGAGCGGGTCGAGACGGCTTACTACCAGCTTTGCATGCAGGCCAAGAAGTGGCTCGAAGAAGAGCCTAATGCACAGATTCGCGTCATGGGCGTGGGTTTCAGCCGCGGCGCCGAGAGCATCGCAGCGTTGCAGCGCCTGGTCGAAGAACGCGGCATTCGTGATCCGCTCGCCGCGGAAGTGCAGAGAGATCGCGAGGGTCTCGTCACACGGATCAGCTACGCCGACGCCCCACCCCTCGTCCCACCCGGCAAGACCCTGCAGGCCGCCCTTCTCTACGACCCCGTGCAGACCGGTGTCGAGGACGAGCACCGCTGCCTGATGCCCTCCACCGTCAGCACGCTGCAGATCAGTGCGCGCGACGAGAAGCGCAACCTCTTCCGCGCCAGCGACCACGTGCCGGTGGGCTTCAGCGAGGATCATCGCAACCTCAACCTGATCCTGCCCGGCGCGCACAGCGACAAGGGCGATACCTATGTCGAGCGCGGGCTGGGGACGCTCTCGTTCAACCTCGGCGTGGCCTTCATCAATCGCAGCAGCGACGTGCCCATCCTCAAGCCGCAGGCGTTGCCGCAGGATCCGTCGCAGTACGTCATCCACCGCTCCGAGACCGGCATGTTCGGCCTCTACCGCACCTCCGGCTTCGACCGCGACGGCCTGCGCGATCGGGTGGACGACTGCTCGCCCGAGCCCGGCACGCAGCGCAAGCAGCCGATCAGCCCGGAGCTGGAATCGCAGATCCAGCGGCGCACGGGGCGTGACTTCGGCACCTCGCCCGATCCCGCGGTGTCGCCCGCCATGCCCGGCGTCTCGCTGGCGCCGGCCGACGCCGTCCTCGACCGCGCCCTGGCGGCCTATGGGCAGGACGGCCGCGCCTTCTCGCAGGTGATGAGCGAATACCGGCAGACGCCGGCCGGACAGGCCTGGGAGCAGCAACAGAGCGAACACGTGCGCGCGCTGCGCGAACAGGCGGCGCAGGAGCCGGCCACGCGCGAGCAGCCGATGCCCGGGGCGCCCGTGCACCGCGCGCATGCGCTGCGCATGTGAGCCGCGCATGGACCGCACCGAGACCGAAGAGGCCCGCCAACTGCTGCTGAAGCTGCTGGACCTGGCCGAGCGCATGGAGACGCGCGATGCGCGCGTCATCGAGGCCCTGGCGCAGCAGAGCGCGGCGCTGCAGGCCACCGCGCAGGGCGTGCAGGCCGGTGGACGGCGCCTGGCGCAGGACGCGCTGGAGCTGCTGCGCGTGCACAGTCGCGATGCGGTGCAGGCCGGCGTGGGCGATGCCGCCGCGGCCAGCCGCGAGCACCTCGCGCAGGCGGCCACCGATGCGGCGCGCGCCTCCGAAGCCCTGCGCATGGCGACCGACGCGCTGCTTCGCCAGCGTCGCCTGTGGACATGGACGGCCCCGCTCGCGCTGCTGATCGGCAGCCTGCTCGCCGTCGGTGGCGCGGCCTATGCGGTGATGCACAGCCGCGCACAGGTGGAGCGCCATCGCATCGAGGCGGCGCTGCTGCGTGCCTACAACGAGGCCGACGTGACCCTCTGCGGCGAGCGCCTGTGCGCGAACGTGGACCCGCGCGCCCGCGGCGTCGGCGAGCGCGGGCAGTACCGGCCGGTGAAGCCGCGGGCGTTGCGGGAGCAGTGACGCCGCACCGCTGCCGCGTGGCGCGTATCGATGCGCGCGAGCCGACGGGCATGACGCGAATGCGTTGTCCGACCACCTGTATCGACGCACGCGATCGCGATGCCCAACGCCGTCCAGCCCACCCCGCAACGCGCCGACGCCGCGATGGCGCGTCGACGCGCTAGCCTTCCGGCATGACCGACACACTCAACATCCCCACCGCCGTGGCCGTGCTGATTCGCGGCGGCGTCCTGGCCTATCCCACCGAGGCCGTCTGGGGCCTGGGCTGCATTCCCTTCGACGGCGAGGCGGTGCATCGCCTGCTCGCGATCAAGCGGCGGCCGGTGGAAAAGGGGCTGATCCTGGTGGCGGCGGACGTGGCGCAACTGGAGGCGGTGGTCGACTGGAGCGCGTTGCCGGCACCGCGCCGCGAGGCGGTGCAGACGACCTGGCCGGGCCCGCATACCTGGGTGGTGCCGGCCCGCGCGGCGGTGCCGGCCTGGATCTCGGGCGGCCGCGACAGCCTGGCCGTGCGGGTGAGCGCGCATCCGGTGGTGGCCGCGCTATGCCGGCAGCTGGGCGGGCCCATCGTCTCGACCAGCGCCAATCTCACCGGCGAGCCGCCCGCATTTGCACGCGACGAGCTGTCGCCGGCGCTGCTGGCGCTGGTCGACGGTGTCTGCGAAGGCGAGGTAGGCGGGCTGGCCGCGCCCACCGCGATCCGCGACGCGCGCACCGGCGAGGTGCTGCGCGAGTAGCCGCCCGCTGCACGGCGGGCTGCCGCCGGCTGAACCGGAACGAACGCCCGTCGGCGCGCGCGGCGGCTTTCGCTTCGTCGTGGCGGCGGGCGGGGGGCAAGATTCGGCGCATGAACGCCCGCCCCGTTCTCGCGCTCGCCCTTGCCGGCGGCCTCGCGTCGCCGGCCGCACCGGCCGCCGCGCCGGCGCAGGTCACCGTCTACCGCTGCACCGATGCCGCCGGGCGCCTGAGCCTGCGCGACTCGCCCTGCCGCAAGGGCGAGAAGCAACAGGTGCGCTCGATGCTGCGGCCCACCGACCCGCCGCCGCAGCGCGCCGTCGTCACCGCGCCGCGGCCCGCGCCCGTGCGCCAGGCGGTCGACGCCGCGCCGGCGACGCCGCGGGTGGTCTACGTGACTCCGCCGCGCCCGACCTACGAATGCACCACGCCCGATGGCGAGCGCTATACCAGCGAATCGCCCGAGGGCAACCCGCGCTGGGTGCCGCTGTGGACGCTGGGCTATCCCGTCGTCGTCGCGCCGCCGGTCCACGGCGGCTACCGCGGGCGCCTGGACTACCGCGACGGCGGGACGCACGTCCGCATCGAGGGCGGGCGCCGGTGGCGCGTGCCCGGGACGGTGGTGGGCCCGGCGACGGCCTATCCGCCGGCCGGGACCTGGATCCGCGACGTCTGCCACCCGCTGCCGGCCGCCGAAGCCTGCGCGCGGCTGCAGGACCGGCGCGATGCGCTCGACGCCCGCTACAACAGCGCGCTGCAGGGCGAGCGCGACGCCATCGTGCGCGAACAGCGCGGCATCGATGCGCGCCTGGCCTCGGAGTGCGGGCGGTGACCGGCGCGCCTCGCGGCCTGCGCGCACTGCAGGTGACGACCGCCCTCGCCGCGGCCCTGTGGCTGGCGGCGCCGGTGCCCCGCGTCGCCGCGCAGGACGTGGTCATCTACCGCTGCGTCGCCGCCGACGGCTCGGTCACGCTGCAGAACGGGCGGCGATGTCCGAAGGGCATGCGCGAGCAGCGCCGCGTGCTGGAGGCGCCGCGACCGCCCGCGCCGCCGGCGGCCTCCGCCGCGCCCCGACCCGCAGGGCCGGCACCCGCTCCCGAGGCGCCCGCGCCGGTGCCGGCCACGCCGGCTGCGCCTCTCGTCGAACTCGCCCCGGCCCCGGCACCGCCGCTGCATGCCTGCCGGACCTGGGACGGCGAACGCTATTACGGCGACAGCGCCGAGCCCGCGCCGCGCTGCGCGCCGCTGCGCACCACCGCCCTCGATGGCCGCGGCGCGACGGCCGCGCAGGCCTGCGAGATGCGGCTGGACACCTGCGAACCGGTGGCCGAGGCCGCCCGCTGCGAGGCCTGGGCCGAGCGCGCGCGCCGCGCCGAGGCCGCCCTCGCCTTCGCCAGCGGCGACGTCGGAGCCGCGCGCGCCGAACTCGAGCGCATCCGCAGCGCCATCGCCGGGACCGTGTGCGCACGCTGAGTCCCGGTCCCTGACGGACGCGCCGGCTGCGCGCCGTTTGGGGATGCCGCCGTGCTCCGGGGAAGGACGCGCCGGTCCGCCCGGATGGCGACCACGCCCACGAATGCGGCCAGAGGCCCGCGTTCCCGCCCGACACGGGGCCTGCCCAACGGCGGTGGCGGCTGCGCCAATGCCGGCAGACCGCAGGGACGCCTGCCTGCGCCGGCGGCGCCCGCTGCAGTCAGCGCCCGCTGCCGGCCACCACCGCCAGCCGCGGCGGGTCCAGGATCTCGATGCGGCGCCCGCGCACGTAGAGCACGCCGTCCTCCTGCAGGCGCGTGAGGCTGCGGCTGACGGATTCCAGCGTGAGGCCGAGATAGCCGGCGATGTCGTCGCGCGTCATGGGCAGGCGGAAGCCGCCGGAGGGTGCGCCCAGGGCGCAGTAACGCCGGCTGAGGTCGTCCACGAAGCCGGCCACGCGCTCGTGCGCCAGGCGGCGCATGAGCAGCGCGGCATGGTCCATGTCGCGGGCGATGCCCTGCCCGACCACGCGGTGCAGTTGCTCGCGCAGGCGCGGCAGGCGCGCGGCGGCATCGGCGAGCGCGTCGTAGGGCAGCTCGCAGACTTCCGCGGGCTCCAGCGCGAGCGCGTCGCAGCGGTGGCGGCCGCCGCCCAGGCCGTCCAGGCCGATGAGCTCGCCGGGCAGGTGGAAGGCGACGACGGTGGCCTCGCCCTCCGCATCGGGGATCACGGCCTTGACCGTGCCGCGGCGCGCCACGTGCAGCGCCTTCATCGGATCGCCGGCGCGGTAGAGCGCCTGCCCGGCCTCGAGCATGCGGCGGCGGCGAACGAGGCGGTCCAGCTCGCCCTGCTCGATGGGGTCGATACCCGCGGGCAGGCAGGCCTGGCGGACCGAGAGCTGGCCGCAGCGGCGCTGGAAGTCGGCGAGGTCGAGGACGTTGGAGGCGCTCACGCGGTGAGACTGCCCGACCGCGCGTGGACGGCGGCTGCAGGCCCGCCTGGGCGACGGCCAGAGGTCTGGCC
>JBMOOW010000076.1:0-8660 GCA_049323195.1 Pseudomonadota bacterium | reverse complement strand
CGCGCGAAGGTCGAGCACCCGTTCCGGGTGGTGAAGTGCCAGTTCAGGCACGACAAGGTGCGCTATCGCGGGCTGTTCAAGAACACGCAGCAGATGCTGACGCTGTTTGCGCTGTCGAATCTGTGGATGGTGCGGCGCCAGTTGCTGCCTTCCGTGGGCAAGGTGCGCCTGTAAGGCGGGGAAACCCGGCAAAAGAGGCCATTGCGGCGACACCGGGCGTGGAATCGACAGCCGATGCCGCGTCGAAGCGGACACTTGCAGCTTCGAACGCGAGATGTTCAGACCTTCCCCAAGTCCCGGCGTTTCGGCTCGGATGCGGCTCCGGCCGTGGCTTCGGAATGCTACATGCTGAGCACCGCCATCCGGGCCCAGGAACTCGAGGACTGGACGACCACACTGTCGGCCGTTAATCCACGAAAGAAGGCGAGAAACGTCATGGATGACCGATTTACCGGCGGAGATGGGCTTCGCCCCGGCTCGTTCGCACATCAGCTGCGCTTGGGGCTGATGGCCAACGAGTTGTCCGGCGCGGGCGCGGGGCCTACCGGATGGCGAGGAGTTGACCCGGATTCGTCGCCTCGGTCACTCTTTCCTAACAGCACTGCCAAGGGACTGGCATCGATGCCGGCGGATGCCGGCCCCGGTTCGGCCCGTTCCCGCAGCCATGCGCCTGCCTGACGATGGAGCTTTGAACCGATGCGCGTTTTGTTGACTGCAGCCTGTGTTGCCCTGCTGGGATGCTCGGCCCCCGACCTCGCCGCGACCGCTCCTGCCGATGGGGCCGTTTCGAGTGCATCCACGGATGCCACCTCGACCGCTCCTTCTGGAAAGGCTGCTTCCGAGGAAGATGCGCCTTCCGTTGCGGTCGACTGCGGCGCGGTCCAGGCCCGACTCGTCTCGGGTACGTCCGGTCCGGTCGCCACGCTGGCGCGAGCCGGGTCGACGGTGACGCTTGCCCGGCCGGAGGAAATGAAGGACTACCAGCCAGTGGGAATCGCCTGCACGGCATCCAATACGGGTGAGCCGTTCGTCGCCGTGCAATACGGCGAGCAGGACGGTTGCGAAATCTGCGAGTGGGTGTACGTCTATGACAGCAACGGCCGGCAGATGAACCGCAATCAGCCGGTGTTTCTGAACAACCCCGATCTGCCACCGGCCCAGCAGCAGACGCCAAACAACGCCGAATACATCCAACTTGCAAAGCGCCTCGGGCTTGCGCGGCCCAGCTTCAAGTTCCTGCCGGCGCGATAGCACTGCCGAGGGTTCCATTGGAAGGGAGTCCAGCATGACCACGGATGTCGTCTACACCGAACTGGTCCAGCCGAAAGGGCGGCCATACCGCGAGAGCCAGATCGTTCCGCACAGTCACTACCGGGATCCGATCGACAGGACGCCCGGCCGATTGGCGGGCAACTCGCGGGTCTGGGGCGACGCCAGCCCGCAGGTGCAGTCACGGGTGATCGACCGGCTGATCGAAGCATCACGGGATGCCGGGCTCAGCCCGCGGCAGACCGCGCACGTGCTTGCAATCGCGCGGGTGGAGTCGGGCTTCAACCCGGATGCCGCGGCAGGGACGACCTCGGCATTCGGGTTGGGCCAGTTCATCGACCGGACCGCGGCCAGTTACGGCGTCGGCGATGCCAACCGAGGGGATGTGCGCGTGCAGTCGCGCGCGTTGGTTGCCCATTACCTCGACAATTTGAGGCTCGCCCGCTCGCGGGGGCAGGGCGACGAATACGTCTACAAGTACCACCATGACGGCCCCACCCGCGACTACGGCGGGCTCGAGCTCTCGCGGCGCGAGGTGATGTCGCATCTGGACCAGTACGAGCGCCTTGTACGCCAGCGCCTGGCAGCGGAGCGGCAGACCGGTCCCGGACAGGGCGGGGAGCCGCAGGCGGCCCCGGGTCGCGAAGGAGCACACGGGCCGGCCGGGCGCGAAACATCGCCACTCGCCGACGGCATCCTCCGCCACGGCGAGCGCGGCGCGGCCGTGGCCAGCCTGCAGCGCCAGCTCAACGCCCACGGCATCCGCGACGCCCAGGGCCATCCGCTGCCGCTGACCGGCAACTACCTCGACCGCACGCGGGCTGCGGTCGAGGCGTTCCAGCGGAGCGTCGGGCTGGACGCGACCGGGGTGGCCGATCCGGCGACGCGCGCGGCGCTGGCGCGGCCGGCGGAGATCCGCTATGGCCAGCAGGGCGCGGCGGTCATGCACGTCCAGCAGATGCTGCGCGCCGCGGGCATGGAAGTGCCGGTCACGGGGCGCTTCAACTACCAGACCGAAGGTGCGGTGAAGGATTTCCAGCTCGCGCAGGGGCTCATGCCGACGGGCGTGGTCAGCGGCGAGACGCTGTACCGACTGCGGCGCGGCGAGGCCCGGCACGTGGCGGCCGCGGCACCGGCCGATCCGCCGGCCGCGTCTCCGCCGGTCGCGGCACCGGCCGATCCGCCGGCCGCGTCGCGGGGCGGCGCGCTGCTGACCGACCCCGCGCATCCCGACCACGCGCTGTTCTCGCAGGCGCTGCGGGGCATGCATGCGCTCGACGCCGCGCACCGGCGCCCGGCCGACATCCGCAGCACCAACGCCGCCGGCGCGCTGGCGGTGTCGGCCCGCGAGGCGGGGCTGGAGCGCATCGACCATGTGGTACTCGGCGAGGGCGGCTCGCGCCTGTTCGCGGTCCAAGGCGCGCTGGACTCGCCGCTGCGGCGCGTCGCGTGGGCCGACACCGTGCAGGCGGTGAGCCAGCCGGTCGAGGCATCGACGCAACGGATCGACGCGGCGGCGTCGGCGCGTGCCGGCGCGCCGCAGCCGGTGGCCTCGTCGCCCGAGCAGCAGGTCGCGGCCAGGGCGCTCTGATCCGGGCGTGCCGGCAGGAGGCGCGGCCGTGGCCGGTGCCGGCCGGTGCGACGCATCGTGAGTCGCGCGGCGCGCCTGCCTGGAGTTTCAAGCTGGCCCGGGGGCATGGCTGCCGCGACGGAGCGCCATCCGGCCGCGCTCATCCGATGGCGGGGCGCTGCGGCCGGGATACGGCGTCAGACCCTCGGTGCGGCCGTGCCGGCCGCGCGATCAGGCGTACTCGTCCAGCAGCCCGCGGCTGCGCAGGATCGTGCGGGCGGGCAGGGTCCGGGCGTCGCGCTCGCCGGGCGCGTCCCCCGCGTGGGCCGGTCCGGTCGTGGGCGTGCCCTGTGCCTGCGGCTGCCGGTGGCCCACGTCCGCCTGCGCCAGCTGCAGGCCCTGCTGGCCGAGCATGTCGCGCAGGCGCATCAGGCTGGATTCCAGCGCCTGGCGCACCTCGGGCTGGGCGCCAGAAACACGGAAACACGGGTCAGCGGAAACACGGGTCAGAGTCGAATTTCCCCTTGATCCGCAGCTGAATGCAGTTTTCTCGGCCGCCCAACCTTCTGCGGCCCGGCCGCCCTCGACAGCTGCGCCTCGATCATCGCGCGGAACCAGTCCGACCCCAGGGCATGCTGGCGCTGCAGGCGCTGGCGGATCAGGTCCAGCTCGTCGTCGGAGACCGCTTGGCTGACGAACTCGCGATAGGCCTGCTGGCGCAGGTCGGGCGTGGCGCCGAGCGCGAGGTACTGCGCATGCGGGGTAAGTAGCGGGTCGGGCTGGCCGAGGGCGTTGGCGCGGTAGCTGCTGTCGGGGTGGTCGGCGGGATCAGCCACCATCGCCGCACGCACCGGGTTCAGTTCGATGTAGCGGTGGCAGCGCAGCAGGTGCTCGTCGCTCTCCACGGGGCAGGACTTGTAGCGGCCCTCCCACAGCGTTCCGGTGCGGCGGTAGCGGTCATTGACGTAGCGCACGTAGCGGCGGCCGAGGGCCTGCATGACGTGGCCGACCTGGCCGGGCGCGGTGGGTGTCACCAGCAGATGCACGTGGTTGGTCATCAGCACATAGGCGTGCACGGCGCAGCCCGCGCGGCGGGTGATCTCGCGCAGGTCGTCGAGGTAGCGCAGCCGATCGATCGGCTGGAAGAAGCAGGGCTGGCGGTCGTTGCCGCGCTGGACGACGTGCTGCGGCACATGGGGAAGGTCGATTCGCAAAGGGCGCGGCATGGGCGGCTCCCGGTGGGCACGCCATGGTCGGTCGGCGTCCGGCAGCGGGCTGCCGGGCGAATGCGCGCCGCGTCGTCGGGAAATGCCACTCTGACCCCGGTTTTTCCTTATCTCCCGATGCCCGCCATCACCCCGAACCGGAACCGCGCCGACTGTTCCGTCCCGGCGTCGCCCATCAACTGCGCCATGCGCATCGTCGACAACAACGCGAGCCCGGTGCTGAAGTTGAGCCCGTCCACGACCTCGGGCAGCGTCGGGACGGGATGCATCTTCGCGGCGCGCCCAGCCGCGGCATCTTCACCCGAAGCGGCGAGCGCAGGGTGGTGGAATAGAGGCGAGCGTTCCCATGCCGCCAGCAGGTCATCGCTTTCGCCGAGGCGGGACGCCTTGCGCAGGAGGCGCAGCAAGGTTTCGATGTCCGGCATGTCGGGCCCGGCCAGGAAGCTCTCGATCGCCGCGGCGGACAGCCGTTCGACCCACAGCGCGCGCAGATGACGGTCCACCATCGGGCGCACCAGCGACAGCATCGGAGCGAACAGGTGCGCCTCGGCCAGGGCGACGATCCCCATGTGGTGCTCGATCACCTGGTGGTGCAACCCAAGTGCCGGCGTGCTCCGCCGGACCTGCGGTGGGACCGACAGCGCACGCCCCACCCAGAGCGCGATCTTGCGTGCGTGATCCAGCGCGGGCTGGTGCGGTAGGGGCGGGGTGTGGCCGGCAGCCCCGGGGTCGGTCGTCCTCATGGCGTGGGTCTGCAGGCGTCGACAGGCCGATGGTGCACGCTGCGGGGACGGGTTCGTAGTGATCGACGTCGGGCGAGTAGCGACTCTTGCCCGCGGTCACGGATTTGAGGGGCAAACCGGGTTCAGAGCGCGGTTCCCCGGTCGCGGGGCGGGGAAGACGGGTCAGGCTCACTTTCCGCGAAATCGAACTGGACCCATTCCTTAACGGGCCCGCCCCGGCCCCGGCAGGAATCCGGCACCGATCGGCCCGACCTGCAACACTTGCCACCCCCGCCGCCCTCCCGCGTGACGCACGGAACGCTTTGAAGACCCCAGCCAGCCTGCAGACGTTGATCGAAGACGGCGTCATCGACGAAGTGCTCAGGCCGCTCAAGAGCGGCAAGGAAGCTGCGGTGTACGTGGTGCGCGCCGGCGACGACGTGCGCTGCGCGAAGGTCTACAAGGACATGGCGCAGCGCAGCTTCAAGCAGCGCGTGCAGTACCAGGAAGGCCGCAAGGTGCGCGGCAGCCGCGAGGCCCGCGCGATCGGGAAGGCCAGCAAGTACGGCAAGAAGCAGCAGGAGACGGCCTGGAAGAACACCGAGGTCGACGCGCTGTACCAGCTGCGCGACGCCGGCGTGCGCGTGCCCACGCCCTACGGCTACTTCCACGGCGTGCTGGTGATGGAGCTGGTGACCGACGCCGAGGGCTACTCCGCGCCTCGCCTCGGCGAGGTGGAGCTGACAGCCGCGCAGGCGCGCGAGTTCCATGCGGTGCTCGTGCAGCAGGTGGTGCGGATGCTGTGCTGCGGGCTGATCCACGGCGACCTGTCCGAGTACAACGTGCTCGTGGGCCCGGACGGCCCCGTGGTCATCGATTTCCCGCAGGTGGTGAGCGCGGCCGGCAACAACGCCGCGCGCACCATGCTGCTGCGCGACGTCAACAACCTCACCGCGAGCCTGGGCCGCTGGGCGCCGGAGCTGCTCGACACCTGGTACGGCGAGGAGATGTGGGCGCTGTTCGAGGCAGGGGGCCTGCAGCCGGACACCCGGCTCACGGGCCGTTTCACGCCGGACCTTCGCAGCGTCGACCTCGACGCCGTGCGCGAGGCCATCAACGACGCGCGCGAGCTGGCCCTGATCCGGCAGCAGGGCCGCGAGGCGGTGGACGAGGACTGAGGGGAAAACCCGCCGGTGATCGCGCGTGGTGTCTTCGGAAGGCGCAGGTAAAGGGTCGGGTTCATTTCCCGCGCGGAGTGGCCCGGCCCTTTTGCGTCGCGCCCGACGCCTCTGCCACACTCGTCCCCGCTCCGTCGCCCCCCCGGCACGGACCCACGCCACGGACCCGGCGGAGCAAGGATGCGCGGACATGGGTCCGCGTTCGCACACACGGAAACATAAGGAGATGGATGTGTCGCAGAACCTGATTTCGCTCGAGGTGTCCCAGCAGCAGCTGGAGACGGTGCGCACGGCGCTGGACCAGATCGAGGCCGCGCTTCCGGGGTTGATCTCGATGGAGACCGGCGAGCGCCGTGGGCTGATGCTGATGGGGCCGAAGTCGGAGACTTTCGCCCGCCAGACGCTGCGCGTGCTGGAGCAGAACCCGAAGATCGTGCCGCCCAGCTTCGACCTGGCCGGGGCCCAGGCCGACCTGGCCGCGTTCGAGCACCTGCAACCGGTGCTGGAGCGCGTGGAGCGCCTTCGCCGCCGGCTGGATGACACGCTGGCGATGCTCGGCAGCGACGTGATGGACGCTGCGCTGGAAGGCTATGCGCAGATCAAGCTGTCCGGCGGCGCGCAGGGCCTGGACGAGCTGCGGCGCGAGCTGGGCGGGCGCTTCGCCAAGCAGCGCCGCAAGATGGACCAGGCGGCCGAGCCGGCCTGATCCACCGGCTCCCGTTCCACCACAGGCCGCCTCCGGGCGGCCTGTTCGTTGGCGGCGCCGCACGCCGGGAGGGGAGCCGCACCTGACCCGAGGCCTCGCGCACGTTGGCGATGCCGTCGCCGACCGGATCGATGGCGTCCCGGACACCATCGACGAGGTCGGCCACGTCATGCATGGCGTCGCGGACCTCATCCGTCAGGTCGGGGCCGTGTCCGTCGAGGTCGTCGACGTCGACGATGGGGTCGGCGACCTCTCCGGTGAGGTCGCGGACGCGAACGACGACCTCCATGACGTCGCCGTTGAGGTCATTGACGTCATGGATGGAACGATTCCTGGCGATTGCGGCGCGATGGTCGGTACGAACGGCTTGCGGCGTATCCGGCCCGTCGCGCATCACGGTGTCCCTGGGGCCAAGGACGTCCCGAACGGCGCCGGTCGGCAACGTGCGCGTGGCGCGGTGTTCGCCGAGCGAAGGCGCTGCGCCCACGTTCGTGGCGAAGGTGCGCGAAGGCTGGACGGGTGAGCGGCACGAGGGCTTGCGCCTTACGGTCGCGCCACCGGGTTACCCTGCGCCTTCCGGCCCGGGAGCGTGCAGCTGCGGGGAACCGCGGAGCAACCGTGAGGAGCGATCCCATGCACATCGACCGCCGGCCCGCTGCGATCTCCGGTGTCGTGCTGGTGCTGGGCCTGCTGGCCGGATGCGTGAAGCACGACGAGCGTGGGCCGCCCGCTTCGTTCCCCGCGCGCGATGGCGCACGCATGCCTGGCCTTCCTGCCTGTCCCGATCTCGAGGGCGTGTTCTCGTCGGCGATCGCGGAGGGCAGCGACGCGCGGTTGGCGCGCATCGGCGGCCTGTCGGAACCGCGCTCGTCGGCGATCCAGATCACGCGCGAAGGTGCGTCCGTGCGCATCGCCACCTGGTGGCCGCCGAAGACGGTGCTGTCCGAGGCGAACGCGCTGCGCCACCGCGACAGGGTGCTCTACGGCATCTGGTGGAACGCGGCGCGCGACGTGCTGCGGGGCGAGCTGAGGCCGGGCAGCGACGCCGCCGCGCGGGCCTCGTCGGTGCCCGACCCCACGGCCGCGAGGGCCGCAACGTGGGTGCCCGAGTGCGAGGACGGATGGATGAGGTACGCCACGTCGATCTTCCTCGCGCGGGATGTCGAGGGCGGGCTGCTGGTTCGGCAGGACGAGGAGGTTGACCGCGTGGAAATCCCGCTGATGTGCGGCGGCGATGGCTGCGCCGGCATTCCGCTTCATGTCCGCTACGAAACGCGGTGGGCGCGGCATGCGCCGTCGACGCTGCCGGCGACATGGTCCATGGACTTTGACGCACTTCCGGTTCCGGATGGCAGCTCGGCGACCGCCGGCGACGGCGCGGCGGACCCGGCAGGATCGGGGGCGTAGACGAGTTTCCGCGCGCTCGCGAGTTAGGGGCCGGAGGCAGGGTCAGATTTGAGTTTTCCCTTGATCGGCGCTTGATGGCAGCTTCCGCGGCCGCCCCTCCGTCCGCGGCCCGGCCCCCTCGAAAGCTGCGCCTCGATCATCGCGCGGAATCGGTCCGAGCCCAGCGCTTGTAGCGGCCCTCCCATAGCGTTCCGGTGCGGCGGTAGCGGTCATTGACGTAACGCACGTAGCGTCGGCCCAGTGCGTGCATGACGTGGCCGACCTGGCCGGGCGCGCTGGGCGTCACCAGCAGGTGCTCGTGGTTGGTCATCAGCGCATAGGCGTGCGCGTCGCAGCCTGCGCAGCGGCTGATCCCGCGCGGGTCGTCGGGATTGCGCGGGCGGTCGATGGGCTGGAAGAGCGGTAAAGGGGTCAGGTTCATTTCCCGCGCGGAGTGACCTGGCCCTTTCGCGTTGGGTAATTCCTAAGCTTTCCGGACCAAAGTTGGGCGCAGTTCCTGGATCGATGTTTGCTTCAAGAGCTTGAGCAGCAAGGGTTTCAGGTTCTCGTCCCGGTGATTGAACCGGTAGCAAACCTCGGCCA
>JBMOOW010000075.1:0-8699 GCA_049323195.1 Pseudomonadota bacterium | reverse complement strand
CAGATTGGACAAACTCACGTTGCCGCGCTGCCGTGGCAAGCAATGCTCAACTACCGAAAATTGCTCTGCAGTAATCTCCATGCGCGAAGTATCGCGCATGGATCAAATAGTGTGAACACGCCCTAGCTGCCCAGCGGATGCAGCGGCCGGCCGCCGTCGCGCCAGGCGGCCGCATTGCCCAGCGTGGTCCGTGCGATGCCGTCCAGTGCCTCGCGGGTGAGGAAACCCTGGTGCGCGGTGACCAGCACGTTGGGGAAGGTGAGCAGGCGCGCGAGCACGTCGTCGTCGATCCCGCGCTGCGACAGGTCGTGGAAGAACAGGCCCTGCTCCTCCTCGTAGACGTCGAGCCCGACCGCGCCCAGGCGCCGCTGCTTCAGGGCCGCGATCAGCGCCGGGGTATCGACCAGGGCGCCGCGCCCGGTGTTGATGAGCACCGCGCCGGGCTTCATGCGCGCCAGCGCCGGCGCATCCAGCAGGTGCCGTGTCTGCGCGGTGAGCGGGCAGTGCAGGGAGACGATGTCGGCCGTGCCGAGCAGCTCGTCCAGCTCCACGTAGCGCGCGATGTCGGCGGCCGCGCGGCTGACGGGATCGGTGGCGATCACGCTGGCGCCGAAGCCGTGCATGATGCCCGCGAACACGGTCCCGATCGCGCCGGTGCCCACCACGCCGACGGTCCGCCCGTGGATGTTGAAGCCGACCAGCCCGTCGAGCAGGAAGTTGCCCTCGCGCACGCGCGTCCACGCACGATGCGTCCCGCGCGCGAGCGTGAGCAGCAGCGCACAGGCGTGCTCGGCCACCGCATGGGGCGAGTAGCGCGGAACGTGGGCGACGGCCAGCCCGAGCGCGCGCGCGGCATCGAGGTCCACGTGGTTGTAGCCGGCCGAGCGCAGCAGCAGCAGGCGCGTGCCGCCGGCCACCAGCCGCTCGAGGACCGGCGCGCCCGCATCGTCGTTGACGAAGATGCACACCGCCTCGCAGCCGGCCACCATGCCGGCCGTGGCCGGTTCCAGCCGCGCCTCGTGGAACTCGAGCGCGAAGTCCTGGCCGCGGCTGGCTTCGGTGAAGCTTTCGCGGTCGTAGCTGCGGCAGCTGGTCAGGGCGATGCGCATGGCAGCGCCAGCTTACCGCGTCGGCTCAGCTGCGCAGCCCGACGCCCCGCCGCAGCAGCCACAGGCCCAGCGCGCCAAGCGCCAGCACGAAGGCCAGCATCAGCGCGTAGGCGGTGGCCAGCGGCACGTCGCTCACGCCCAGCAGGCCGTAGCGGAAGGCGTTGACCATGTAGAAGATCGGATTGAGGTGCGTGGCGGCCTCGGCCCAGTCCGGCAGCAGCTTCACCGAATAGAACACGCCGCCCAGGTAGGTGAGCGGGGTGAGGATGAAGGTGGGCACGATCGCGATGTCGTCGAACTTCTTGGCGTAGACCGCGTTGACGAAGCCGGCCAGCGCGAAGATGGTCGCGCCCAGCAGCACGGTGGTGAAGGTCACCACCGGATGCGGCACGCGCACGTCGGTGAACAGCATGGCGATCAGCAGCACGATCGCGCCGACCATCAGCCCGCGCAGCACCGCGCCGGCCACGTAGCCCAGCAGGATCACCCAGTTCGGCATCGGGCTGACCAGCAGCTCCTCGACATGCCGGCCGAACTTCGCACCGAAGAAGCTCGACGAGATGTTGCCGTAGCTGTTCTGGATCACCGCCATCATCACGAGGCCGGGCACGATGAAGTCCATGTAGCGGATGCCGTCCATCTCGCCCACGCGCGAGCCGATCAGGCCGCCGAAGATGAGGAAGTACAGCGTCATCGTGATCGCCGGGGGCACCAGCGTCTGGCCCCAGATGCGCAGGATGCGGTTGACCTCGCGGCGCACGATGGTGCCGAGCGCGACGAGGTGGTGGCTGGAGGTGGTGGGGATGGTACGGTCGATGTCGTTCATCACGCGTTCGCCTTTCTTGCCGTCATTCCCGCGAAACCGGGAATCCATGGACGTTGGTTTCAGTGGATGACGCAGGCGCGAACGCCATGGCTGCGGGCTGCATAGCCGTCAGGACGGATGCCATGGGCGCGACGTCATGGATTCCCGCATTCGCGGGAATGACGGCATCACGCGCGCCAACCGCATATGCCTTCCACACGCGCTAGACCGCCGCCGTCCCGGCGTTCTCCCCTGTCAACCGCACGAACAGCTCCTCCAACCGGTTGGACTTGGTGCGCATCGAGCGCACGCGGATGCCGGCGGCGCCGAGCGCGGCGAACACGCGGTTGAGGTCCATCGCGCGCGGCATCTCGATGTCCAGCGTGTGGTCGTCGATCGCGGCGATCGTGGTGCCCTCGATCTTCGGCAGCTGCGCGGGCAGCACGCCGTCGATGTCGAACACGAAGCCTTCCACGTCCAGCTTGGCCAGCAGGGCCTTCATGGACCCCTGCTCGACGATGCGGCCGCGGTCGATGATCGCGACGTTGCGGCAGAGGCTCTCGGCCTCCTCGAGATAGTGCGTGGTGAGGATGATGGTGGTGCCCGCGGCGTTGATCTCGCGCAGCGTCTTCCACATGCCGCGGCGGATCTCGATGTCCACGCCCGCGGTGGGCTCGTCGAGGATGAGCAGGCGCGGGGCGGTCATCATCGCGCGGGCGATCATCAGCCGCCGCTTCATGCCGCCCGAGAGCGTGCGGCTCATGACGTTCGCCTTCTCCCACAGCTGCGCGCGGCGCAGCTCGACCTCCGCCCGCTGCAGGGCCTCCCTGCGCGGCACCCCGTAGAACCCGGCGTAGTTCACCAGGATGTCCAGGGGCTTTTCGAACATGTTGAAGTTGATCTCCTGCGGCACCAGGCCGATCTGCCGCATGGCGCTCGCGCGGTCGGCCTGCAGGTCGATGCCGTGGACGGAGACCGAGCCCGCCGTGAGGTTCACGAGCGAGCTCACGATGCCGATCAGCGTGGACTTTCCCGCGCCGTTGGGGCCGAGCAGGGCGAAGAAGTCGCCGGGCATGACGTCGAGCGAGACGCCGCGCAGCGCCTCGATGCGGCCGTCGTAGATCTTGCGCAGGTCGCGCACGGACAGGGCCGGCACGCCTGCGCTCGTCGCAGCGGGGAGGGTCATGGAGGGTTGCCGCAGGCACGGGCGTCGATGCCGGTAGTATAGGCAGCCCCGCGCGCGCGCCTGCGCCACGCAGCGTTCCGGCGGCCGGTGAACGGCCCGCGCGCGCCGTCCTTTGGAATCCCCGCGTTGGCCATCGTCCAGTTCCCGCTCCGTCTCGTCTCGCGCCGCATGCTCGCCCCCGGCGTCGGCCACTACGCCTTCGTGCGCGAGGACGGCCAGCCGCTGGACTTCGTGCCGGGCCAGTTCATCCAGGTCCATTTCCACTACGCCGACGGCACGCCGACCAAGCGCAGCTATTCGCTGGCGACGATCCACGACCACGCCCTGGGCCCGGGTGAGGCCGTCGAGATCGCGGTGAGCTTCGTGCCCGGCGGCGCGGCCACGGCCCTGTTCGAGGGGCTGGAGATCGGCGGCACGGTCAGCGCGAGCGGCCCGTACGGGCGCTTTTGCCTGATGCCGGCCGACAGCAACCGCCGCTACCTGCTCATCGCCACCGGCACCGGCGTCACGCCCTACCGCTCGATGCTGCCCGAGCTCGAGCGCCTGATCGCCGCGCGCGGCCTGGAGGTCGTGCTGCTGCTGGGCGCACGCAGCCCGGCGGAGCTGCTGTACGGCGACGAGTTCCGCGCCTTCGCGGACAGGCATCCGTCGAACTTCCGCTTCGTGCCCTGCTTCTCGCGCGAGCTGCCCGAGGAAGGCTCGCCGCATGCGCACGCGGACGTGCGCCATGGCTACGTGCAGCAGTTCCTGGGCGAGTTCGCGCCGGACGCCGAAGGCGACATCGCCTACCTCTGCGGCAACCCGAACATGGTCGACGCCTGCTTCGAGGCGTTGAAGGAAAGCGGCCTGGCGCCGGCGCGCATCCGCCGCGAGAAGTACGTCAGCAGCAAGTGAGGTGACGCGCGGCGCCACGAGCGCGGCGTGCAGGACGTCCGGCCTATGACGCCGCGCCTGCGCTCTGGCATCCTCGCCGGCACGCTGCCTCACGGGGAATGAGCATGCCGTTGCACCGATGGACCGTCCTGGCGGCCGCGCTCGCGCTCGCCGGGTGTGCCGAACGCGCGCCCGCGCCCAGGCCGGAGGCCGACTCCGCCGTGCGCCGCCTGGGCCGCATCGACTTCGAACCCTGCGCACTGCCGGGCATGCTCGGCGGCGAGTCGGTCGATGCGCGCTGCGGGACGTTGCGCGTGCCCGAGAACCCGGCGGCGCCGCAGGGGCGCATGATCGACCTGCACGTCGCCTGGCTTCCCGCCGGCGACAAGACCGAGCCCGCGCCGGATCCCGTGTTCTTCCTGGCCGGCGGCCCGGGGCAGGCGGCCAGCGAGCACGCCGGCACGGTGGCGAACGCCCTGCGCGAGGTGCGCAAGCAGCGCCACGTTTTCCTGCTCGACCAGCGCGGCACCGGCAAGTCGGCGGCGCTGGCCTGCCCGAAGCCGGTGGAGGAGCGCTTCGAGGAGTCGACCGACCCGGACGACATCGTCGACTACGCGCGCCTGTGCGCCGCGGGCCTGAAGGCCGACGCGCGCTTCTACACCACCACCCAGGCGGTGGCCGACCTCGACGCCGTGCGCCGCGCGCTGGGCGTCGGGCAGGTCAACCTGGTCGGCGTGTCCTATGGCACGCGCGTGGCGCAGCAGTACGCCGCCGCCCATCCGCAGGCCACGCGCGCGCTGGTGCTCGACGGCGTGGTGCCGAACGACCTCGTCGTCGGCGGCGAGTTCGCGCGTATGTTCGAGCGCACGCTGCTGATGCGCTCCAAGGCGTGCGTCGCCGATCCGACCTGCGCCAGGCGCTATCCGATCGACCTGCGCACGCAGGTCGCCGCGCTCAAGCAAAAGCTCGACGCCGCGCCGATCGAGGTGGACTACCGCGATCCCGCCACCGGCGAAGCCAAGCGCGACACGCTCAGCGGGCAGACCGTGGTCGGCCTCTCCTTCCTCTTCTCCTACATGCCACAGGCGGCCGCGCTGCTGCCGGTGGTGGTCGACGAGGCGACGCAAGGGCGTTACGGCCCGCTGATGTCGCTGGCCGCGATGAGCCAGGGCTCGATGCAGGGCTCCATGAACCGCGCAATGCAGTGGTCGGTGGTCTGCGCCGAGGATGCCGATCGCCACCGCGCCGATCCGCGCGATGCGCAGACGGTGCTCGGTGAGGACTTCTCGGGGCCGTTCTTCTCGGTCTGCCAGCACTGGCCGCGCGGCACGCGGCCCGCCGGGTTCGAGAAGCCACTGGCCACCGCCGTGCCCGCGCTGCTGATGTCCGGCGAGCTCGATCCGGTGACGCCGCCCGAATACGGCGCGCGCGTCGCCAAGTCGTTGCCGAAGGCGCGCCACGTGGTGCTCAAGGGCCAGGGCCACAACGTGATCGGCACCGGCTGCATGCCCAAGCTGGTCGGCCAGTTCATCGAACGCGCCGACGCCAAGACCCTCGATACGAAATGCCTCGACAGCATCGGCCCCGTGCCGCCGTTCACTAGCTTCAACGGATGGGAGCCGTGAGCCGGCCATGATCACCGCACGCGAATTGCACAAGGCGTTCAAGACCAGGACCGGTACCGTGCAGGCGGTCGGCGGCGTCGACTTCGAGGCCTTCGACGGCCAGATCACCGGCCTGCTCGGCCCCAACGGCGCCGGCAAGACCACCACGCTGCGCATGCTCTACACGCTGATGCGGCCCGACCGCGGCCAGGTGCTGGTGGACGGCGTCGACGCGGCGAAGGAGCCGGAGAAGGTGCGGCGCGCGCTGGGCGTGCTGCCCGATGCGCGCGGCGTCTACAAGCGCCTGACCGCGCGCGAGAACATCGCCTACTTCGGCGAACTGCACGGCATGTCGGCCGCGCAGATCGAGGCGCGCACGAAGGTGCTGGCTTCGGCGCTGCAGATGGAGGACATCCTCGACCGGCAGGCCGAAGGCTTCAGCCAGGGCCAACGCACCAAGACGGCGATCGCGCGCGCGCTGGTGCATGACCCGAAGAACGTGATCCTCGACGAGCCCACCAACGGGCTGGACGTGATGACCACGCGCGCGATGCGCGGCTTCCTGCAGCAACTGAAGAGCGAGGGCCGCTGCGTGATCTTCTCCAGCCACATCATGCAGGAGGTGGCCGCGCTCTGCGACCGCATCGTCATCATCGCCAAGGGGCAGGTGGTGGCCGCGGGCACGGCCGACGAGCTGCGCGCGCGCTTTGCCGAAGCGAGCCTCGAGGACGCCTTCGTCAAGGCGATCGGCTCGGAAGAGGGACTGCACGCATGAAGACGGGGATCCTCGCCACCGTGTGGTCGGTGATGAAGAAGGAGCTGCGCGACGTCGGCCGCGACCGGCGCACGCTGGCGCTGGCGCTGCTGCTGGGCCCGCTGCTGTACCCGCTGCTGATGATCGGCGTCGGCTCGATGGCGGAAAAGCGCGCGCGCACCGAGCTCGACCGCGTGCTCGAGATCCCGGTCGAGGGCATGGAGCGCGCGCCCAACCTGGTCGCCTACCTCGCCACGCAGGGCATCCGGGCGAAGACGGCGCCGGCCGATCTCGACGCGGCGGTCGCTCGCCAGGACGAGGACGTGGGCCTGCGCATCCACGGGGACTTCGCCCGCGACTGGCGCGCCGGCCGGCCGGCGGTGGTCGAGGTGGTGGCCGACAGCACCCGTCGCAATGCCGAGATCCCCATCGCGCGCGTGCGCAGCGCACTCGAAGGCTACGGCCAGCAGGTGGGCGCGCTGCGCCTGCTCGCGCGCGGCATCGACCCGTCGGTGACGCGGGCGCTTGCCGTCGGCGACCACGACGTGGCCAGCGAGGACGCCAAGCGCGGCCAGCTGCTCGCCGCGTTGCTGCCCTACCTGCTGATCCTGAGCTCCTTCCTGGGCGGTGCATACCTGATCCTCGATGCCACCGCGGGCGAGCGCGAGCGCCAGTCGCTCGAGCCCCTGCTGGCCACGCCGGCCGCGCGCGGCGCCATCGTGTCGGGCAAGATCGCCGCGGCCTGCGTGCTGGGCCTGCTCTCGCTGCTGCTCACGCTGCTGGCCTTCAAGCTCAGCGCGCAGCTCATCTCGACTGCGCGCATGCTCGACGTCAGCACGCTGGCCATCGCCAAGATGCTGTTCGTGCTGCTGCCGATGGTGCTGATCGGCACCTCGCTGCTCACCTTCCTGGCCGCCAGCGCCAAGAGCATGAAGGAGGCGCAGAGCCACATGACCTGGCTGATGCTGCTGCCGGTGATCCCGGCCATCATGCTGATGGTGAACCCGGTCAAGTCGCAGCCCTGGCAGTTCGCGGTGCCCTTCCTGGCGCAGAACCAGCTGCTGATGAAGATCGTGCGCGCCGAATGGATCGGGGCGCAGACCTGGGCCATCTACCTGGCGGCGAGCTTCGGGCTGGCGGCGCTGCTGTGGTTCGCGGCGGTGCGCCGTTACCACCAGGAGCGCCTGGCCATCGCGGGCTGACTTCACGGGGCGGCCACGCCGCCCACGACGCGATGAACGAAAAGGCCGGCAATGCCGGCCTTTTCAGCTGCGGCAGGGGTGCCGATGCCGAGCATGGCCGCAGGTCCCCGGGAGCTTCGCCATGCGCAACATCCTCGCCACGCTCAAGGCCGAACACGACGCGCTGCGTTCGCTGTTCGACGGGATCAATGCCACCACCGACCGTGCCGAGAAGACGCGCCTTGCGCTTCTGGAAAGGATCGAGGCGGTGCTGGTGCCGCATGCCAAGTGGGAGGAGACGGTGTTCTACCCGGCCTTCGCCGAGCGCGCGAGCCACGAGCAGCTGCTGCTCTACACGGCCGCCATGCAGGAGCATCGCGCGGTCGAGCAGAGCGTGCTGCCCGACCTCAAGGCCTGCGACCCGACCAGCCGCCAGTTCGCCGGCAGCGCGAAGGTGATGGGCGAGCAGATCGACCACCACGCGAGCGAGGAAGAGAACGAGATGTTCGCCGCCGCGCGCCAGCTGTTCTCGGCCGCGGAGCTGGCCGAGATGGACGAGCAGTACGCGCAGTGGAAGGCGTCGGGCATGGGCGCGGGCATGACCCTGCAGGCGAAGATCAAGACCGGCGTGGCCTCCATCTTCCGCATGCCCGGCGCGCCGGGCTGAGCCCGGGGCGCGAAAAAGCCCGGCCGGACAGGCTGTGCAGAAACTCGGGACGGCGATTCAACTGATCAGGAACGGATCAATTTTCGGCCTCCTCGATGAATTCGGAGGCGCGCGACATTCGTGCGAGCCTCGGAACATCACTGACGCGGACCTGCCGCGAAGCTTTACACGGCCTGCGGAGCCGGGCTTTTCCTGCCCGTTCGACGCCGTCAGGTACCGGAGTTGAACGAGATGGTGCGCCGTGCAGTTACGGGCGCATCCACCGGCGCGAAGCGCCAGCGTTTGACCGCATTGACCGCGGCGCGGTCGAAGATGCGGGCCGGATTGGACCGCACCACGCGTGCGGCGGTGACCGAGCCGTCCGTCGCCACCGTGAACTCGACCTGCACCTCGCCCGACTGGGCGGCGCGCAGCGCCTCGGGCGGGAAGGCCGGGGCCGGCGTGGACAGCGCGCGCAGTTCGGTATTGGCCGCCGCCGGCCGCGCCGGTGCGGCGGCCGTCGTCTGCGCCGCCTGGCGCT
>JBMOOW010000074.1:0-8855 GCA_049323195.1 Pseudomonadota bacterium | reverse complement strand
GCGCCCGCCCTGCCGGCGTTGCAGGCAAGGAAGAGCGAGGAAGCGTGCGTCCGCACGCGACCGGGCGATGACGCCGCCTGCGGCGGCGGCAGGACGGGCCCTGCGGGTGAGGCCTGAGGCCGCGCCGCGCAGCACTGCCTGACACGGCCTCAGGCCTCACGCGACCCATGCCGATAGCGTTGACAGACCCTAGAATGCCGCGCCTCCCCGCAGCTGGTACTTGCCATGTGGTACGTGATCGACGCGCGCGACGGCGCGGACGTGCTCGCCCGCCGCCTCGAAGCGCGCCCCCGCCACCTCGCCCGGCTGCAGGTCCTGCGCGACGCCGGCCGCCTGCTGCTGGCCGGCCCGTGTCCCGCCATCGACGCCGCCGACCCCGGCCCGGCGGGCTTCACCGGCAGCCTCGTGGTGGCCGAGTTCGAATCGCTGGAGGCCGCGCGCGAGTGGGCATCGGCCGATCCCTACGTCGAAGCCGGCGTCTACGAGCGAGTGGAGGTGCGTCCTTTCCGGCCGGTGCTGCCATGAGCCCCGCCGAGCGCCCTGCCGCCATCCGTGCCGCGCTGGAGGCCGCATTCGCGCCCCTGGCGCTGGAGGTGGTCGACGACAGCCATCGCCACGCCGGCCATGCCGGCGCCCGCGATGGCCGGGGTCATTTCAACGTGGCGATCGTCAGCCCGCGCTTCGCCGGCATGCCGCCGCTGGCGCGGCACCGCGCCGTGTACGCGGCCCTGGGCGAGCTGATGACCACCGACATCCATGCCCTGGCGATCGTCGCCCGTACGCCCGAGGAAGCCGGCTGATCAGGGGCACCAGTGCGCCTGCAGCGGCCCGCCGGCCTGCTGCAGTGCGCGAAGGACGCCCTGGCCACCGCCGGCCGCCGATTCCTCCAGCATTTCGCGCTGCCGCGTTCCCCGCAGCAGCAGGATGCGCATGCGGGGACGGGCCAGCCCGGCGGGCGTGATGCTGATGCGTCGCGCCCATGGCGCCTCGCCGGCACCGAGCGGCGCATCCAGCGCGACATAGGCCTGCTGCGAGGTCAGGGCGCGCCCGCAGTCCGGTGACCGCGGCGACAGGCCGGCCACGGAGCCGTCCTCGCCCAGCACGAGCACCGCCACCTGCGTCGGCTGGTGTGCATGGGCATTGGCCGTGGCGACGGCGTCCTCGATCCGTCGCCCCACCAGCGTCAGCGTCTCGAAGCGGGCGGCCGCCGCGTGCTCGACGAGCAGGCTGCGCCGCA
This sequence comes from Pseudomonadota bacterium, assembly GCA_049323195.1. Classification (GTDB taxonomy): domain Bacteria; phylum Pseudomonadota; class Gammaproteobacteria; order Xanthomonadales; family Xanthomonadaceae; genus Cognatilysobacter. The sequence continues at coordinate 7,618 of JBMOOW010000074.1, read as the reverse complement.
CCGCCGCGGCCCGGCTGTCGGGGTCGTCCGGCCGCAGCCAGCGCTCGTCCGTCAGGCCCACGTCGACGCGTGTCCAGTCCAGCGGCGCGCGGGAAAGCGCCTGGTACACGGGCAGCGCCGGCGCATCGCCGCTGACCAGCAGGCGGCTGCGCGGGCGTGCCTGCAGGTCGCGGCGGAGCTCCGCCGCGATGGCGACGGCCGCGGCCCAGGTCCAGACATGCATGTCCCGGTGGACGTGCAGGGTGATCGCGCCCGACGGATCGGGTACGTGCTCGGTCAGCGGAGTACTGGCCAGGAACCCGAACGCCATGCCCGAATGATGCAATTTCCGGGCCGGCGGCGCATCCGCGGGCCGGCCGCGTCGTGAAGGCCGCCGCTATACTCGCGGGCCGCGCGCCAGCTGTCGCTTTGGCGCGTCCGCCGCCAGAGGCCGCGTCAAGGCATGCGTCTTTCCACGATCAAGCTGTCGGGCTTCAAGTCCTTCGTCGACCCGACCACGCTCCACCTGTCCGGCAACATGACCGGCGTCGTCGGCCCGAACGGCTGCGGCAAGTCCAATATCATCGACGCCGTGCGCTGGGTGATGGGCGAATCCTCCGCCAGCCGCCTGCGCGGCGACTCGCTCACCGACGTGATCTTCGCCGGCTCCTCGGCCCGCAAGCCCGTGTCGCAGGCGATGGTCGAGCTGATCTTCGACAACTCCGACCACACGATCACCGGCGAGTACGCCGCGTTCAACGAGATCTCGGTCAAGCGCACGGTCTCCCGCGACGGCCAGAGCCAGTACTACCTCAACGGCACCAAGTGCCGCCGGCGCGACATCACCGACCTCTTCCTCGGCACCGGCCTGGGTCCGCGCAGCTACTCGATCATCGAGCAGGGAATGATTTCCCAGATCATCGAGGCGCGGCCCGAGGACCTGCGCATGTACCTGGAGGAGGCCGCCGGCATCTCCAAGTACAAGGAGCGCCGCAAGGAGACCGAGACGCGCATCCGGCACACGCGCGAGAACCTCGACCGCCTCAACGACCTGCGCGAGGAAGTCGGCAAGCAGCTCTCGCACCTGGCGCGGCAGGCACGGCAGGCCGAGCAGTACCAGGCCATCCAGGCCGAGCGACGCGTCAAGGACGCCGAATGGCGTGCGCTGGAGCATCGCGCGCTGGACCGCAAGCTGCAGGCCCAGCGCGAGAAGCTCTCGCAGGCCGAGACGCGTCTGCAGCAGCTCATCGCCGAGCAGCGCGAGGCCGAGCGGCAGCTCGAGGAGGGCCGGGTGCGTCGCGACGAGGCCGCGCAGACGCTGTCGCGCGCGCAGGCCGAGAGCTACGAGGTGGGCGGAACGCTCGCCCGCATCGAGCAGCAGATCCAGCACCAGCGCGAAATGTCCTCCCGCCTGCAGCGCGCGCGAGACGAGGCCCTGGCGCAGCTGTCGGAGATCGCAAGCCACATCGGCAGCGACCAGGCCCGGCTCGATGCCCTGCGCGACGCGCTGGAGAACGATGAGCCGCGCCTTGAGACCCTGCGCGAGGAGGAAGTCGCGCGGCAGGACGCGCTGCGCGATGCCGAGCAGAAGCTGGGCGACTGGCAGCAGCGCTGGGATGCCCATGCGCGGGCGCAGTCGGAGGCTTCGCGCGCCGCGGAGGTCGAGCGCACGCGGCTGGAAGCCTTCGACCGCCAGGCGCTGGAAGCCGAGCGCCGCCGCGAGGCGCTGTCGAACGAACGCACGGGGCTCGACGTCGAGTCGCTGGCCGAGGCCGCGGCCTCGATCGTCGAACAGCTCGAAGCGCAGAAGCTCTCGCTGGAGACGCTGACCGCCGAACTCGAGGCGCGCAAGGAAGCCCTCTCCTCGCTGCAGGAGCGCCAGCGCCACACGCAGACGCAGCTCGCCGACGTGCGCAAGCAGGCGCAGGCCGCGCGCGGTCGCCTCTCGGGCCTGGAGACGCTGCAGGCCGCCGCGCTCGGCCAGGAACAGGGACGCGCCATGGACTGGCTACGCCAGCACGGCCTCGAATCCGCTCCGCGCGTGGGCGAGTCGCTGGCCGTCGACGAAGGCTGGGAAACCGCGGTGGAAACCGCGCTCGGCCAGCTGATCGAGGGTGTGCTGGTGTATGACGCCGCATCGCTGGCGATCGCGGCCGGCGCCTTGTCCGAAGGGCGCCTCGCGCTGGTCGACGGCGAAACCGGCGGCGACGCGTTCGCCGCCGGCACGCTCGCCGCGCGCGTGCGCGGCCCGGTCGCCATCCGGCGCCTGCTGGCCCGGGTGCATGGAGCCGACGGCCTCGACGCCGCGCGGGCCCTGCTGCCGACGCTGCCCGAGGGCGACGTCGTCATCACCCGCGGGGGCGAACGCATCGGTGCCGGCTGGGTGCAGGTGGTCCGCACGAGCAGCGGCTCGCAGGGCGCGCTGGTGCGCGAGCGCGAGATCCAGGCGCTGCGTGGCGAGATCGACGCACTGGTCGCGCGCGAGCACGAGCTCGAGGCGCTGCTCGTGCAGCTTCGTGACCAGTCGCTCGTCTCCGAGCAGCAGCGGGAGGACGCGCAACGCTCGCTGTACATGGCACACCGCAGCGTGTCCGAGCTCAGCGGACAACTGCAGAGCCAGCAGGGGCGCGTGGACGCCGCGCGCGGGCGCATCGAGCGCATCGACGCCGAGCTCGCCCAGCTCGCGGAAACGCTGGAGGCCGCGCGCGAGCAGGCGAGGCTGGCGCGCAGCAACCAGGAGGACGCGGTGGTGCGCATGTCCGAGCTGGAGGACGCGCGCATCGACCTGGAAAACCAGCGTCGCCGCCTGACCGAAGCGCGCGACGCGGCCCGCAATGCGGCGCGGGAAGCCCGCGACGCGGCGCATGCACTGGCGCTCACCGTCGAATCCCAGCGCGCACAGCTCGCCGGCCTGGCACAGGCGCTCGAGCGCATGACCGGCCAGCGCGTCCAGCTCGATTCGCGCCTCGGCGAACTCGCAGCGCAGCTGGCCGACGGCGATACGCCCGTGCGCGAGCTGGAAGCGCAGCGGCAGGTGGCGCTCGAGCAGCGCGTGCTGGCCGAACAGCGCCTTACCGCCGCGCGCACCGCGCTGGATGGAATCGACCACGAACTGCGCGGCTTCGAGCTGATCCGCCAGCAGCGCGACGAGCAGGCCCTGCAGCAGCGCGAAGCCATCGGCCAGCGCCGCCTGGAACTGCAGGCGCTCGCGCTCAAGGCCGAGCAGCTGGTGGCCGCCATCACCGAAGCCGGCTTCGCGCTGGGCGAGGTCGCCGCCACGCTGACCGAGGACATGGATGCGCAGGCCTGGGAGCGCAACGTCGCCGAGCTGGACGCGAAGCTGCGCCGCCTCGAGCCGGTCAACCTGGCCGCCATTGCCGAGCATGCCGAGGCCGCGCAGCGCAAGGAATACCTCGATGCCCAGCACGTCGATCTCACCACCGCGCTCGAGACGCTTGAGGAGGCGATCCGCAAGATCGACCGCGAGACGCGGGGCCGCTTCAAGGACACCTTCGACCGCGTCAATTCCGGGATCCAGGAGCTTTACCCGCGCCTGTTCGGCGGCGGCCACGCGTACCTGGAACTCACCGGCGACGACCTGCTCGACACCGGCGTGGCGATCATGGCGCGGCCACCCGGCAAGCGCGTGTCCAACATCACGCTGCTCTCCGGCGGCGAGAAGGCGATGACCGCGGTGGCGCTGGTATTCGCGATCTTCCGCCTCAATCCCGCGCCCTTCTGCCTGCTCGACGAGGTCGACGCGCCGCTGGACGAGGCGAACGTGGGCCGCTTCACCGCGATGGTCAACGAGATGAGCGAGCAGGTACAGTTCCTGTTCGTCACCCACAACAAGGTCACGATGGAAGCGGCGAAGCAGCTCATGGGCGTGACCATGCGCGAGCCCGGCGTGAGCCGCCTCGTTTCCGTCGACCTCGCCGAGGCCGCGCGCCTGGCCGGCGCCGCCTGATCCGAGGAGCCCGATGATGTCCGACATGACCATGCTGCGGATCTGGATCCTCGTCGCGGGCATCGTGCTCGTGGCGGCGATCCTGATCTTCGGTCGCCCCAAGAAGGCCGGGCAGGGCCGTCGCGTGGCGCGCGGCGAGGACGCACGCGCCGAGCCCACGCTGGGCCAGCAGCTGGAGTCCGAACTCGCCGTGGGCGACGGCACCGGCGCGCCGGTGCAGGAGCCGCTCGACCTGCCGGGCCCGCAGGCGCCGCCGGCGCAGCCCGAGCTCGGTCGCCGCACCACCGAGGAGTTCGACAAGATCGTGACGCTCTACCTGGCCGCCAGGGCAGGCCAGGCGCTGCACGGGCCGGACATCGTCGTCGCGGCCGAGCGTGCCGGCCTGGTGTACGGCCACATGGGCGTCTTCCACCGGCTGGTCGATGGCCATCCCGAACGCGGCCCGGTGTTCAGCGTCGCCAACATCATGAAGCCCGGCAGCTTCGACATGGCCAACATCCACGAGCTGCAGACGCCGGCGATCGCCTTCTTCCTGACCCTGCCGGCGCCGATCGCCGCGCTCGACGCCTGGGACACCATGCTGCCCACGGCCCAGCGCATGGCCGAACTCCTCGACGGCGTCGTGCTGGACGAGCAGCGCAATGCGATCGCGCGCCAGCGCATCGCGCATATCCGAGACGAGCTGCGGGCCTACGATCGCCAGCGCGAGGCCCCTCCGCTGACGCGGCCCGGGCGCTGGTAAGGCGCCGCGCACCACGGTGCCCTCACGCGAGCGGCCGCTAGACTCGCGCATCGCCTCGATGCAGGGCCCCGCGACATGCCCACCAACCGACTCGAACGCTCCCGCCACGACCGCATGATCGCCGGCGTACTCGGCGGTTTCGCGCGCTGGCTGGGCTGGAACCCGACGCTGCTGCGCATCGTCTTCGTGCTCGTCTCGATCCTGTCGGCGGCCTTCCCCGGCATCCTGGTCTACCTGCTGGCCTGGCTGCTGATGCCGGAGGAAGGGCGCTGACCCAAGGCCCCACCCGGACAGCCGAGGGCAGGGCGGCCAGGGCAGCGGCCCCGGCCGCGGGGCAGGCCAGACCGCGGCCGGCCCGCCGCCCGCCCTGGCTGCTGCTCGCGCTGGGGATGGCCTGGACCCTGCCGAACACGCTGATCGGCCTTCTGCTGGGTTTCGCGGGGCTGGCCTTCGGCGCCCGGCCCCTGCTGCGTACCCGCGACCTCGCGCTGGTGTTCCACCACTGGCCCTGGGGCCCGGGTGGCGCGGTCACGCTGGGCAACGTGATCCTCCATACCGGCCACGACCTGGAAAGCGCCTGCGCGACCTACGCGCACGCGGCCGGACTCGCGCGCGATCCTCCCATCCGGCTCTGCGACCACGAGCGCGCCCACGTCTACCAGTACCTCGTGCTGGGTCCGCTGTTCCTGCCCGCCTACCTGCTGGCCGGCGGCGTCAGCGTGCGCAACCGCTTCGAGCGCGCCGCCGACCGCTACGCCGCCACGGGCCGCGGCTGGTGGCCCTGGCCCGCGCCCGGCCTGCAGCGCGAGGCGCGAGGGGCCTGACGGGCCGACGAGCGGTGAAGCACCTGTGTTCGCGGGCGCTAAGGTCGGATGGCGACATCGTGGGCAGGGGGGCGAAGGGTCGGGCGCGGGAGGTGCCATGATCTTCAGGGCATATGCACGTGGGGACGGGGCCTTGCTGCTCGTGCCCGACTGTCTGGTCGCCTCGCGTGACGCGGAGGCGAGGCACGGCCCGCTCGTCTTCATAGGCCGCATCGACGAGGAGCGGCTGGCCGATCGGGCCGTATGGGACCGGGTACTGGCCGACATCGATCGCCAGTCCTACGCCGTGGTGCGCGGCTCCATGCGGGCGCTGCTGGTGTCGGGTTCGACCGAAGCCGCCTGAGCGCGGCGGCCACGGGGCGGCCGCCGGCTGCGATGCTCACGCGCCGGTCTGGGCATGCGGCGCTTCCACGTCCTTCGATTCTGTGGAGTCCTTCTCGCGCAGGAAGATCGAGAGCACGACCAGCGCCACCACGGCCAGGAACTCGCTCTGCCAGTTCTGGAAGGACTCGAACCAGAACTCGCTGCCGGCCAGGTACTGCCACATGGACTGCAGCGCCTGCTCGCCGTGCTGCAGTTGCTCCTCCAGGTGGCGCTTCCAGCTGAAATACAGGTGCGCGAAGAAGCTGCCGACGAACAGCAGCAGCAGCGCGCCCGAGAGCGAGTGTTCGTAAGCCCTGCGCCAGGCCCCGCCCTTGCGAACCGGCCACGGACGCTGCGCGTAGGGCACCGGGTCGGGTTCCGGCTCCTCCGAGGGGTCCAGCGGCCGGGATTCCGATGCGCCCTTCTGCCGCAGGAAAGCCGTCAGCAGCACGAACAGGCCCATCTGCAGGAACTCGCTCTCCCAGTTCTCGAACAGCGTGCCGAGGAAGTGGCCGCCGCCCACGTACTCCGTCAGCGCTTCGGGCGGCTGCCCGTGCTGCTCGCGCTCCTGGTTGCTCGCGCGCCACCCCGTCAGCGCATGGCCGAGCACCGAGAGCAGCATGAGCAGCAGGAAGGCGAGGCTCAGGCCGTTGCGGGCCAGGAAGCCGTTGTGCACGGCATGTCGCGATGCGGCCTTGGGCATGTTCGCTCCGGGGTTTCGGTTTCCCGAAGCTTAGGAAGCAGGGCCGTACAGCCGGTGCGAAAAAAGCCGCTTGGTCGACGGGCGGTCGGGACTGGCCCGGCCGTCAGCGTGCGCAGGGTGCGGTGGTGCCGGAAGTGGGACTCGAACCCACACGGTTTTAAGGCCGGCGGATTTTGAGTCCGCTGCGTCTACCGATTCCGCCATTCCGGCGCGGACGTGAAGTATAGCGGCGTATCCGGGGCGCCCGCGCGGCGCGTGCGGGTCGCGGCATCGAGGGGTGTGCCGACAAACGATCCGGCATGCGTGGCCGCGGTTGCGCTGCCGGCCTGCCGGGCCTCCGCTCGGTCAGGTCGCGTCGGTGGCCAGCGTGCGGGTGCCGCGGCGGTACCACTCGCCGCCGATGGGCGTGAACGTCGAGCAGCACTGCATCTCGGCCTTGTAGATGTGCAGCGAGACGGCGACGCGGTCCTGGCTCATGTTGCGGATCGTGTGGTACTCGTGGGGCGGGATGAGGCTGCCGGCGCTGCCGGTGCCGGCCTGCATGCCGCCGGTGGCACGGAAACGGAACCGGTCGCCGTCGCGCTCGAGCAGTTCGTACTGGGTGATCTCCAGCTCGCCGTCCCACACACCCTCGACGCACCACAGGCCCGAATGGTCGTGCACGGGCGTGCCCTGGCCGGGCCCCCACGTCATGGCCACCACGCTGTAGCCGTGCAGCGGGCTGCGGTAGATCTCGCGGCGTGCGTAGTGGTCGTCGATCGGCTCGTAGACGCTGGCCGGCAGCTGCACGTCGCGGTCGCGGATCATCTCGCAGAGCCGCTTGCGCACGGCGGTCGTGACCGCTTCGCAGCCGCCCGCGCAGACGGCGGCGTCGAGGGCGGCCACCAGCTTGTCGTGGCCGGGGAAGTCGATGTCGGGCAGGGCCTGCGCGTTCATGCGCCGATTCTAGGGCCTGTTAACGCTATCGGCATGGGTCGCGTGAGGCCTGAGGCCGTGTCAGGCAGTTCTGCGCGGCGATGCGCCTTGCTGATTGCAAGGTC
>JBMOOW010000073.1:0-8889 GCA_049323195.1 Pseudomonadota bacterium | reverse complement strand
GGCGGCCCCGGCGGCTTCGGAGGCCGCCCGCCGCGCCGCGACCGCTGAACGCGCAGGCAGGACGCCAGCGTCGGCGCGACCGCGTCCAAGGAAGGCCCGCCGCCCTGGGGCGCTCGGGCCGATCACGCGTCGACCCGACCTCAGGGCGACGCCGGCGCCGGCGCTGCCTCCAGCCGTCGGCGCACCTCGCCTTCCAGCCCCTTGAGCCCCCAGGCGCGGCCGACCTCGATCGCCTCCTCGGCCGGTCGCCCCTCGATCCACGCCGCGCGAAGCGCCGCCATCGCGCCGACCCGGTTGCCGCTGGCGCAATGCACCAGCACCGGCCGTTCGGCATCGCGCAGCAGCGCGTCGAACCTGCGGACGTTCTCCGGCGTGAGGTCCTTCGCACCGGCCAGTGGCAGGTTGGCGTAGGCCATGCCCGCCTCGCGCACGGCGGTGGCCTCATCGAAATCGGGCGTCTCGGCATCCGGCGTGAGGTCGATCACCTGACGGATGCCGGCGTCACGCACGCCGGCCACGTTCCCGGGCCCGAGCCGCCCGGCCGACACGACGCCGGCCTCGGGCGAGACGGCATTCGGCACGGGCGGCAATCCGTCCGCCATGGCCGGCGAGGCAGCGAGGAGCAGCGAGAGTGCGCTGGCGAGAAGGGATGAGGATGACAGCTTCATGGCAACGAACCTCAGGCGCGGTTGACCAGACGGTGGACGAGAAAGCCCGCGAGCATCGCGGGAACGAACCATAACGCCTCCGTGGAGGCCACACCGAGCCCCGCGAGCGCCGGCCCCGGGCAGTATCCGGCGATACCCCAGCCCACGCCGAACAGCGCGGCGCCGTCGAGCAGGCGTCGATCGACGTGCCTGAGGTTGGACAGGTGGAAGGTGTCGGCCAGCACCGGGCTGCCGCGGCGGAGCACGAAGCGGAACAGCAGCGTGGTGGTGGCCACGGCGCCGCCAAGCACGAACATCAACGTCGGGTCGAAATCGCCGAACAGGTCGAGGAAGCCCAGCACGCGACGGGCGTCGGTCATGCCCGACATCGCCAGGCCCAGCCCGAACAGCGCGCCCGACAGCAGGGCCGCAAGCGAAAGCTTCTTCATGCCCAGCTCCAGACGTGGCGTACGAGGAACGTGGTGGCGATGGCGGTGGCCATGAACGTCAGCACCGCCACCAGCGAGCGCAGCGACAGCCGGCCGATTCCGCACACGCCGTGGCCGCTGGTGCAGCCGTTGCCCATGCGCGTGCCGAAGCCGACCAGCAGGCCGGCCACGATCAGCCCGATGCGCGGGAAATCAGCGCGTGGCAGCGGGGCGCCGGGGACGAGTGCCATGTAGAGGCCGGCGGCGGCCACCAGCCCGACCAGGAACATCGCCCGCCAGGCCACGTCTCCGCGCGCGGGAAACAGCACGCCGTTGAGGATGCCGCTGACTCCGGCCACCCGGCCGTTGAGCCAGAGCAGCAGCGTTGCGGACAGGCCGATCAGCACGCCGCCGGCCAGGGCGGCCCACCATGTCGCGGTCATGACGCGCCCCCGAACTGGTCGAGCGGCAGGCGCAGGTAGCGGATGCCGTTGGCGTCCGGCGGCGGCAGCTCGCCGGCGCGGATGTTCACCTGCAGCGCCGGCAGGATCAGCTTCGGCGCCGCCAGGGAGGCGTCGCGCGCCGTGCGCATCCGCACGAACGCCTCCTCGTCGGCATCACCGCCCACGTGCACGTTGCGCTGCCTCTGCTCATCCAGCGAGCTCTGCGCACGCGCCTCGCGCTCGGCCGGCGGATAGTCGTGGCAGAGGAACAGGCGGGTGTTCTCGGGCAGGTCGAACAGCCGGCGGATGGAGCGGTAGAGCTTGCGCGCATCGCCGCCCGGAAAATCCGCGCGCGCGGTGCCCGTCTCGGGTGCGAACACGGTGTCGCCGACGAAAGCCGCATCGCCGATCACGTAGGTCAGGCTGTCGTCGGTATGGCCCGGGGTGGCGATCACGCGCGCCTGCAGGTCGCCGATGGCGAAGGTATCGCCGTCGGCGAAGAGGCGGTCGAACTGGCTGCCGTCGGTGGCGAACTCCGGCTCGAGGCCGAACAGGGCCTTGAAGCGCTCCTGCACCTGCGTGATGCCGCGGCCGATGGCGACCTTCGCGCCGGTCTCGCGCCTGAGATGGGCCGCCGCGGTGAGGTGGTCGGCATGCGCATGCGTCTCGAGGATCCATTCGACGCGCAGCGCGTGCTGGCGCACGAAGGCGAGCACGCGGTCGGCCGAGGCCGTCGAGGTGCGGGCAGTGGCGGGATCGAAATCGAGCACCGGGTCGACGATGGCGGCGCTGCCCCCCTCGCGGTCGTAGACCACGTAGGTGAAGGTGAACGTCGCCGGGTCGTAGAAGCTCTGCACCTGCGGATTCATCGGACGGCTCCTTGCGTTTTGATTTCGACATCTCTAAATTAGATTTCACGCATATATATGTCAACCCGTTCCCGGGTATCGGCCCATGGCACGTTCGTCGACCAAGCCCCGCACCCTGCCCTCGCCCGAGCAGATGGCGCACCATGCGGCCGAGGCCGCGGCGCTGCTGAAGGCCCTGGCCCATCCGGCGCGGCTGCTTGTGCTGTGTCAGCTGGTGCAGGGCGAGCGCTCGGTGGGCGAACTGCAGCCGATCACCGGCCTGAGCATGTCCGCGCTTTCCCAGCACCTGGCCGTCCTGCGCGAGATGGCCCTGGTGGAGACGCGGCGCGAGGCGCAGACGATCTTCTATTCGCTGGCGGAAGGGCCGGCCGCCAGCGTGCTCGACACCCTGTACGCGGCCTACTGCGGCGGCCAGGCCACCGGCCGGTGAGCACCATGCAGATCCTGCTCGGTGCCCTTGCCGGCAGCGCGGTCGGGTTCACGCTGGCGCTGGTGGGTGGCGGGGGCTCGATCCTCGCGGTGCCGCTGATGGTCTATCTCGTCGGCGTGGACGACCCGCACGTGGCGATCGGCACCAGTGCGATCGCCGTGGCGGCGAACGCGCTGATCGGCCTGGCCGGCCACGCGCGCAGGCGCAACGTGAAATGGCCATGCGCGGCCACCTTCGCCACGGCCGGCGTGGCCGGCGCATGGTTGGGCGCGATGCTCGGCAAGTCCGTGGATGGACAGCGGCTGCTCGCGCTGTTCGCCGTGCTCATGCTCGTCGTCGCCGGCCTGATGGTCCGTTCGCGGGGACGCGAAGGCGACCCGGCCGTGATGCTCGACCGTGGCAACGCACCGAAGCTGCTGGCCTCGGGCGCGGGCACCGGCCTGCTTTCAGGCTTCTTCGGCATCGGCGGCGGGTTCCTCGTCGTGCCGGGGCTGATCGCATCCACGGGCATGCCGATCCTGTTCGCCGTCGGCTCTTCGCTGGTCGCCGTCAGCGCGTTCGGGCTCACTACGGCCGTCAGCTACGCCGGCTCGGGCCTGGTGGCCTGGCCGCTTGCCGCCGCCTTCATCGGCGGTGGCGCCGCGGGCAGCCTGCTCGGTGGGCGCCTCGCGACGCGACTGGCTCGCCGCAAGGGTGCGCTCTCGCTGACGCTCGCCGGCCTGATCGCGGTGGTCGCGCTGTACATGCTCCAACGCACGGCCGGCGCGCTCGGCTGGCTCTGAACCCTCCCCCTGCACCCGGAGACTGCGATGACTGCACCCGTCCGTTTCGACCCGCACGGCTGGGCGGCCGGCCAACCCGATGCCGCGCAACTGGCCGAACTCGCCGGCCAGGGCGTTCGCACCGTGATCAACCTGCGCGCGCCGGGGGAGGCGGTCGATTTCGACGAGCCCGCCCAGGTCGCGCGGCTGGGCATGCGGTACGTCGCGTTTCCGGTCACCGGAGCGGCCGATCTCGATGCCGGGCGCGTGCGCGGCTTCGGCGCCACTCTCGACGAGGCGCGCCGCCAGGGTGGCGTGCTCGTCCACTGCGCCAGCTCCAACCGCGTCGGCGCGATGATCGCGCTCGACGAGGCGCTCAACCGGGGGCGTCCGCTGGATGCCGCGCTGGAACGCGGCCGCGCCGCCGGCCTGGCCACGCTCGAGGCGGCGGTGATCGCGCTGGTCGCGAGCGAGCGGCCCGACGCCTGATCAGCCTGTGCCGCTCTTGCCGGAGCGGCGCGGCCAAGCGGAACGAATACCGGCTGGACGACGGGCGGGCACCGACGCGCGATGTCGGCAGGGCGAGCCGGTCCGTCGGGAGCACCCCGACGTGCGCCGCCTGCGCTACGCGGGCTCCCTTGCATCGGTTGGGGCTCGCGTCGCGCATCGTCTACTGCAGGTCGATGCGCGCGTTCTCGCTGAGGTTGCCGGGGTTGCTGGTCACCGCGGTCAGCAGGAAGTACAGCGCCTTCCCGGCCGCGCTGCCCGGGCCGTCCCAGTACTCGGCGCTCTGCGCCTCGATGCGCAGCATGCAGAGGTTCGGATCGTCCTTGCCCTGCGGGAAGAACATGGACATCGCGGGCGTCCAGTGCGCCTCGATCGTCGCGCGGTCGCGCGTGATGCTGGCGACGCCGGAAATCGACACGTAGGTGTTGGCATCCTTCGACGCGTAGGCCACGTTGACCTGCGGATTGGCCTCGATCTCGCGGACCTTCTCGCTGTCGAAACCGGTGACGAACCAGAGGTCGCCATCGCGCTCCACGCCCTGGCTGCCGAGCGGACGGCTGAAGAGGCGGCCGTCCTCGCCCCGGGTGGTGAGCATGGCCACGTGCATGCCCTCGATGAGGCTGCGCAGCTTCTCCAGGCCGGCTTCGCGGTCGGGCGCGTGGCGGGCGGTGTCCTGTCGGTCCATGTCGCGTTCCGTGGGCGGTGGGAACCGCCATGCAAACCGACCCGCGGGCAACGCCGGGTGAAACGTCAGCGGTCGCCCTGTGCAGGCGTGTCGTCGACCAGGGGCTGCAGGGCCGGGTCCAGCGCGACGCGGCCGTCGAAGACGAAGCAGCGGCCTTGGTAGCCGAAGCCTCCCACCCCCTCGAAGTAGCCCAGGATGCCGCCGTCGAGCTGCAGCAGGTTGGGCATGCCGTCGGCCTGCAGGAACAGCGCGGCCTTTTCGCAGCGGATGCCGCCGGTGCAGAAGCTCACGACGGTCGCGTCCGCAAGCGCCTCGCGATGCGGTTCGAGCGCGGCGGGAAGCTCGGTGAAGTTGTCGATGGGAAGCGTGAGCGCCCCTTCGAACGTGCCGTAGCCGAATTCCTCGCGGTTGCGCGTGTCCAGCAGCACCAGGCGACGGCCCGCATCGTCCCGCCCCTGCGCGATCCAGCGCGCGAGCTTCGCCGGGGCCACGGCGGGTGCACGGGATTCCAGGGGCGCGGTGCCCTCGCGTCGGAACGTGATGATCTCGGGCTTGACCTTGACCTTGAGCCGGCCGAAGGGCTGCGCCCGGCTCCAGCTGCGCTTGACCGCGATCGCGGCGAAACCCGGCTCGGCGCGCACCTCGTCCAGCACCGCCTCCACGCCGGCCTCGCTGCCGGCCAGGAACAGGTTCACGCCCTCGGGGGCGATGAGCATCGTGCCGCGGACCTCCGCGGCCTCCGCATGCCCGCGCAGGCGCGCCGCCAGCGCGTCGGGATCGGCCACGGGAGCGAAGTGATAGGCGGCGACGTTGAGCAGCATCCCACCATTCTAGGGGGCGCGCCTCAGGCCGGGACCGCGTGCAGGTAGGCCAGCGGCCGCGGCGAGACCACGAACGTGCGCCCATTGTGGTCCTGCTTGAGCACGAAGCCGTGCACCATCTCCAGCGCGTCGGGCAGCCAGAACACGCGGGGCTCCAGCCGGAAGTGGCCCTCCCAGCCCGCCGCAATGGCCGCATCCTTCGCCGCCTCCCAGCTGCGGAGGAAGGCCAGCGCCGCGGTGCTGTCGATACCCTCGCGCGGGTCGCTGCCCTCGCAGGGCACCGCCAGCGCGGCCAGCGTCTCGCGCACGGTCGCCAGGTGGTGCCAGCCGTAGTCGATGGGCCCGGTTTCGTAGACGTGCCAGCTCATGCATTCACTCCACAGGTAGCCAGCAACGTCACCACGGAACGGGAAGCCCCAGGTGGGGGGCCAGCAGCCAGTAGGCCAGCCCCAGAACCACGGCCCACAGCAGAAGGCGCACGAACAGGCCCACCGCCTTGAAGGCGAGCCAGACGGCGACGACGAGGACGAGCAGCGCGACCCAGCTCATGCGCGGGTTCCGTACGGGTAATGGGGCCGACTATCCACGATCGCCCCCGACCGGCGCCAGCCGCAGGTCCTGGAAGTCGAAGCTGAAGTCCGTCAGCGGCGATATCGCCTCCATGCGAACCTCGCGGATGCGTCCGTCGTGGTCGAGGTCGAAGTCGACGAAGGCATCGGCATTGAGCCAGCGCTGGTCCCAGCGCACGATGAAGCTGTCGTGCTGCCAGTGCTCGAGCCGGCCAACGAGATCCTTCGAGCGTGCGAAGCGCAGCTGCAGCCCGTCGCCGCGGGGTTCCACCACCACCTCGCCGTACCACGGGTCGCGGTAGGTGCCCGCATAGCGCGCGAGCGGCAGCGAGGGCTTGGACGCCGCGTCGCGGCGGGCCACGTGGGCCTGCCAGTCCGCGTCCGCGTCGCCGTGCGCCTTGTCGAACGCGGCGCCATAGGCGGCGACCCAGTCGGTACGTGGCACGTCGAGGAATGTATCGAGCGCGCTGTAGGTGATCGCATTGAAGGCCTGGCCGACCTCGGCATTGGTCAGCACGACCACGCCGAGCCTGGCCTCGGGCACCATCGTCAGGCGCGAGACCATGCCCGGCCAGCCACCGGTATGCCAGACCAGGCGCCGGCCGCGGTAGTCCGACAGCATCCAGCCCTCGCCATAGCCGAGAAAATTCGTCTTCGACGCGGCCAGCTGCGGCACGGCCGGCCTGGCGGGCACGTTCATCGGCGTGATCACCTGCCAGGATGCGTGGTGGCGTGCCTCGCTCACCAGGCGCCTGGCGCCGGCGCCCTCGCCGGCGATCACGCCGCCGTCGAGCTGCACCCGCATCCAGCGCGCCATGTCGCGCACGTTCGAGTACATGCCTCCCGCCCCGGCTACGTTGGACCAGGTCATGCGCGGCGCGGGCCGAAGGTCCTTGAAATCGGCCTTCGCATGGCCCGTGGCGACCTCGTCGCCCCGGCGCAGATGGTCGGCGTTGTACCGCGTGGCGCGCATGCCGAGCGGATCGAGGATGCGCGTCTGCAGGAAGCGCTCGAAGCTCTGCCCGCTCGCCTTCTCGATGACCAGCTGCGCGACGCCGTAGAGGATGTTGTCGTAGGCGTAGCGGTCACGGAAACCGCCGGTGAGCGGCACGTGGCGCAGGCGACGCGCGACCTCCTCCCCCGTGTAGTCCGTTTCCGGCCAGTACAGCAGGTCACCCGCGCCCAGGCTCAGGCCGCTGCGGTGCGCGAGCAGGTCACGCAGGCGCATCTCGCGGGTCACGTACGGGTCCGACATCTGGAACCAGGGCAGGTGGTCGACCACGCGGTCGTCCAGGCTCAGCTTCTTGTCGTCGGCGAGGATCGACAGCGCCGTCGCGGTGAACGCTTTGGTGTTGGACGCGATGGCGAACAGGGTGTCGGGCGTGACCGCGCCGGGCTTTCCGAGCTCGCGCACGCCGAAGCCGCGTTCGTAGACCACCTGCCCATCCTTCACGATGGCCACGGCGACGCCGGGCACGTCGAAGCGCTTGCGCGTGGCTTCGATGGCGGCGTCGAGTGCGGCGAAGTCGCGGGCCGGGGCATCGACGGACGCCGGCTGCGCGAAGGCCTGCTGCGGGGACGAGGCGAAGGCCAGCGCGAGCGCGCAGGCGGCGATGAGGCGTGGAGTCATGCGGCGGCGGATCCTGGTCGTGCGGTCGACGATACCCGACGCCCGCCGCCGCAGGCATGCTGTGCGCCCCGCCACGGAGCCCATGATGTCCACACGCCCCCTCCCGCTCCCCGGCCTTGCCGTCGTCGGTGGCGGTCCCGCCGGCCTGATGGCGGCCGAGACCGCGCGCGCGGCCGGCGTGGAGGTGGACGTCTTCGAGGCGAAAGGCTCGGTCGGCCGCAAGTTCCTGATCGCGGGCAAGGGCGGGCTGAATCTCACGCATTCGGAGCCGCGCCCCGCCTTCGACGCACGCTACCGCGAGCGCCAGCGGGCCGTGGCGGCATGGCTGGACCGCTTCGACGCCGATGCCCTGCGCGACTGGGCGCGGGGGCTGGGCATCGAGACCTTCGTCGGCACCTCCGGACGCGTGTTCCCCGTCGACCTCAAGGCCGCGCCGCTGCTGCGCGGCTGGGTGCGGCGCCTGCGCGAGTCGGGCGTGCGTTTCCATGTCCAGCATCGCTGGACCGGCTTCGACGGCCAGGCGCTGCGGTTCGACACGCCCGGCGGCGAACGCGCGTTCACCGCGCCCGCCACCGTGTTCGCCCTGGGCGGAGCGAGCTGGCCCGAGCTCGGCTCCGACGGCGCCTGGGTCGCGCCCTTCTCGCAGGCCGGCATCGACGTCGCCCCCCTGCGGCCCGCGAACTGCGGCTTCGATATCGCCTGGACGCCGCACTTCACCGCGCGTTTCGCCGGCACCCCGCTCAAGCCCGTGGTCGCCCACTGGACCGACATGCGCGGCGCCGCGCGCGAACTGCAGGGCGAGTGCGTGGTGAGCCAGGCCGGGATCGAAGGTTCATTGATCTACGCGCTCGCCGCCGACCTGCGCGAGGCGATCGAGCGCGACGGAGCCACGACGCTGTACCTGGACCTCGTGCCCGGCCGCGACGAAGCCGCGCTGCGCGCCACGCTCGCCCGCCCGCGCGGAGGCCGCAGCCTTAGCAGGCCGCTGAAAAACCTCCCACCTTGGGCTGGGTTTGTTCCAGCCATGTCCGTTCGATTGCGATTTCGCTCCGGTTGACACGAAATCGGGCCGATTCCTGGCGTATTTCCGGCGGTTTTG
>JBMOOW010000072.1:0-8947 GCA_049323195.1 Pseudomonadota bacterium | reverse complement strand
CCGGCGCCTCAAGGGCTTTCGCCGCATCTTCTCTCGCTTCGAGAAACTCGACGTGATGTTCGTCGGCTTCATCAGCTTTGCACTGATCGCCGATGGGCTGCGTTTGTGTTAACAGGCCCTAGTCGCTTTCGCGCGCCGGCGCAAGGTTGAATCGCGCCGCCATGCGGGCGACCCTGTGGGGATGGCGGAGGAAAGCATCCCGCCCGAGCTGCGGCGTTTCATTCTGGCGACGCTGCCCTCGGTGCCCCATCTCGAGGCGCTGCTGCTGCTGCGCGATCGTCCCGAAGGCCTGTCGAACGACGCGCTCGCGGCGCGGCTGTACGTCGCGCCCGCCAATGCCGCGCGCCTGGTCGCCGACCTCGCGCAGGCGGGGCTGGCCACCGTCGACGATGCCGGCGCGCATTACGCGCCCTCGCGCGCGGACGTGCGCGCGACGGTCGATGCCCTGGCCGCGACCTATGCGCGCAACGTGGTGGCGGTCTCGCACCTGATCCATTCGACCACCGACCGCAAGGCCTTCCAGTTCGCCGACGCGTTCCGCCTGCGCAAGGAGGGCGAATGATCTTCCTGATCTACGTGCTGAGTGCGCTGACCAGCGCGGCCTGCGCGGTACTGCTGCACCGCAACGCCCGCCGCGCGGGATCGCGCATGCTGTTCTGGTGCGGGCTCTGCTTCTGGCTGCTCACCGCGGCCAGCGTGCTGGTGATCCTCGACCATTACGTGCTGACCGACCTGGAGCTGTGGCCGCTGCGGCATGGCACCAGCCTGCTGGCGGTCGCGCTGCTGCTGTACGGCCTGATCTTCGAGGAGCGCTGAGATGCAGATGTTCATGCTCGGCATGATCTCGATGGGCTTCGCGGTGGCGGCACTGTTCTTCCTGCGCTTCTGGCGCTCCAGCCGCGACCGCCTCTTCCTCTACTTCGCCGTGGCCTTCGGCCTGGAGGCCGCCAACCGTGCGGCCTACGCCTGGAACGGTGCGCAGAGCGAGGAGGTCACGCTCTACTTCAGCCTTCGCCTGCTGGCCTTCTCGCTGATCCTGTGGGCGATCATCGACAAGAACTGGATCCGGCGGCGCTGACTCAGGCGGGCTTGGCCACCATCAGCCAGAAGATCGCCAGGAAGGCCAGCAGCGCGGGAACGCCCAGCGCGACCCAGGCGGCGAACGCGCGCCAGTAGGCCGGCGGCAGGGCGGTTCCGTCGCGCAGCGCCGCGGCGGCGAGGTCGCGCAGGCGCATCTGCAGCCAGACCACCGGCAGCCAGCACGCGATGGCGAGCGCATACAGGTGCACCGACCATCGCAGCCAGGCCACGTCCATGACCGGCATGCCCAGGCGCCGGGCCAGCCACCAGCCCGTGAGCGGCTGCGCGATGGCGGTGGTGGCGGTGAACAGCCAGTCGGCGATCACCACCCAGCGCGTGACCGCGGCGATCACGCGCACGTCGCGTTGCAGCGTGGTGACCAGCAGGTAGAACGCCGTGCCCACGCCCGTGCCGAAGAGGAACGTGGCCGACAGGATGTGCAGCGTCTTGACGAGGAAGTAGCCGCTCATCGCCCGCGCACCGTACCCCGCCCAAGCGAAGCGCATGCGCGAGGTCGCGGCACGGAGCTCACCGGTCGAGCTCGTGCAGCAGCCAGAGCAGCGCGAGGATGGGCAGGTTCTTCAGCACCGGCCCGAAGGGATGGAGCCAGAACTCCGGCAGCGCGATCGTGATGATCGCGGTGTAGCCCAGGATCAGCAGCGCGGCGCCGGGGTAGGCCGCGCGGCGCAGCCGGAGCGGCCCGAGGAAGGCCAGCCCGAGCGAGAGGTCGAGGGCCGCGCCGCCATGGAGCGCGAGGTCGGCCGCCGTGCCGGTGAGCCCGGTGCGTGCCAGCAGCGCGCGGCTGGCCTCCACCGGATACAGCCCGAACGACAGCAGCGCGGTGACGACGAAGACCAGCGCCAGCGCCACGCGCAGCATCGGCAGCAACCATCGCAGCTTCGCGTGCGTGCGCACGGCGGGCACGGCGGAGGGGGGCAGGAACGCATCGACCGGGCGCGGCGCGCGGCCGAGGAAAGCGGCGAAGGGCCCGGGTGGCGCGCAGTTGCCGCGCTCGAGCATGGCGATGGTTTCGGGATCGACGATGGAGCCCGGCAGGCGCGCCATGCCGTGCGAGGCCAGGCGCACCAGCGGCATGGGCACCGGCAGCACCAGCTGCCGGCCGCCGCCGAGCTGGCGACGCAGGCCGGCAAGGTAATCGCGCATGCGCAGGCACCGGGGCCCCACGGCCTCGAGCCGCACGGGCGGCGAATCGCTTTCCAGCGCGCGCACGATCGCCTCGACCACGTCGTCCAGGTGCACGGGCGCGAGCGTCTGCACGCCACCGCCCGGCAGCGCGAGCAGCGGCAGGCTGGCCATGGCGAGGAAGGCCCCGGCGCTGGCGCCCTCGGGCGCGAACACGACCGAGGGCTGGATGATGGTGGCCCGCAGCGGCAGCGCGAGCAGCGCATCGTCGGCCTCGCGCTTGGAGAGGTGGTAGCGGCTGGCGGCCTGCGCATCGGCGCCCAGTGCCGACACCTGCACCACGCGATCGACGCCCGCCTCGGCGCAGGCGGCGAACAGCGCGCGCGGCGTGGCCGAATGCAGGGCGTCGAAGGTCGCGCCGCGTGACTGGCGCAGGATGCCGACCGCGTTCACCACGGCGTCGATCCCGGCCAGCCGCGGCCGCCAGCTGGCCGGGTCGGTATCGCGCATGAAGTCGCAGGTCACCGCCTCGAGCTGCGGCCAGCGCCGCTTCGCCGCCGCCACGTCGCGCACCGCCGGCACCGGCACGTGCCCGCGCGCGAGCAGCGCGTCCACCACGGCGCCGCCGATGAAGCCCGTCGCGCCCGTCACCAGGATCCGCATCGCGTTTCTCCTCATCGTCGGGCGGCCCGTGCGGCCGTCGAGAAGGCCCGGCCTCAGCCGCCGAGCAGCCGCGCCAGCAGCCAGCCCGGCACGCCGACGTAGTAGACCAGACGCGCCATCGACAGCAGCGCGCCGCGCGCCTGCACGACGCGCTCCGGGCGCCAGGCGAGCACCGCCGCGCTCGCCAGCTCCACCGCCAGGCGCAGGCCACCGGCCAGCAAGACCATCGCCACCGCCCAGGACGCCCACCACAGCCCGAGCGCGCCGAACCAGGCGCCGGCCCCGAAGCTCTGCCACTCGCCGAAGGTGCCGCCGTAGGCGATGTGCTGGTGCAGGCGGAACGCCGGCAGCGCGGGCAGCAGCGGGAACAGCACGAACTTCGGCAGCGGGTGGTCCAGGCGCGGACGGGGCGGCAGCGCCAGCGCGCGGTCGCGCCAGGCCCGGCGCGTGCCGGGGGCAGGCCTGCTCCGCAGCGCGGCGCCCGCCTGCTGCAGACGGTCCGCGAAGGCGTCGGGCCCGCGCAGGGCCAGCCCCTGCGGCCAGCGTCCGCCCGCGGCCAGATGCAGGTCGACGCCGGACGCCGGCAGGGGCAGGCGCCAGGCCCGCACGGCCACGAGGCTGCGCAGCGGGATCTCGATGCGACGACCGCGCGCGTCGATGCGAAGGCGGTCGCCATCGACGTCCACGCGTGCCGACAGGAGCCATGCCAGCAGCCATGCGGCCGCCTCCGGCGCGAGCACCAGCACCGCGAACTGCCGCAGCTGCACGAGCATGCCGCGTGCGGCCTCGTCGCCGAACACCGCGACCCCGGCCAGTGCGAGCACCCCCAGCCGTGACATGCCGCGCAGCAGCGCGAGCAGCG
The DNA here is from genome assembly GCA_049323195.1 of Pseudomonadota bacterium. Lineage (GTDB taxonomy): Bacteria > Pseudomonadota > Gammaproteobacteria > Xanthomonadales > Xanthomonadaceae > Cognatilysobacter. The sequence continues at coordinate 5,199 of JBMOOW010000072.1, read as the reverse complement.
CGCGCTGCCAGCTCGACAGCAGCAGGGCCGAGGCCGGCAACGGGGCCTCGGCCATGGCGGGCGACGGCGTTGCCGCACCCGCGCGTGGTCGAAGTGCGCGCAGCCCCGGCAGGACGGCGCCGCCCACCAGCACCAGCATCGCCAGCGGACCCAGCCACGGGCCCAGCGTCACCACCGGCGTGCGCGGCGGCTCGCGCGCCTCCACGTCGCCCACCAGCACCTCGCGGCCGCCCATGCGCGTGCTGGCGAGGATCGCGCCGCCGGCATCGATCACCGCGCTCATGCCGTTGGTGGTCGCGCGCAGCTGCGGCAGGCGCGTCTCGATGCTGCGGAAGGCGGCCACCACCAGGTGCAGGCGCGCACCCTGCGGTGCCTGCGTGAACCAGGCATCGTTGGACAGGCCCAGGATGAGCTGCGCGCCGAGCCGTGTGCCGTCCAGCGCCAGGCGCGGGTCGACGTCGTCGCGGCAGATCAGCGGCAGCACCGGTACCTCGCGGCCGTCCAGCGTGCGCAGCGGGAACACGCGCGCGCCATCGCCGGGCCGCCAGGTCCCCGCCCAGGGCAGGGCGCGGCGCAGTGCCGGCGTGTCGACGGCGGGCGGCACGTACTCGGTGAGCGGGAACAGGCGCGTCTTGCGGTAGGCGCCCAGCAGGCCGTCGAGCGGGTCGACGAAGGCCGCCACGTTGTACTCGCCCTCGGCGTCGCGCTCGTAGGTGCCGAACACCAGCGGCAGGCCGAGCTGGCGTGCGAAGCCGCGCAGTTCGCGGTCGAAGGCGGCGCCGTCCTCGCTGCGTGGCTGCCCGAACGTGGTCGGGTAGACCGTTTCCGACCAGACCAGCGCATCCACGCCGTGGCTGCCGCGTGCGCGCAGCGACATGGCGAAATGCGTATCAAGCACCCGGCGCACCACGCCGTAGGTCCCGATCTCGCGGCGCAGGCGCTCGTAGTCGACGATGCCGGCCTGCACCAGGCCGATGCGCAGGGGCGTGCCCGGCGTCGCGGCATGGCGTTCGAGCATGGCCAGCCGCCACGCACCATAGCCGGCCAGCAGCGCGGGAACGGCGAGCGCGACCGCCAGCGGTGCCCGCCACGTGCGCAGGCCCGCGCGTGCGCGAAAGACCATCGCCGCCAGCGCCTCGTTCACCACCAGCAGCGCCAGCGTCAGTCCTGCGGCGCCGGCGAGGTCGGCGCCCTGGCGCAGCCAGGCGGAACCGTGAAGCCCATGGCCCAGGGTGTCGCCGAACACGCGCGGCACGGCCCATTCCGTGGCCAGCCACGCGGCCGTGGCCAGCAGCGCGCGCAGCGCGGCGCCATGCCGGCGGCCCGCGGCATGGCGCACGAGCGCATGCACGAGGAACTGCGGCTGCAGCAGCGGCGCGAGCACGAGCAGCAGGCCCATGGCCAGCGCCGGATGCAGCCCGGTATAGGCGCTGATGGCCGGCGCGAACCAGCCCAGCACCGCGGCGACGAAGGCCATGGACATCGCCACGGCGGCCAGCAGCGTGGCCCGCACCGAGCGCAGTCGATCCAGTGCGAGCAGCCATGGCACCAGCACGACGAAGCCCAGTGGCCATGCCATGCCGCCCCGCGCGTACAGCCCGCCGAGCAGCGCGCTGGCTGCGAGACCGGCGAGGACGGGGGCGACGCCGCGCCCGGACGACGTCGCGCTCAGGGCCCGCCGCCTCCGTCACGCGGTGGCGGGATGCGCACGCGCCGCAGCGGCATGCCCGGCGGTGCGAGTTCGGGCGTGACCACGCGGTCGGCCGGCACCGGCACGCGCCGGCCGCCGACCTCCACGTGCGTCAGGTCGGGATGGAACATCAGGATGGGCGCGATGCGCTGGCCGTCGTCGGTGGCCTGGTGGTGACGCACGTAGCCCTCCGGCAGCACGAAGCCCTCGGGGACTTCCAGGCCCAGCAGGGGCGGGCTGGTCCCCGGCGGCGGGAACGCGCCCAGCCCGCTGCGGATGCCGCGTTCGTGCAGGGCCTCGATGACCTCGGCCATGGTGGGCGCTTCGCCGGGAAGCACGTAGTCGGACAGGTCGGGCGTGGGATCCTCGCCCTCGCGCGGGGCGGCGGACGGCGGGGGCGGGCGATGTGCCGCAGGCGGCGATGCCGGGGCCGTCGACCGGCCGCCAGACACGGGCGTCGATTCGGGCACCTGGGCCTGCGCCTGCTGCGTGGCACGCCGTTCCGCCTGCGCCGCCGTACGCGCGGCCAGCAGGCGCCAGCCGACTACGCCGGCCACGACGGCCAGTAGGGCGAGGGCGAGCACCCTTCCGCCGCCGCGCCGGCGCGGCGTCACGGTGATCCGCACGCCATCGTCCCCGCCGGGCGGCGGGGGCGCGGGAGGGGGCGGATCGGGCCGGGCCATCGGCGGGGGCTCAGAACGGGCTCGGCGGCGACACCGCGGAGATCATCCAGCCCATGCGCTCGTGGCCGAACTGGTTCCAGATCGGGTTGCGGCCGTTGGTGAAGCTCGTATAGCGCGCCGCGCCGGAGCCGCTGCTGCCGCCGAACAGCCCGGCGGTAACCGTTCCGCCCGAGTAGGTCGGATGGGTGTCGTCGGACTGGATGTAGTCGTAGCTCGACGAGGACGAGACGAAGTGCGTATTGGCGTCGCGGATCGTGGCGCGCAGCGTGGAGGTGATGCGGGTCACGTAGCTGGCCTCGCTCTCGCCCGGCACGAAGCGCAGCGCCTCGGAATCGACGCGTCCGTCGCCGTTGCTGTCGTAGTCGGCGCCCATGTACTCGGCGAAGTTGTCCACGCAACGGAAGCCCTTCTGCCGCGCGTACTCGCACATCCAGTAGTTCATGCGCGCCAGCGACGGCAGGAAGGTGCTGCGCATGTTCACCCGCTGGCCGGTGGTGGCGTCGGTACACGAGCTCAGCGTGTTGTCGGCGTTGTAGCCGGGGTAGTAGAGGTTGGCGATGACCTTGAGCTTCGTACCGGCATAGGCGTTGGCGTTGATGTAGTCCATCGCGCGCGCCACGTAGGTCTTGCAGCTGGCCTCGGCATTGCCGAGCACGGAGTAGTTGCAGGTGCCCGTCTGGCCCTTGAAGCTCGAGCGCGCCTGCAGGCCGTCGTTGCCGCACATCTCGAAGGTGACCACGCGGGTATTGGCCGACTGCATGTACGAGCGTTCGGCCACGATCTTGTTGTTGTAGACGTCCGAGGCCACCGCGCCGCTCTTGGTGCGGCGCACGCTCTCGATGTCCGCGCCCCAGGTGGCCGCGAGGTACTCGGCGTAGACGGTGGGCGCCGCGTACTTGGCCGCGCTGATGGTGGAGCCGTTGTAGCCGGCGTAGATCGAGTCGCCGTAGGCGACGACGCGGTACTTCGTGGTCGTGCCCGCCCGGTCGATGGTCCAGGACACGTTCTGGTTGAGCGTATTGGCGCGGGCCTCCGGCGCGGCGAGGCCGAGGGCGAGCGTGGGAACGAGGGTGAGGGCGAGCGTGGGGACGAGGGTGAGGGCGGTCCTGCCGGATCGGGTGTTCATGGCCTGGCCTTCTGCGGGTGGTGTCGGGCGGAAGGCCTTGCGCCTTCGCCGGGGGAAGGAAGACGACCTGCTGCGGCAGTCCATACGCTGCCGTCCCGTACGCTAGCGTGCGGTCAGGCGCGGGTCAGGTGAACCCGCCAAGCGATCGCCCGGTAGGCGGGCGATACCGGGTTTTTTCCGGGGTTTTGCTGTTGCGGCACAGCAATCCGCGCCGCAGCGCAGCATCAATGCCGTGTGAAAACGGCGGTTCCGCCCGGGCTTCACCCGCCGCCGGCGTACCCGCACTGGCGCCAGGCCTCGAACACCACGACCGCGACGGCGTTGGACAGGTTGAGCGAGCGCACCCCCGGCCGCATGGGCAGCCGCAATCGCTGCGTCCCGGGGACCGAGGCGAGCACCTCCTCGGGCAGCCCGCGCGTCTCGGGGCCGAACAGGAAGGCATCGCCCACCCGGTAGCGTGGCCCGTCGAAACGCTCGCGGCCGCGGGTGCTCAGCGCGAACAGGCGGAAGGCCTCGCCGTGCAGGTCGCGCAGGTGCGCGGTCGCGGCCTCCAGGTCGGCATGCACCCTGACCGTCGCGTACTCGTGGTAGTCCAGCCCCGCGCGCTTGAGCTGACGGTCGTCCATGTCGAAGCCCAGCGGCTCCACCAGGTGCAGCCGCGCGCCCGTGTTCGCGCAGAGGCGGATCACGTTGCCGGTATTGGGCGGGATTTCGGGCTGGTAGAGGACGACGTCGAACATTGGGGATTCGGGATTCGGGATTCGGGATTCGGGATTGGGGATTGGGGATTGGTCGGTCGTGACCGGTCAGTGCGGGCGCACGCATGCCAACATGATCCCGCTTCTGCGAATCCCGAATCCCGAATCCCGAATCCCAAGCCCGGGATCACCAGGGCAAGGCCTCCCCCTGCCAGTCCAGGAAGCGCCCGCTGTCGCTGCGGCGCAGGCCGTCGATCACGCGCAGCAGGCCCTGCACCGATCGCGTCGCCGGCAGCGGCGCCTGCTCGCCGCCCATGTCGGTCTGCACCCAGCCCGGATGCAGGCAGACCACCGTGATGTCGCGCTCGGACAGCGCCGCCGCCAGCTGCCGCGTGACCATGTTCAGCGCCGCCTTGGTGATGCAGTAGGTAGGCGTGCCGAAGCGCGTGGCGCGCTCGATCGAACCCAGCTGCGAGCTCATGTTCACCACGGTCCCGCCGTCGGCGAGGAAGGGCGCCAGCGCCTGTGTGAGCAGGAACGGGCCCATCGCATTGGTGCGGAAGCTGTCCTCGAAGTTGGACGCCGGCACGTGCGGCCAGCGCTCGCCCGAATGCAGCAGGCCCGCGTTGTTGACCAGAAGGTGCAGGCGCTCCTCGCCCAGCACCAGCGGAAGCTCGCGGGCGACTTCGAGCTCGGATTTCGGGTCGGCCACGTCCAGCGGCAGCACGTGCAGGCGGCCCGGGTGGTCGGCCACCAGGCGGTTGAGCTCATGCGCCTGCGCGGGGCGGCGCGCCGTGGCGATCACGTGGTCGCCGCGCGCGAGCAGCTGGCGGCAGTACTCCAGCCCCAGCCCGCGGTTGGCGCCGGTGACGAGGACATTGCGACGCGACATGGCCGGCCTCCGCTCGATGAAGCCTTCAGTCTAGGGTCTGTTAACGCGATCGGCATGGGCCGCGTGAGGCCTGAGGCCGTGTCAGGCAGTTCTGCGCGGCGATGCGCCTT
>JBMOOW010000071.1:0-9015 GCA_049323195.1 Pseudomonadota bacterium | reverse complement strand
CGGCCGCGAACACCTCGAAGAAGCCTTCCACCCACAGGTGGACCAGCCACCAGCGCCAGTACTCGACTTCCGAGATGTGCGTGTGCTCGCCCCACATCAGCGCCGAGGCGAAGAACAGGCCGATGCAGACGGTGGAGAGGAACAGCAGGCCCACCACGGCCTTCATCTCCGTGCCCTTGCCGCGCAGGATCGGCCACAGCGCGCGACCCACCAGCGTCAGCCAAAGCAGCAGGCCGATGAAGAGGAACCACTGCCAGAAGCGGCCCATGTCGGCGTATTCCCAACCCTGGTGGCCGAACCAGAAGTTGTTCGCGAGATCCATCCGCCCCATCACGGCCAGCCACTGGCCCGCGAACGAGCCGACCACGATGATTAGCAGGCAGGCGAACAGGAAGTTCACGCCCAGCCGCTGGAACCTGGGCTCATGCCCGCTCAGGGCCGGCGCGATGTACAGCCCCGTGCCTAGCCAGGCCACCGCGATCCACAGCACCGCCAGCTGCGTATGCCAGGTGCGCGTGATCGAGTACGGCAGGGCGTCGGCGATGGCATAGCCATAGGCCTCCTGCCCTTCGACCTGGTAGTGCGCGGTGATCGCACCCAGCAGGATCTGCACCAGGAACAGCGCCAGCACCACCCAGAAGTACTTGGCGGTGGCGCGCATGGATGGAGTGATGCGCAGCGTGGCCAGGGGGTCGGTGGCGGGCAGGCGCTCGGGCCGGTCGTCCTCGTGCGTACGTGCGTGGTGCCAACCCAGCAGGCCGATGCCGGCCAGCAGGAAGACCACGCTGAAGGCCGACCACAGCCACAGCGCCGGCGGCGGCCGGTTTCCGACCAGCGGCTCGCTCGGCCAGTTGTTGGTGTAGGTGACGCGCTGGTCCTGCACCGGGCCTTCGGGCGCGAGCGTCTCGCCCGCCTCGCCCTGGCGCTCGGTGGCGGCCGCCCAGGCGGTCCACCAGAAGAAGGCGGTGAGCGCGCGCCGGTTCTCCGGATCGGCGATCGTGTCGTTGCGCATGGCATAGGCCTCGCGCAGCATCGCGGTCGACGGCTCGTTGCCGAACAGGCTCTCGTAATGCCGCGCCACCTGCCGGATCGCGGCGACGCGGTCGGGCGCGAGGGTGATGGTGCCGGTGGCGGCGTCGTAGGTGTTCTGCCGCATCATCGGCTCGAGCTCGGCGCGCAACTGGCCCTGCTGCGCGCGCGGCAGCGAGGCGTAACTGCTGGCACCGTTGCGCGCGGCCCAGCCGTCGAGCACGGCCATGGCCTCGCGATGCAGCCAGTCCGCGCTCCAGTCCGGTGCCACGTAGCCGCCATGGCCCCAGATCGAGCCCAGCTGCATGCCGCCGATGGACTGCCAGACCTGCCGCCCGCGCTGGATGTCGGCCCGCGTGTAGACCACCTCGCCGGTGCTGCTCACCACCCGCTCGGGCATGGGCGGCGCGGCACGGAAGATCGCGCCCCCCGCCCAGAGGAGAACGGCGAACGAGGTCGCCAGGAGGATGCCGAGACCGATCCAGAGCTTGCGCGTGCTGTCCATCCGATCACCCCGACAGGAAGTCGGGGCATCGTCCGGGGTCGGGGATCAACCCCAGGTCAAGCCCCTGCCACGGCACGCGCGGCGGCGCAGGCCCTCGCAGCTCGGCACTTCAGGCTCACACGCAGCCAGGCCGTTCGTCCCGGCACGGGGCCAGGCCGCCCGACGTACGCGCGGCGTCGCGCGAACGCCATGACCTCAGGCCATGTCTCGCGGCTCATCCGCGCGCATGCATCGGAAGTCGAACAGCTCGCCCAGCGCCACGACGTATCGCAGCGCAAGACCGGTGGACGCATCGTCGCCGCAGGCGGCGAAGGTCCTGCTCGCAGGCATCCGCCTGCTGCCGGGCCGGGGCCTGGGCCCGGGTTGACGACCACGGCACGGGAGCTACTCCCCTTCGTAGTCGAGCCTGGCACGCGGCGACGACGGCCCGCGCGAGCGCGACGGCCCTTGGGGCTTGTCAGCCCGCGACGCGCCAGGCCACCGACTCACCCGCGCGGAGCGGCACGAGCTCCTGCCCGCCCTTGCTCATCACCGGCGGCACCGGGGTGGGCTCGCGCACCAGCTCGATGCGGTCGGTATTGCGCGGCAGGCGGTAGAAGTCCGGGCCATTGTGGCTGGCGAAGGCCTCGAGCCGGTCCAGCGCGCCGGCCGCGTCGAAGGCCTCGGCGTAGAGCTCGATCGCCGCGTGCGCGGTGTAGATGCCCGCGCAGCCGCAGGCCGACTCCTTCGCATGCTTGGGATGCGGCGCGCTGTCGGTGCCGAGGAAGAACCTGCCGCCATCGGAGGTCGCCGCCTTCACCAGCGCCTGCCGGTGCAGCTCGCGCTTGAGCACGGGCAGGCAGTAGTGATGCGGGCGCAGGCCGCCGGCGAAGATCGCGTTGCGGTTGAGCAGCAGGTGGTGGGCGGTGAGCGTGCCCGCCACCGTCGCCGGCGCGTCCAGCACGAACTGCGCGCCCTCGCGCGTGGTCACGTGCTCGAGCACGACGCGCAGCGCAGGGAAGTCGCGCACCAGGCGGTCGAGGTGGCGCTCGATGAACACGGCCTCGCGGTCGAAGACGTCGACATCCGGATCGGTGACCTCGCCGTGCACCAGCAGCGGCAGGTCGACGCGCTGCATGGCCTCCAGCACCGCGTGCACGCGGCGCAGGTCGGCCACGCCGGCGTGCGAGTTGGTGGTCGCGTTGGCCGGGTAGAGCTTGACGCCGTGCACGAAGCCGCTGTCGCGCGCGCGGACGATCTCGTCCGGCGACGTCGCCTCGGTGAGGTAGAGCGTCATCAGCGGCTCGAAACGCGCGCCCTCGGGCAACGCGGCGAGGATGCGTTCACGGTAGGCGGCGGCATCGGCGGTAGTCACCACCGGCGGCACCAGGTTGGGCATGACGATCGCGCGCGCCATCTGCCGCGCGGTATCGGGCAGCACGTCGCGCAGCATGGCGCCGTCGCGCAGGTGCAGGTGCCAGTCGTCGGGACGCGTGAGGGTCAGGCGGTCGGTGCGGGGCGTGGACATGGCGACGTCGGCTGCGGCAGGTCGTGCATTGTCGCGCGTGGCGCCCGGGACGTCAGGCGCGTGGCGCGAGCCGTTCCACCAGCGTTGCAAGCCGCGCGGCGTCCTCTGCCCAGGCCGACGGCCCCGCGGCCGCCCCGGGGGGAAGCACGTCCACGGCGCGACCGCTCCAGCGCGCAAGGTCGGCGGCATTGTCCATGCCCGCATCACCGGCATCGCCGTGCCGGCTCAGCACGAGCGCGGCGACGTGCAGGCCACGTCGCGCAATGGCCTCCAGCGTGAGCAGCGCATGGTTGATCGCACCCAGGCGATCGGCGACCACCAGCACCACCGGCAGGCCGAGCGCGGCGGCCAGGTCGGCGTTGAGCGCGCCCGGTGCGACCGGCGAGCAGAAGCCCCCGGCGCCCTCGACCAGCAGCACGTCGCCGCCGGCATCGGCCATGCAGGCATCGCGCAGGGCCTCGGCATCGAAGCGCAGGCCCTCCAGCGCCGCCGCGCGCTCGGGCGAGACCGGCGTGCGCAGGCGGAAGCGGCAGACGCGCTCCAGCGGCTCGCGCGCGCCGGCGGCCAGCCGCAGGGCCTCGGCGTCCTGCGGCACGGGCATGCCGTCGATGTCCGGGCAGCCGGATTCCACCGGCTTGCGCACGCGCACGTCGAGCCCGCGCGCGGCCAGCCCGTGCGCGATCGCGGTGCCCACGCGCGTCTTGCCGACGCCGGTGTCGGTGCCGGTGAGGAAGTAGCCGATCGTCATGCGCGCATGATGCCTGCGCGCGCAGCGCGGGTCAGCGGCCCGCGGGCGGACGCGTCAGTGGTAGGCGTACCGGGGCGTGGCCGGGCCGCAGAGCTGGTTCAGCAGCAGGTTGCAGCCTTCGCGCACGCGGTCGCAGACCAGGCGGGCGAGGAATTCGCAGTCGTCGGCCGACAGCCCCTGCCCCGGCACGGGCAGCGTGCCGGTCAACGGCACGGCGCGGTAGCGGTGGCCGCGCCCGGGCAGCGCGACCACGGTGAGGCCGGAGACGTGCGTGGCGCTGGCCTCGTCCAGGTTGACGGTCCAGTCCGGGGAGGATGCGGTGTCCATGAAGGCGTGCCGGGAGGAGCGTGACGCGACTTCTACGCAGGCCGTGATGAAGGCGGCATCAAGCCGTCTTCGCGACCGCCCTCGCCTCCTGGCCCTCGGGCGTGGCGGCCTGCGCCAGTGCAGCCTGCACGGCGGCCGCGCTCACCGGCTTGGTCAGGTGCAGGTCGAATCCGGCTTCCCGCGCGCGGTGCTTGTCGGCCTCGCCGCCCCAGCCGCTCACCGCGATCAGCCGCAGGCCGGCCAATGCGGGTTCCGCGCGCAGGCGGCGCGCGAGCTCGTAGCCGTTCATGCCGGGCATGCCGATGTCGAGGAACGCGGCGCGCGGCAGGAATTCGCAGGCCACCAGCAGGCCTTCGGTCCCCGAGAACGCCACCCGCACCTCGTGGCCGTCGAGCGTGAGCATCATCGCCAGGCTCTCGGCGGCATCGGCGTTGTCGTCCACCACCAGCAGGCGGGTGCGCTCGCCCGTCGACGGCGCGGCCGGATGGGATGCCGGGCCGGGAAGCGCACCCGCGGCCAGCGGCAGCCGCACCGTGAAGGTCGCGCCCTGCCCCAGCCCCTCGCTCTCGGCGCTGATGCTGCCGCCGTGCATTTCGACCAGGCGCCTCGCCAGCGCCAGGCCGATGCCCAGGCCGCCCTGCGCCCGGTCGAGCGTGCGGTTGACCTGCGCGAACATGCCGAACACCTCGCCCAGCGCCTCAGGGGGGATGCCCAGGCCGGTGTCGGTGACGCGGATGCAGGCCTGGCCCTCGCCGGCGTCGACGTGCAGGCGGATGTCGCCGCCATCGGGCGTGTACTTGGCAGCGTTCGCCAGCAGGTTGCCCAGCACCTGCGCCAGCCGCGTGGGGTCGGCGTCCACCCAGAGCGGTTCCGCGGGCATGTGGACCGACAGGCGATGCCGCGCCGCCTCGATCGCCGGCCGGGACGACTCGATGGCCGCCCGCGCGGCGTCCTGCAGCGAAATGCGGTCGCGCTGCAGCACGACCTTGCCGGAGGTGATGCGCGAGACGTCGAGCAGGTCGTCGATCAGCCGCACCATGTGGCCGAGCTGGCGCTCCATCATCTGCCGCGTGCGCCGGGCGACATCGGCGTCGTCGGTGAGGTTGAGCACCTGCAGCCCGGTGCGGATGGGCGAGAGCGGATTGCGCAGCTCGTGCGCGAACGTGGCCAGGAACTCGTCCTTGCGGCGGTCGGCCTCGCGCAGCGCGTCCTCGGCGTCGCGGCGTTCGGTCACGTCCATGATCGCGCCGATGCAGCCCAGGAACTCGCCCCGCGCACCGAAGCGCGGACGCGCGGTGGCGTGCATCCAGCGCCAGGCGCCGTCCCAGCGGCGCGCACGGTACTCGACGGAGAAGGCCTCCTGCGTGCGCAGCCCGTCGGCCAGGCGCGCCGCCGCTTCGTCGCGGTCGTCGGGGGGTGGATGGCCTCGGCCCAGCCGAATCCGAGCTCGTCCTCGGGCATCCGCCCGGTGAATTCGCTCCAGCGCCGGCTGATGTAGCTGCAGCTGCCATCGGGCTCGGACATCCAGATCATCATCGGCGCGGTATCGGCCATCTGCCGGAAGCGCGCCTCGGACTCGCGCAGGGCCGACAGCGAGCGCTCGCGCTCGATCGCAGGCCACAGACGCGCCACGACCTCGCGCAGCACCTGCAGCTCGTCCGCGCGCCAGGCATGCGGCTGCGCGCAGGCCACGGTGAGCGTGCCGGCGATGCGGCCCTCGATGACGTAACTCGCCGCCGCCAGCGCGATCGTGCGGTACGGCGCGTAGTTCGACGCGTAGGCGGCGGTGAGCGGATGCGTGCGCAGGTCGTCGATCGCCACCACCTCGCCGGCGGCCAGGCGCCGCCCCAGCTCGCTGGTGAAGAACTCGCGCGCGTCGCGCACCCCGCTCACGTGCGGCGCGCCTTCTTCGGCCCATTCGTGCAGCGTGCGCACTTGCCCGGCCTCGACGTCGATGTCCGACAGCGTGCAGCGCAGCAGGCCGAAATGCTCGCCGAGCAGGCGCAGGCCGCTGGCCGCCATCGCGTCCACGCCCTCGGCGCCGGCGATGTCGCGGTCGATCGCGGCCAGCAGGGCGGCGGTGGCCTCGGCGCGGCGGCGCGCGGTGATGTCGGTATGGGTCTGCATCACCGAGACCGGCCGGCCGTGCGCACCACGGTTGAGCACCCAGCGCGCATGCACGATCACCTGCGATCCGTCCTTGCAGGTGTGCCCGATCTCTCCGTCCCAGCGGTCGTTCGCATGCAGCTGGCGTTCGACGTCGGCGAAAGGCCGCGAAAAACGCGACCGCAGCAGCTCGCGCGCGATTCGCCCGCAGGCCTCGGCGGCGGTATAGCCGTAGAGCGCCTCGGCGCCGCGGTTCCAGTAGTCGATGCGGCCTGCGAGATCGCGGATGAAGATGGCGTCCGCGGTGAGGTCCAGCAGGCGCGCCTGCTCGGCCAGGCGGCGCTGGTCGCGCTTGCGCCCGGTGATGTCGGAGATGGTGCCGAGCATGGTGACCGGCCGACCGTCGCCCTCGGGCACCGCGCGGCCCCGGGCCTCCAGCCAGACCTCGCCGCCGTCGGGGCGGCACAGGCGGAAGACCGACTCGAACAGGGCCTGCCGCTCCAGCGCATGCAGGAAGGCCTCGCGCACGGTGGCGAGGTCCTCGGGATGGATGAGCCGCACCACGCATTCGCGCGTGCCGACCACGTCGCGCGCGCCCAGGCCGGTGACGCGCGCGCATTCGGGCGAGAACGTCATCGCGCCGCTGCGCAGGTCCAGCTTCCACAGCCCGGTACCGGTGGCCTCCAGTGCCAGCCGCAGGCGCGCCTCGCTCAGGGTCAGGGCGCGATGGGCGCGTCGCTCGTCGGCGACCACCGCGAGCACCAGCGTGCTCGATGCCATGACCAGCATGAAGGTCTGCAGGTCGAGCACGCGCGTCGCGATGTCCGGATCCAGGAACGGCCCCGCTCCGCGTGCGGTGCCCAGCATGCCCAGGCCCGCCAGCACCAGGCAGACGACGGTCGCGCCGCGCAGCCGGAGCGCGAGCGCGGCCCAGATGAGCGGGATGTAGACCAGGAAGGTGTAGAGCCGCTCCCCTTCGCGCAGGAAGACCTGCAGGCCGATGCCCACCGCCAGCGCCAGGCAGGCGGCGAACTGCCACCACCAGCGCGGCGAGCGCGGCAGCCGCCCGGCCGACCAGGCGAACAGCAGCGTGCCGACGATCAGCATGCCGTTCAGATCGCCCAGTACCCAGCGCATCCACAGCATGGCCGCGGCACCGGCGTCGAGCCCGGCCGACAGGGCGAAGGCGCCGCCGGCGAGGCTGGCCGCCACCACGGCCGAAACCGCGGCGGCCAGCATCAGGTGGAGGAAGTCGCGCACGCTCTCCAGGCCGGGGTGGAAGGCCACGCGCTCGAGCAGCCCGGCGCCCAGCCAGGCCGCCAGCGTCACGCCTGCGGAGGCCGCCACGAGCTGCGCAAGGCCGGGCGGGTACGGACCCAGCGCCGCGGCCAGGGCGTAGCCGGCCAGCACGCCGGGCCAGAGCCGGCGCCCGCCGAGCACGAGGGCCGCGAGGGCGACGCCTGCCGCGGGCCAGACCGGCACGCTGGTGCCGTAGCGGCGACTCCACTCCATGCCGCCGAGCGCCAGCAGCCCGTAGGCGACCGCCAGCCCGGCCGTCCCCGCCCACCGCAGCCGGACGGAACGCGGGCCTTGGGACACAGGAGCGGAATCGACGGGCTGACTTGGCACGTAGGAGCCGGCGGCGCTTGTGGGCCGCCACGGTATCAACGGAGCCGTCACTCCGTGTTCACGCAGCGATGACGTTCCGGCCGGGCCGTACAATGCCCGCATGGAACTGTTCAAGGCCTTCACCCTGGAGGCGGCCCACCGCCTCCCCCACGTGCCCGAAGGCCACAAGTGCGCCCGGCTGCACGGCCACTCCTTCCGCATCGAGATCCACGTCAGCGGCGAGGTCGGCGCCGAGACCGGCTGGGTGATGGACTTCGCCGACATCAAGGCCGCCTTCCGGCCCCTCTACGACCGCCTCGACCATCACTACCTCAACGATATCGAGGGGCTGGAGAACCCGACCAGCGAGCGGCTGGCGATGTGGATCTGGGACCGCCTCAAGCCCGCCCTGCCGCTGCTGTCGGCCGTGGTGGTCCACGAGACCTGCACCTCGGGCTGCCGCTACTGCGGCCCGGGCGGCTGAGGGGCTACGGCCGCTCAGCTTCCTGATTCCGCGGCAACGGCCGACGAGCGGTTGTTGCGGTGCAGCAAGGGTCGGCCTATGCTGCATCGCACCATCCGCTGTATCGGCCCAGGGCCGTCCAGGAGTCCGCCATGTACGCGCAGATCAACGAGCAGTTCGCCGCGGCCACCCGTCAGTTCGCTGATACGGCCGCCCGCATCAACCGCCTCGCGCTCGAGAATGCCGAGGCCATCGTCGGCCTGCAGTTCGCGGCCCTCGAGGAGCGCACCTCGGCCACCTTCGCCTTCCTCGGCGAGGCCTCGCAGGTCCGCGATTTCGACGGCGCCAAGTCCCTGTGGCCGAAGGGCGCGCAGGTCGCCCGTGAGAACGTCGAACGCGCGCTGACCACCGGCCAGGACGTCCTCGGCCGCATCGTGAAGGCCAACGAGGCCGTCGCGCAGATCGCCAAGGGCCAGTTCGAGGCCGCCGCGCGCACCGCCAATGAGACGGTGAAGCAGGCGCAGGAACAGTTCGAGCAGGCCACGAAGTCGGCCGGCAAGGCCACCGAGCAGGCCGCGGCGAACGCCGTCAACGGCCAGAAGCCCGGCAAGTAAGTCTCTCTCTCCAGTTCACGCTGGAACCCGACCCGGCAGCCTCGGCTGCCGGGTTTGTTCGTTTCGGGCGGGTGGTTCTGCCTGGCCGGCTTCGGCAATCACGTAGCC
>JBMOOW010000070.1:0-9089 GCA_049323195.1 Pseudomonadota bacterium | reverse complement strand
TACCGCTTCAACCGCCGCTTCGACATGGCGGCAATGGTGCCGCGCCTGCTCTATGTCGCGGTCCGTACGCCGCCGCTGCCCTACCGGCTCGTAACGCTGGATGCGTAATGTGGGGAATCAGGTCGTCTTTTCCCGGCGTCCCTCGCCGGCGAAATGTGGCCGCTGCACGTCCGCCGCTGCAGAGTGACCCGCGCGACCTGACGCGACGCGGGGACGGCTGGTGCCGCGCACGGGCGGCGCGCACAGCCGAGGCGGTCGACCTGCCGCCGCCGCGCACCGCCATGCGACGGCGCGACCGGATTCACACCGCAAGCTCCCCGCCTTCGGCGTATGCTCTGCTTCCGCTCGCGATCGTCCGGAGAGCCGTATGCGCCTCGTCGTCATGACCTTCCTGCTGCTGGCCTCCGGCGGCGCTATCGCGCAGGACGCCTGCACGGCGCTCGCGCGCACTGCGGCGGCCCCGACTGTCGCCCCGGCCCTCGCACCGGGCCTGGTCGCGCCGTCGCCGCAGCTCGGCGCGCCCGGTGGCGTGCTGGCCCAGGCCTTCTCGCAGGCGCAGTCGGCCGACGCCGTGCTCCTGCGCCTGCGCATCGAGAAGTGCCGCACGATGGCCATGTCGGGGCAGCCCGGGAGCCCCGGTGGCCTCATCGACCCGGCCACCTACCAGCCGAAGACGCAGTTCGACAACACGCCGTGGCGCTTCGACATGAACCAGAACGGCAAGCGCATGACCGCCGACGAGTTCGACGCCTGGATGAAGGCGCGCGGCGTGCGCGTGGCACGCGGCGGCGCCGTCGCCGCGCCGGTGGCCGCGGAAGCCGCGCCGGCGGCCGTTGAAGCTGCGCCCGCCCAGCAGGCGCCGACCCCGCAGGTCGATTGACGGTCCGCGGCAGCGGGCGTGCGCCGCGCTACGGGCTGGCGCGCATCCTGTCCAAGCGTGGGGTTTGCTCGCGCACGCAGGCCGCGGAGTGGATCCTGGCCGGGCGCGTGCGCGTTGATGGCCGGATCGTGCGCGATCCGGAGCACCCGGTGCGACCGGATGTCGACCGGGTCGACGTCGACGGCGTGGCCGCCGCGCCCGACCGCCACTACCTGATGCTCAACAAGCCGCGCGGGCTGGTCACCACCGCGCGGGACGAACAGGGGCGCGATACCGTCTACCGCTGCCTGGACGGGTCGGGCCTGCCCTGGCTGGCGCCCGTCGGACGACTGGACAAGGCCAGCGAGGGCCTGCTTCTTTTCAGCAATGACCCCGTCTGGGCGGCGTCGATCACCGATCCGGTGCACGGCCTGCAGAAGACCTACCACGTCCAGATCGACCGGCTTCCCGAGCCCGCGCTGCTGCAGGCGCTGGAGGCCGGGGTCGACCGCGATGGCGAACATCTGGCGGCCGTGCGGGCAGGCCTGTTGCGGCAGGGCACGCGCAATGCCTGGCTGGAGATCGTGCTGGACGAGGGCCGTAACCGGCAGATCCGCAGGCTGCTGCAGGCGCACGGCGTCGGCGTGTTGCGACTGGTGCGCGTGGGGATCGGCCCGCTTGCGCTGGGCGCGCTCGGCAAGGGGCAGTGGCGGGTCCTCACACCCGGCGAGGTCGCGTCGCTCGCGACGCGGCCGCCCGGGCTCGAGGGACGCGAATAGAACGCGCACAGGCCTGGGGCCAGGTTGCGCGGATCGTCGGGGTCGTCGCCGACCTGCAGCGCGAGCGTGGCGGCCGCGCGCCTGCCGAACCGGGCCTGCGGGACCACGTGTTCGAGCCAGACACGGCCTTCCGGCGTGCCGTCCGCGCGCGTGGACAGGCACGAGCGGCAATGCAGGCATCGCGTGCTCCAGCGGCCGTCCGCCAGGCCGGCTTCGGCGTCGGTCCGAAGCGCGGTCAGGAACAGGCGACGCAATGCCGGGCGCATGGGCTGGGGTCGACCGGATGGGGCGTCACGATCACATCGCGCAGCTGCAGCGCAGGTGAGGTGCGCATGTGCCCCGATGAATGCTGCAAGGGCGGCACCGCGCGATGCGGCGCATCGCGCGAAAACCGCGTGCGGCCCCGCGTCAGCCCGTGATCACGCCCAGCTCGCGCCCGATGCGCGTGAACGCGTCGATCGCGCGATCCAGGTGCTCGCGCGTGTGCGCGGCCGACATCTGCGTCCGGATGCGCGCTTGGCCCTTCGGCACGACCGGGAAGAAGAAGCCGATCGCGTAGATGCCTTCCTCGAGCAGGCGCTGCGCGAATTTCTGCGCGAGCGGCGCGTCGTAGAGCATCACCGGCACGATCGGGTGCACGCCGGGCTTGAGGTCGAAGCCGGCCGCGCTCATGCGCTCGCGGAAGTAGCGAGTGTTCTCCGCGAGGCGCTCGCGCAGCTCACCGGCTTCCGAAAGCATCTCGAAGGCCTTGATGCCCGCAGCCACCACGTGCGGCGGCAGCGAGTTGGAGAACAGGTAGGGCCGCGAACGCTGGCGAAGCAGCTCGATCACCTCGCGCTTGGCGGTGGTGAAGCCGCCGAGCGCACCGCCCATCGCCTTGCCGAGCGTGCCGGTGACGATGTCGATGCGGTCGAGCACGCCCTTGACCTCGGCCGAGCCGCGGCCGGTGGCGCCGAGGAACCCGGTCGCATGGCATTCGTCGATGTGCACCAGCGCGCCGTACTGCTGCGCGAGGCGCGTGATCTCGTCCAGCGGCGCAATGAAGCCGTCCATCGAGAACGCACCGTCGGTGGTGATCAGGATGGTGCGCGCACCATCAGCCTTCGCCTGCTGGAGCTGCTTCTCGAGGTCCGCCATGTCGCAGTTGGCGTAGCGGTAGCGCTTGGCCTTGCACAGGCGCACGCCGTCGATGATCGATGCATGGTTCAGGGCATCGGAGATGACCGCGTCGTTCTCGTCGAGCAGGGGTTCGAACAGGCCGCCGTTGGCGTCGAACGCCGCGGCGTAGAGGATCGCGTCCTCCATGCCGAAGAAGTCGGCAATGGTGCGCTCGAGCTTCTTGTGCAGGTCCTGCGTGCCGCAGATGAAACGCACGCTGGCCATGCCGAAGCCGTGGCTGTCGAGCGCGTCCTTCGCGGCCTGGATGATCGCCGGGTGGTCGGCGAGCCCGAGGTAGTTGTTGGCGCAGAAGTTAAGCACCCTGCGGCCGTCCTCGAGCGTGATCTCGGCGGCCTGCGGGCTGGTGATGATGCGCTCGGCCTTGAACAGGCCGGCTTCGCGGATCTCGGCGAGCGTCTGCTCGTAGCGTGCGGTCAGGGACATGGGTTGAAAGCCGGGATTCGTGATTCGGGATTGGGGATTCGTCGAGCGGGCTCAGGTGGCGATGGGTCGCTCATGCGAATCCCGAATCCCCAATCCCGAATCCCGGCTCTCGTCAGTTCCAGCTCAGGACGATCTTGCCGCTCTTGCCGGCTTCCATCAGCTCGAAGCCCTTCTGGAACTCCTCCACCGGGAGCTGGTGGGTGAGCACCTTGCCGAGCGGGAATCCCGAGAGCACGAGCTGCGTCATCTTGTACCAGGTCTCGTACATGCGGCGGCCGTAGATGCCGTGCAGCGTGAGGCCCTTGAAGATGATCTTGTCCCAGTCCGCGCCGGCGCCCTTGGGCATGATGCCCAGCATCGCGATCTTGCCGCCGTGGTACATGCAGTCGAGCATGTCGTTGAAGGCGCGCGGGTTGCCGCTCATCTCCAGGCCCACGTCGAAGCCTTCCATGTGCAGGTCGGCCATCACGTCCTTGAGCGAGGTGTCGGCGACGTTCACCACGCGCGTGGCGCCCATGTCGGCGGCGAGCTTGAGGCGGTAGTCGTTGACGTCGGTCACCACCACGTTGCGCGCGCCGATGTGCTTGCAGATGCCCGCGGCGATGATGCCGATGGGGCCGGCGCCGGTGATCAGCACGTCCTCGCCGACCACGTCGAACTCCAGCGCACAGTGCGCGGCATTGCCGTAGGGATCGAAGAACGCGGCGAGCTCGCTCGGGATCTGGTCGGGGATCGGCCAGAGGTTGCTGGCCGGCATCACGATGTATTCGGCGAACGCGCCGTTGCGGTTCACGCCGATGCCCACCGTGTTCGGGCACAGGTGCTGGCGCCCCGCACGGCAGTTGCGGCAGTGGCCGCAGACGATGTGGCCTTCGGCCGATACGCGCTGGCCGATGCGGTAGCCCGTCACGCCGGTGCCGACCTGCGCGATGCGGCCCACGAACTCGTGGCCGATGACCAGGCCCGGCTTGATCGTACGCTGGCTCCACTCGTCCCAGAGGTAGATGTGCAGGTCGGTGCCGCAGATCGCGGTCTTCTCGAGCTTGATCAGCACCTCGTTCGGGCCGGGCACCGGCACCGGCACCTCCTCCATCCAGATGCCCTTCGCGGCTTCGCGCTTGACGAGGGCACGCATGGTCTGCGCGGTGGGGGCGAGGGTGGCGGTCTCGGACATGAACGGGGCCTTGGGCGCGCTGCGCGGAAGAACGGCAATTATACGAGTCGCACGCTGAAGCCCCGGGCGGTTTGCGGCGCGGGCGCCCGGCTCGCTATCGTCGGCCGGTTGCCCATCCGGAATCATCCATGCGCCGCCGTCTGTTGCCGATCGCCCTGTCCCTCGCCATCGCACCCGCCCTTGCCTCGGAAGGCATGTGGATGCCCTCCCAGCTTCCAGGGATCGCGCCGCAGCTGAAGGCCGCGGGCTTCGAGGGCGACGCCGCCGCGCTGGCGGATCTCACCAAGGCGCCGATGAACGCGGTGGTGAAGGTGGGCGGCGCGACCGGTGCGTTCGTCTCGAAGGACGGCCTGGTGCTCACCAACCACCATGTCGCCTTCGGTGTGATCCAGTACAACTCGCGCCCGGACCGCGACCTGATCGGCCAGGGTTACACGGCGGCTACGCGCGCCGACGAGCTGCCGGCCAACCCCGACTACCGCGTGCTGGTCACCACCGGGTTCGACCGCGTGACCGACCGCATCCTGGCCGGTGCCCGTGGCAAGCGCGGCAAGGCCTACTTCGATGCCGTGGACGCGGCGACCAAGGCGGTCGTGGCCGAGTGCGAGCGCGAGGCCGGCACCCGCTGCAGCGTCGCCAACATGTACTACGGCACCGACTTCTACCTCATCCGCCAGCTCGAGCTGCGCGACGTGCGGCTGGTGTACGCGCCGCCGGAATCGATCGGCAACTACGGCGACGAGATCGACAACTTCATGTGGCCGCGCCACAGCGGCGACTTCAGCCTCCTGCGCGCCTACGTGGGCCGCGACGGCAAGCCGGCCGACTACAGCCCCGACAACGTGCCCTACGCGCCGCCCGCGCACCTGCAGGTCTCCACGCGCCACGTGGGCGAGGGCGACTTCGCGATGCTCGCCGGTTACCCGGGCGTGACCTTCCGCCACCGCATGGCGAGCGAGTTCGCGCAGCAGGTGGACTGGCAATTGCCCAGCCGCGTCGCGCTCAACCAGGGAATGATCGCGACCATCGAGAAGGCCGCGGCCACGCCGGAGCAGCGCGTGCTGTACGCGGCGCAGCTGGCCAGCATGAAGAATTCGCTCAAGCGTGCGCAGGGCGAGCTCGACGGCCTGCGTCGCAGCGATGCGACCAGGGTCCGCCGCGACGACGAGGCGGCGATGCTTGCCTGGCTCGCCAGGCAGCCCAGCGCCAAGACCACGCGGGCCGACATCGCCGCCGCGCAGGCGGTGCTGGACGCGGCTTCCGCGACGCGCGAGCGCGACCAGCTGCTCGCCGCGATCCGCGGCCAGACGCAACTGCTGCGCGCCGCGATCACGCTGCAGCGCCTGGCGCACGAGAAGGGCAAGCCCGATGCCGAGCGCGAGACCGGCTACCAGCAGCGCGACGAAACCCTGATCACCGGCCAGCTCAGGCAGGTCCAGCGCCGCTACGATCCGGCCGTCGAAAAGGCCTTGCTTTCGCACCTGCTGGAGCAGTACCGGGCGCTCCCGGCCGCGCAGCACGTGGCGGAGTTCGACGCGGTCTTCGGCCGCAGCGCGGAGGAGGCGCAGGCGCGGCTCGACGCGCTCTACGCCGGCACGAAGCTCGGCGACGAGGCCGTGCGCCTGGCGGCGATGGGCCGCGACGCCGCCAGCCTGGCCACCGACCCCGACCCGCTGCTGCGCGCCGCCGCCACGCTGCTGCCGGCCGTGTTGCGCCTGGAGGACGAATCGGAGGCGCGCGAGGGCGAGCTGCTGCGCCTACGCCCGTCGTACATGCGCGCCCTGATCGACTACCGCAAGTCACAGGGCCGCGCGGTCTACCCGGATGCCAACTCCACGTTGCGCGTGAGCTACGGGCAGCTCACCGGCATGAGCCCGCGCGACGGCGTGAACTACGTGCCGGTCACCACTGTCGGCGGCATCCTCGAGAAGCACACCGGCACTGCGCCGTTCGACGCGCCCGAACCGCTCCGCGATGCGATCGCGAAGGCCGATTTCGGCACGACCGCCGACCCGAAGCTGAAGACCCAGACGGTCGACATCCTCACCGACCTCGACACCACCGGCGGCAATTCCGGCTCGCCCGTGCTCGACGCCGAGGGCAGGCTCATCGCCATCAACTTCGACAGCAACTGGGAAGCGGTGAGCGCGAGCTGGATGTTCGACCCGCGCTACAAGCGCGCGATCCACGTCGATGCGCGCTACATGCGCTGGCTGATGGCCAAGGTCTACCCGGCCCCGCACCTGCTGGCGGAGATGGGCCTTCCCGCCGAATGAACGCGCGGCAGCGCCCCACGCCTCCATGACTTTCGTCATGGCCGGCCCCCGAGGGCCGGCCGCTAGACTCGCCCTTCCTCGCGCCCGCCGCGACCTTCGCACCACCTTCCGGGGACACCACATGCGTCACAGCGCTCTCGCCATCGCCACCTTCGCCGCACTCGCGGCCTCCACCGGCGCGATCGCCGGCGAAGGCATGTGGGTGCCCCAGCAGCTGCCGGAGATCGCCGGGCCGCTCAAGCAGGCCGGGCTCAAGCTCGACCCCAGGCAGCTCGCCGACCTCACGGGCGACCCCATGGGCGCCGTGGTCTCGCTCGGCGGCTGCACGGCGAGCTTCGTCTCGCCCCAGGGCCTGGTGGTCACCAACCACCACTGCGCCTACGGCGCGATCCAGCTCAACTCCACGCCCGAGAAGAACCTCATCACGCTGGGGTTCAACGCTCCCACGCCGAAGGACGAGCTCTCGGCCGGGCCGAACGCACGCATCTACGTGCTCGACTCGATCCAGGACGTGACCGCGCAGGTCAAGGCCGCGATCGCGGCGGCGCCCACGCCGATCGCGCGCACCAGGGCGGTGGAAGCACTGGAGAAGAAGCTCGTCGCCGACTGCGAGGCCGAGGCCGGCTTCCGTTGCCGCCTCTACAGCTTCGCCGGCGGCAACACCTACCGGCTGTTCCGCAACCTCGAGATCAAGGACGTGCGCCTGACCTACGCGCCGCCCTCGAGCATCGGCAACTACGGTGGCGAGGTGGACAACTGGATGTGGCCCCGCCACACCGGCGACTTCGCCTTCTACCGCGCCTACGTCGGCCGCGACGGCAAGCCCGCCGCGTACTCGCCCGACAACGTGCCCTTCCAGCCCAAGCGCTTCCTGAAGATCGCCGACAAGCCGCTGGGCGAGGGCGACTTCGTGATGGTCGCCGGTTACCCCGGCAGCACCAGCCGCTACGCGCTGGCCAGCGATTTCGATGCGACTTCCGGTTGGACCTACCCGGTCGTCGGCCAGCACTACAAGAACCTGGTCGCGATGGTCGAGGCCGCGGGCAAGCAGAACCCCGACATCGCGGTGAAGTACGCCAGCACGGTCAAGAGCTGGCAGAACGTGATGAAGAACTACGACGGCCAGCTGGAAGGCTTCAAGCGCATCGACGCCGCCGCCACCAAGCGCAGCGAAGAGGAAGCGGTGCTGGCGTGGTTGCGCGGGCAGGGCGCCAACGGCAAGGCGGGCCTGGCCGCGTTCGAGCGCCTGCAGGCGCTGGGCGAGCAGGCGCGCGCCACGCGCGAGCGCGATCTCGTGTTCGGCCAGCTGCGCGGCACCGGTGTCCTGGGCGCTGCGACGTCGCTGTACCGCCTCGCGATCGAGCGCGCCAAGCCCGATGGCGAGCGCGAGTCCGGCTACCAGCAGCGCGACATGCCCGCCTTCGAAGGCGCCTTGCGCCAGATGGAGCGTCGCTACCACCCCGCGATGGACCGCGAGCTGATCGGCTACTGGCTGCGCGAGTACCTGAAGCTGCCGCAGGGCCAGCGCGTGGCGGCGGTCGACGCCTGGCTCGGCGGCAACGACGAGGCCGCGATCGCGAGCGCGCTGGACACGCTGGGCGGGACCAGGCTCGGCGACACGCAGACGCGGCTGTCGCTGATGCAGGCCGACCGCGCGACGCTCGAGGCCTCCACCGACCCGGCCATCCGTTTCGCGGTCGCGGTCATGCCGACCATCCTCAAGCTCGAGGAAGAGGCCAAGACCCGTGCGGGCGAGGTGCTCGTGAACCGCCCGGTGTTCCTGCAGGCGGTCGCGGACTACAAGAAGAGCCGTGGCCAGTTCGTCTATCCGGATGCGAACTCGTCGCTGCGCATCACCTTCGGCAACGTCATGGGCTACACCAAGGCCGATGGTTCGAAGCAGGACGCCTTCACCACGCTCGAGCAGGTGGCGCAGAAGGCCACCGGCGTCGAGCCCTTCGACGCGCCCAAGGCGCAGCTCGATGCCATCGCCGCGAAGAACTACGGCGGCCTGGCCGACAAGCGGCTGGGCACCGTGCCGGTGAACTTCCTGTCCGACCTCGACATCACCGGCGGCAATTCCGGCTCGCCGGTGCTCGATGCGCAGGGCAAGCTGGTAGGCCTGGCCTTCGACGGCAACTGGGAGTCGGTGAGCAGCAACTGGGTGTTCGACCCGAAGATGACGCGCATGATCGCCGTCGACCAGCGCTACATGCGCTGGGTGATGCAGGAGGTCTTCCCGGCCCCGCAGCTGCTGACGGAGATGGACGTGCCCGAGGCGAAGTGATCGCCACGCAGGATCGTCCGTGAAAAGCGAAACGGCCGGCGCGATGCGTCGGCCGTTTCGCTTCATGCCCGCAGGAGGTAGCCCGGGTAAGCGCAGCGCACCCGGGTCGGGC
>JBMOOW010000069.1:0-9434 GCA_049323195.1 Pseudomonadota bacterium | reverse complement strand
GCGCGCGCCGGCGCGCGCACGCTGCTGCTCACGCATTCCATCGAGACGGTGGGCGCGATGAGCTGCAACCCGGCCATCGGTGGCATCGGAAAGGGCCACCTGGTGCGCGAGATCGACGCGCTCGGCGGCGTGATGGCGCGCGCGGCCGATGCCGCCGGCATCCAGTGGCGACGCCTGAACGCGAGCAAGGGCCCGGCGGTGCGCGCCACGCGCTGCCAGGCCGACCGCGCGCTGTATCGCGCCTTCATCCGCCGCGCCGTGGAATCGCAGGCGGGCCTCACCGTCTTCCAGGCCGCGGTGGACGACATCGACTTCGAGGGCGGCCGCGTGCGCTCGGTCCTCACCCAGACCGGCCTTCGCTTTTTCGCACCCGCCGTCGTGCTCACCGCCGGCACGTTCCTGGCCGGCAAGGTGCACGTGGGCCCGACGACGTATGCCGCCGGCCGCGCGGGCGATCCGCCCGCGGTCGCGCTGGCGCAGCGCCTGCGCGAGGGTCCATTCGTGGTCGACCGCCTCAAGACCGGCACGCCGCCGCGCATCGACGGCCGCACGCTGGACTACGCGGCGATGGAGGAGCAGCCCGGCGACGACCCGCGGCCGGTGTTCTCGTTCATGGGCTCGACCGCCGACCATCCGCGGCAGGTCTCGTGCTGGATCACGCACACCACGGCGCGCACGCACGAGATCATCCGCGCATCGCTGGACCGCAGCCCGCTCTACACCGGCCAGATCGAGGGCATCGGCCCGCGCTACTGCCCCGCCATCGAGGACAAGGTGGTGCGCTTTGCCGACAAGGCCAGCCACCAGATCTTCGTTGAACCTGAGGGCCTGGACGTGGTCGAGATCTATCCCAACGGCATCTCCACCTCGCTGCCCTTCGACGTGCAGCTCGAGCTCGTGCGCAGCATCCGCGGCTTCGAGGCCGCGCACATCACCCGCGCCGGCTATGCCATCGAATACGACTT
Source organism: Pseudomonadota bacterium (assembly GCA_049323195.1). Lineage (GTDB taxonomy): Bacteria > Pseudomonadota > Gammaproteobacteria > Xanthomonadales > Xanthomonadaceae > Cognatilysobacter. The sequence goes on along the minus strand of JBMOOW010000069.1, from coordinate 8,469 downwards.
CTTCGATCCGCGCGGGCTGAAGACCACGCTGGAGACGAAGGCGATCGAAGGCCTGTTCTTCGCCGGCCAGATCAACGGCACCACCGGCTACGAGGAGGCCGCCGCGCAGGGCCTGCTCGCGGGCGTCAACGCCGCGCGGCACGTGCGCGGGCAGGACGGCTGGAGCCCGCGCCGCGACGAGGCCTACCTGGGCGTGCTGGTCGACGACCTCACCACGCAGGGCACCAGCGAGCCCTACCGCATGTTCACCTCGCGCGCCGAGTACCGGCTGCAGCTGCGCGAGGACAATGCCGATGCGCGGCTCACGCCGGTGGGCCGCGAGCTGGGCCTGGTCGACGACGCACGCTGGGCGCGCTTCGACGCCAAGCGCGAGGCCGTCGAGCGCGAGCGCACGCGCCTTGCCGCCTCGTGGGCCGCGCCGGGCAATGCGCTGGGCCGCGAGATCGCCGCCACGCTGGGCATCGAGGTCAGCCGCGAGACCCATGCGCTCGACCTGCTCAAGCGCCCCGAGCTCGACTACGCCAAGCTGGTCTCGGTGCCGGCGCTGGGGCCGGGCGTTGCGGAGGCCGACGTGGCCGAGCAGGTGGAGATCGGCGTGAAGTACGCCGGTTACCTGGACCGCCAGCGCGAGGAGATCGAACGCGCGCGCCGCCACGAGGACACCGCCATTCCCGACGGCTTCGACTATGCGCGGGTGCGCGGGCTCTCGGCCGAGGTCACCCAGAAGCTCGAGCGCGTGCGCCCGCAGACGGTGGGCCAGGCGCAGCGCATCCCCGGCATGACGCCGGCGGCGGTGTCGCTGCTGCTCGTGCACCTGACGCGTCTGCAACGCGGGCGCGTGGCCTGAGGCGAGGCGCGGGCCTCACGCATCGCTTGTTAGCGCGGACGCGGATGCGCCGCCGTGTCCCGCGTGGCGTGGCGGATGATCGACGGCATGCGCACCGCGGCGCCGGTTCCACGCGGCCGCGCTGGAAATGCCGGGTGTTGCGACCGATCGCAGCCGTGGAACCTCATGTACAGCCGGTGTGGATAACCGCGAGGATAAGGCCGGGGGTAAGCGCGAAAAGGCCAGGAGCTGCAAGGTCTCCGGCCGGTTTGGCGAAATCTTCGCCACTGTGCGGCCGAGTCGGCCGCGCCCGCGCCGAAACGGCGCCTCGCGCGTAGCCGTGGCGAGGATGCGCAGGGCGACCGCGGGCGCATGGCGGGCCGGCAATGAAGCCGGCTGCGCGATGCTCAGCCCGCAGGCGTCCTCGACCGCCGGGCCCTGGCGCGCAGCCCCCGGGTCGGCGTGCCCGCAGGCTGCAGCGTCCGCCCGTTCGCATCGCCCGTCAGCGCCATGTCCTCGATCCAGGCCAGCGCCTCGACGTGCGCGAGCATGGCCTCCAGGTAGGCCGGCGACGCCGTCTGCATCAGCCGCAGCGCGCGGTGCACGAGGCGGGTCGAGTTGAGCGGGCCGGCCTCCCCGCAGGGCTCGAGCATCGTCTGGCGCAGGCGGCTCTCGGTGCGCGCCTCGCTGGACAGCCGCCGCACCTCGTCGAGCACCTCAAGGGGTCGCCGGGCAGGCAGCGCCCCGTTCGCGGATGGCGTCTGCTGCGGTGGCTCGTGGCGGGCAAGTTGCCGCAGCAGGTCGGACAGGGCGGACGGGCCGCGTGCGACCCGTGGCCGCGGGCGCGCAGGCAGTGGCGCGACCTGCGGCTCGCGCGCCAGCCGCGCCGCATAGGCATCCACCAGCTCGCCGATGCGCGCTTCGAGGAGGGCGCGCAGCGCACCCTCCCGCGATGCCGCGCGCCGCGCGAGTGCCTCGATGCGGGCAAAGCCCAGCGGGTCGAGGCGGTCGGCGCCCTGGTCGCGCCATGCCTCGAGCATCGCCCGTGCATCGGGCGCGTTCGCGCTCATGGCGTCGCGCCCGCCCCGGGGCGCGGCATCGGTGCGATCTCCACGCGCCGGTTGCGCGCGCGCCCGGCCTCGTTCGCATTGGAACTGACCGGTTGCTGCGAGCCGAATGCCGCCGCGAACACCGAGTCGGCCGGCACGCCCGCCGCGATCAGCGCACGCGTCACCGTGAGCGCGCGCTCGGCCGACAGCTCCCAGTTGTCCGCGTAGCGTTCGCTGCCGCCACGGACGCGGCGATCGTCGGTGAACCCGCTCACCATCAGGATCTCGCGGCGGCTTCGCAGATAGGCCGAAAGCGGGCCGGCGAGCGCGTCCAGCAGTTTGCGTCCTTCCGGCTGCAGTTCGTCCGAACCCAGGGCGAACAGCACGTTGCCGCGGATGCCGATGCGGCCATCGACGAGCGTGACGCGGCCGCTCGCCAGCGGTACCGCCAGTGCCTGCTCGAGCGTCCGGTCGCGCCGGGCCTTCTCCTGCCGCTGGCGCACCTCCTCGTCGAGCTGCCGCGACAGCTGCATCTGCATGCCGATCACCCCGACCAGGATCAGCACGAACACGCCCAGCAGCACGGACATCAGGTCGCCGAAGGCGGCCCAGATCGGTGCCGCGCCGTCGCTGTCGTCGAACTCCACGCTCATGCGATGGCCGCCCCGCCCGTCGCGCGCTGCGCGAGCTTCTGCAGCTCGCCGACGATCTGCTTCTGCGCCAGCACCGAGAGGTCCACCACCTCGCGCGCCTGGGCGACGTAGTAGGCGAGCTGCTCGTCGCTGCGTGACAGCGACTGCTGCAGTGCGTCCTCGATCGCCTGCAGGCGATCGACGAGCTGCCCGTTCGTTTCGCCCAGGCGTTCGACCGCGGCGCCGAAGACATCGCCCAGGCTCGCGACCTCGATCGCGCCCGCCGCGAGGCGATCGGCCGCGGCCTCGAGCCGGCCGGCCTGGGCGTCGACCTCGCCGCCGAAGCGCTCGGCGACCTGCGCGAGCGCATCGGCGGCCGTCGCGACCAGCGTATCGATCGCGCTGCGCTGCTCGGCCGAGGCATGGTTCACCGCGGCCAACAGGGTTTCGACGGTGGCCAGCAGACGCCCGCGCTCTTCCAGCATGGCGTTGTCGCGGACCAGGGTGTCGGAGATGTTCCGGCGCAGTTCGGCGATGACGGCCGCCGCGGCCCTGGGGGCTTCCGCGGCCTCGTGCACCAGGCGCGCGATCTCGTCCAGCGTCTGGCGCGCCTGCGCATGCATCTGCGTCTCCAGGCGCGCCTGCAGCGCCGCCTGATCCTCGGCGATGCGCGCGACCAGCGACGCGGCATGGGTTTCGAACGTCGCGGCCGCGGCCGACAGGGCCTGGGCATTGCCGTCGGCCAATGCGCGGCCCTGTTCCAGCTGGCGTTCCAGCGACTGCGCCCAGGCGGCCGCCGTGCGCTCGTTCGCCGCTTCCAGGCGCGCGGCGGCGATGTCGAGCGCCTGCGCCTGGCTGTCGGCCAGCGCCTGTGCCTGCGCGGCCTGGTGGGCCAGCGCCTCGCTCCAGGCACGCGTGGCATCGCGGCTGGCCGCGTCGAACCGCAGCGCGACGTCCTCGGCGAGCGTGCCGGCGCGCTCGTCGAACGCCGTGGTGAACCGCCCCAGCGAATCGGACAGGCCGCGAACGACGCGTTCGTTGGCCTCGCGCTGGCTGGCGACCGCACCGGTCCACAGGTCGGCCACGGTGGCGGTGCTGGCTTCCATCGTCGACGCCAGCGCCTGGATCTGCTGCTGCATCGAGCGTGCGACGTCGCCATGGAGCGTGGCGGCATGCTGGACGAGCGCCGCCATGGTGGTTTCGGCCACCGGCTGCAGGGCCGCCGCGGCGGAGCGCGCGCCTTCGGTCACGCTCGCCTCGAGGCTGCGCTCGATCGTGGTCGCCAGCCGCGCCTGCGCGCTTTCGCTGCGCTCGTGGAAGGCCGCCTGGCTCGCCAGCTGGCGCTCGTGCGCGACCGCGCTCTGCTGCTCGATGGCCGCCATCGCCGCCTTCAGCTGGTCGACCAGCGCCGGCATCGCATCGACCTGCCGCTGCAGCAGCCGGAAGGCTTCCTCGCGCTGGTGGGCGCTCGAGTGGCCGCGCAGCACGGTGGCGATGGCCTCGTCCAACTTCTGCACGGCGCCGGCCCGTTCGCGGCGGCAGAGCGCGGACAGCAGGCCGAGCATGGCCGAGGCGGCCACGCCCGCGATCGACGTGCCGAACGCGAAGGCCAGGCCCTTCACCGGAGCGGCGAGCGACGTCCGGATCGCATCCAGGTCGGTGGCGCTGGCCAGAGCCGCGCCGGTGCCCTGCAGCGTCGTCATCATGCCCAGCAGCGTGCCCAGCATGCCCAGCAGCACCAGCAGGCCCACCAGGTAGGGCGTCAGCGCCGGCGCCGGCAGCGCAACGCGCTCGCCCTCGATGCGCTGGCGAACGGCATGGCGCAGCGAAGGCGGCAAGGGCGCGAGCCAGCCGGGCAGATCGGTCACGGGCGCGGTGGTGGCATCCACCGTCTGCGACAGCGCGGCCGTGGCCCTGCGGTACTGCCGCAGTTCGATTCCGCCGGCCACGTAGCAGGCGGCGATGAGCAGCACGACCGACAGCGCGGGGACACTGGCGCCGACATAGCCCGCCGCGATCCAGCCGAGCGCGGCCAGGCCGGTGAGGAAGACGGCGGGTTTGAGCAGGTTATTGGGCATGGGCATCGGGCGTGGAGCCCAGGGCCTCGAACAGGCCGCGGGCGGGTTGCAGGCGGACATCGAGCTCGGCGACGAGCAGGCATTTCATGTCGCGCCGGAAGGCGGCCAGCCACGTGCGTGCGGCGGCCGGCGGATCGGTTTCGGACGCCGGGCGCAGGCGCTCGAAGTGCGCGGCCACGTGGTCGGCCAGCGCGGACAGCAGCGCGCGCTCGCGGGCACCCATCGCCTTCTCCAGGACTGCGTCCACCGCGGCGAGGCGGGCCAGGGCCGCGCCCCGCTGCACCAGGCGTTGGCGCAGCCGCCTGCGCAGCAGGTCGACCTCGGCGCCCATCATCTGCTGGAGCGCGGCGTAGCGCTGGCGGTAGAAGGCGGCGCCGGGCTCGGCGGAGCCGGCGGCGAACGCCCGGTCGCGCTCGAGCATGCGGATGATCGCGGCACGCACCTGGTCGCATTCGTCGCTCGCACAGGCCGCATCGGGCCCGTCGGGCGAGGCCGGGCCGGCATGCGCGTCCAGCGCCGACGACAGCGCCACCGCCTGCGGCCAGTCGACCCAGTGGCTCAGCCGTGCGGACAGCGCCTGCGTCGGTGGGGGCGCGTCGACACCGGCCAGGCGCGCCAGCAGGCGCACGAGCGCAGGGCCGGGCGCCCGCGTATGCGCCTGATGCCGAGAATCCACGAGGTACCTGCCCCTAAAACGTGGATTTTACAGCCTCGGTCCGGTTCGCCAGGCGGCCGGGCGGGCCCGGTTTCATGAATGGCCGCGCCCCCGACCCGGAATGCGGCCATCGCGATCTCGCGCCGGGCGCCATGCCGGCCAGCGCCGGCGCAGGCGGTGTGCATCGGCAGGGAGCCCACGGGCCGCACACGAAGAAGCCCGCCTTGCGGCGGGCTCCGGTTCGCGGGTCGAGCGCGTGCGGCTCAGTGCAACGGCGGCTGCTCGGAACCCTTCTGGCCCTGCTGGCGCTTCATCTGCTCGATCATCGCCGGGCCGGCGGCCATCAGCTCCTCCTTGCGCGCGGCCATGCGCTCGCCGAGTTCGACGAGCTGCTCGCGGCTCATCAGTTCGCGCGCGCGCTTGAACAGCTCCTTCTCCTCCTCGTCCGCATGGTGCTCGACGAGTTCCTTCAGCACCTTGGCGCGGCCGCTGAACTTCTCGCTGGTGACCTCGGTTTCCAGCAGGTCCGGCATCACCAGCTCGCCGGCGGCGCGATGCTCCTCGAGGGCCTCGTGGAACATCTGCTCGTCGTCGGACTTCTTGCCGGCCTCGCGGAAGGCGGGATAGAAGATCTCCTCCTCGATCTGCGTATGCACGTCGAGTTCGAGGCGGATCTTCTCCAGAAGCTGCGTGCGCGTCTTCTCGGCACGCGAGGTGGTGTTCGTCAGTTCCTCGAAAAGGGCGCGGACCTTGGCATGGTCGGCCTTGAGCAGTTCGATCGCATTCATCGGGATACCTGGCGTCGGCTGGGTTGGCATGGGGGAAAGACCTTCGCACTGCCGCCGTGAGCGGCACGTCAGACGTGGGTCGCGAGCCAGTGGGCGACGCGGCGGTGGTAGTCGACCCGGTGTGAAGGCTTGCCGCTGCCGGCCATCGAATGCGAGCCGCCGGGATAGATCACCATCATCGACGTCTCATGCCCGGCGCGGACCATGTTCGCGAACATCTCCTCGCACTGGCCCACGGGGCAGCGCTGGTCGTCCTGGCCCTGCAGGAACAGCGTGGCGGTGGTGACCTTCGCCGCGTGCTCCACGGGCGAGAGCCGCGCGTACTGCTCCGCGGCCTCGTGCAGGTCGGCGCCCATGGCATACGGGGTCACGTAATACCCGGTGTCGGAGGTTCCGCCGTGCGACTGCAGGTTGGCCACCGGCGCACTCACCACCGCGGCCTTGAACTTGTCGCTGCAGGCCGCGACCCAGGCGCTGAGGTAGCCGCCATAGGACTTGCCGTAGCAGCCCAGGCGTTCGCGGTCGGCAAGGCCCTCGCTGCGCAACTGCTCGACGATGGCCTCGACCTGCGGCAGGTCGTACTCGCCCCAGTGGCCGGTGAGCCTGCGCGCGAACTTGCCGCCGTAGCTGCCCGATCCCACCGTGTTCGGCGCCAGCACCGCATAGCCGCGCGCGATCATGTCGTACCAGTACACGTGGCTGGCGAAGTCGATCAGCGCCACGCTCTGCGGGCCGCCGTGGAAATCCACCACCAGCGGGAAGGGGCCGTCGCCTTCGGGCGGGCGCAGCAGCCAGGCCTCCACCTTCTCGGTGCCGCCGGTCTCAGTGGGCACCTCGAAGCATCGCTTGGAGACCCGCGGTCGCATGCGCTGGCCGAACCAGCGCCGGTTGAAGGCGGTGAGGCGGCGCAGGCCGCTGCCGTCCCAGTTCACCGCATGCAGCTCGTCCAGGCGGCGCACGCTGGCGGCCACGAAGACCAGCCCTTCGCGCGTGGCGCCCAGGGCGGTGACATGGCGCAGGCCGAGGTCGATGCGCCAGGGCGGGCCACTGCGCGCGTCCACCACCGCGATCTCGAACAACCCGCGCCTCGCAGCGATGGTGGCCACGCGCTCGCCATCGGGATGCCAGACCACGCTCGCGCCTTCCAGCTGCAGGTCGTCGCCGCCGGCCCAGGTGCGCTTGCCCGAGTCGACGTCGAGGAAATACAGGCCGACCAGCGAATCGCCCTCGATGTGGCCGGCCGCGAACGCCAGCCGCCGGCCATCGGGCGAGAAGCGGATGCCGCTGACCGAGTAGAGGTCGTCGGTCAGGCGCCGGGCCTCGCGCCCGTCGCCGCGCGCGATCCACAGGTCCGACTGGTGCCGCTGGCGCCCTTCGCGCGTGCGCGAGAACGCGAGCATCGTGCCGTCGGGCGACCACGTGGCCTCGCTCACGTCGAAGTCCCCCTCGACCAGCGCGCGCACCTCGCCGCTGTCGGCATCGATCTCCACCAGGCGGCTGCGGTGCCCGACCTTCATGCCGGCACCGTCCATCTTGTAGGGCAGGTGCCGCACGACCACCGGGCGCGAGGCGGCCTCGGGGTCGTCGAATTCGTCTTCCTTCCACGGCATCTTCTGCGTCGCCAGAAGCCTGCGGCCATCGCGTGACCAGCCCAGCAACGAGGCGATCTCGGGCTTGGCCCGCGTCAGTGCCCGGGCTTCACCGCCGTCGAAGTGGATCAGGTGGACCTGCTGGCCGTCGTCCGCATCGCGCGCCGACAGGAAGGCCAGGCGATCCCCCGTCGGCGCGACCACCAGCGAACGCGCGGCAAAGCGCGAGCTCGTGAGCCGGCGCGCACGCGGCCTGTCGGCCGAGGTGTCGATGTACCAGGCGGTGGAACGGTAGCCGTCCTTGCCGCGGCTCGCGCGCGAGACCACGAAGGCGGCGCGGGAATGGCCAGGTGACGCGCTGATGTCCTGCAGGTTGCGATGGCGGAAGATGTCGTCGGGTGTAACGGACCGCATTCGGCAGGCCTCGTCTCGGCGTTCGGTATGGGGTGTGGTGAAAAAAAAGAAAACGCCCCGTCCTTCCCCGGGGCGCTTCCAGAGTGAAACGGCCGCTCGCGCGGCCGTTGATCACTTCACCACGAGGCCTCAACGGCGCTCTTCGCGGTTGTTCTGGTTGTTGCGGTTGTTCTCGTTCTGCTGCGAACCGCCCTCGCGGCGCTCGTTCTGCTGGCTCGAGCCCTCGCGGCGCTCGTTCTGGTTGTTCTGGCCTTCGCGACGCTCGTTCTGGTTGTTGTGGTTCATCGAGTGCTCCTCTGGGGGAAAGAAAGGGTTCTTCACCCAACTCCGGGGAACGCGGCCCGAATCTTCAGGAAGAAGTAGGCGTCGTCACGGTAGCCGTAGGCCATGCGCTTGATGACCTTGATCCTGTTGTTGATGCCTTCGACCAGGTTGGTG
>JBMOOW010000068.1:0-9510 GCA_049323195.1 Pseudomonadota bacterium | reverse complement strand
GTCCAGACTTCGCGCGCCCGGCCACGGCCCGGGCGCCGCCCGCCACGGAGTGGCCAGCGCGGCCGATGTCCGCACCGCCCCGAGGCTTCATGCACGCACGCACGCATCCCGCCGACCCCGCCGACCCCGCCGACCGCCATGTCGACATCCCGTCGCAATGGCTGGACTTCGGCCCCGACGATCCGCTCGAGGCCGAGCGCTGGATCAACCCCTGCGCCGCCTGCGGCGCGCAGCCCTCGCTCGATCTCGTCGACCTGCGCTGGCAGGTGCGCTGTCCCTGCGGCCAGTGCGGCACGCAGGCGCAGCTGGCGGCGATCGCCGCCGTGAACTGGAACAAGTCCCCGCTCTCGCGCCATCCGCACTACCGCGAGCTGCCCTTCTTCGGCCTGCGCGCGCTCAGCGCGCCGCAGGCGCGGGCCAAGCTGATCACCGTGCGCGAGTACCTGGAGGAGCAGAAGCGCCGCTGCGAGCGCCGCATCCGCGCCCGCGAGAACTTCGGCCACCGCTACCACCAGCGCATCCGCGCGTACCTCGCCTGGGCGATCTATGCGCAGGGGCTGGTGAAGGAGGCGGAAAACAACCTGATCGAGGCCATCGCCGCGGGTCGTGCCTGACGCGTCACAGGGCGCCGGTCGTATCGCCGTCGAGCGCCGCCACCGCGGCCGCCGCGCGTTCGCCCGGAAGCCGCGCCGCCCGTGCGTACAGGCCCTGCACGAAGGCGCACTGCGCCAGGACGGGCCACTGCGTCGGCGCGCCCTGCAGGCGATGGCGCACGGCCACGTCGACGTAGGCGGCCTGAGCGAGGCCGCGTACCAGCGTCCCGTCTCCCAGCCGGCGCGCCGCATCCGGCTCGTTGGCAGGCAGCGCATCGATCAGGCGCGCGAGCGCCTGCAGATGGCGGCTGCCGTCGTCGCCGGCCGGCAGGGCCGGTGAGAACAGCATCCCCCTGCAGGCCTTCGCATCGGCGCGCGCAAGCACGGCACCGAGTGCCGCCGCGCGGTGCCGCCCCCAGGCGGCGACCGCCCCGGCGGGCGCGAAGCCGATGCCCTCGCGCCGGGCTTCGCGGGCCAGGGCCTCGGTGGCGACCGCGAGCGAATCGGCGCGCTCGGAGGTGAGCGCGTCGTGCAGCATCTCGGCATGGGCGTCCCGCAACCGCGGATGCGCCAGGGCGGCGCGGTAGAGCGGGACCGCCGGATCGTCCTCGGCCACCGCGTCGATGACCGCCAGCATGCGCGCGGTCATGACGTCCACCGGCGCGCCGCGCGCATCCAGCACCCGTGCCTGCACACCGGCGTCGAGCAGGCGTGCGCCATCCACCCAGGCCATGTCGCCCGGCGCGGTCGACTCGCGTAACGCCAGCAGCGCCGCATCGAAGCCCGCCTGTTCCAGCACCGCGCGCTCGCGGCGGTCGCTGCGGCCAAGGACCAGGCGCCGCCAGGCCTCGGGCATGTCCACGGCGATCTCGGTGCGATGCAGGCCAAGGTGCGCGTCGGCGGTCATCTCGCGTAGGCCCGACGCGGACCAGAACAGTACGCAGGCGCTCGCGCAACGCCGCTCCACGCGCACCGGCAGGCCCCGTGCGCGTGCCAGCTCGCCGGCCTCGATCGCATCGTCGACGAGCCCGCCCGGACTGTTGATCACGATGCGATGCAAGCCCGGCGCGCGATCGAGGGCATGGCGCAGGTCGCCGACGAAGCGGGGGCCGATCTCGCCTTCGACCTGCAGCACGCGCCCATTGCCCGACAGTCGCATCGTGGCGTCGCCGACGTTCCCGCGTGCGGCGTCATCGGCCATGCGCTGCGTCAGCACGAAGCCCGAGACGATGCAGCCGACGGCCAGCGCATGCGCGGCCGCGATCGTCGCCACGCCGGCCCGCCCCGTCTGCCGCCGCATGCCCATGCTGCGCATGACCAGGCCGGCGATTGCCAGCGCGATGGTCGAGCCGACCATCGCGAGCGTGGCGCCAAAGCCACGGTAGGCCACGGGCAGCCGGTCGCCGACCCCGTAGAGCAGCACGGCGAGCACGAGCACCGCGGCCCATGCCAGCCCCAGCCCCAGCCGCGACATGGCGCGGCTCGCCGGCGTGGACCAGCGGCGGCCCAGCCAGGTCCAGCGCACCTCGCCGACGCGCCAGGACAACGTGCGTGCAGGCAGTAGGCCATCGACCCAGGCGCGATGCAGCTCGGCTTCGGAATGCGGACCGTCGGCGCGGCCGTTGCGATGCAGGTAAAGATCCGCGTTCATGCGGTCACTCCGGGCAGGACGCGCAGCGCGATCCATACGGCGAAGGCGGCCGTCGCCAGCGTCCACTGCAGGGGGCCCGACGGGCGGTGCGTCACCACCCACGGGCGCCCGGCGTCCCAGCCGGCGCAATGCGTTTCGACCAGCCGCGTACGCGCCACCAGCATCGTCACCAGGCTCACCAGCGGCAGTCCCATGCCCAGCCCCACGACCCACACATGCAGTTCGCGGCGCAGCATCGCGAGCACGCCAGGCGGCGTGCCGTCACGCCGCGTCACCCGCGTTCCGAACAGCCACTTGCCGGGCGTGCTGCCCGTCGTGCCGAGCAGGAGCGCGGACAATGGCATTACCAGCAGCGGCAGCGTGACCACGGCCAGCGCCGGTGCAAGTCCCGCGCCGAACAGGCGCGTATGCAAGGCCGGCGCGAGCGTGCCGACCGCAAGCCCGACCAGCTCCCAGCCGACGACGCCCAGCGTGGTCATGTCGAAGATGCGTGCGCCGTAGCGCCTCCACGGCGCAGGCTCGGTGGATTGCCAGCCTTCGTCGCACACTTCCAGGCGCGGCCCGATGCGCGGCAGCGGCGGGGGCAGCGTGGCGATCAGGCGATCCATGTCCTGTGCGGAGGATGCCGGCGCGGTGACCGGCTCTGCGATGAGGTCGTGCATGTCGATGGTTCCCCTGCAAGGCGCGTCCCGGACCCGTGGCTACAGCAATCCATCCCGCTTGATCGAAAGGTATTTCTCGACCAGCGCCGCCGGCAGCTGGTCGCAGGTGACGTCGAGCACGGTGACGCCGTGGCTGCGCAGGGCCTCGTGGGCCGCGTCGCGCTGGGCGAGGTACTGCGCGGTGGCGGCCGTGCGCAGGGCGTCGGAGAGTTCGGCGGGCTCATGCGCCAGCGTGCGGTCGAGCACGGCCTCGCGCAGGGAGGCGATGCAGACCAGGTGGCGGCGGCGCAGCAGCGCGACCGCGGCGAGCACGTCGTCCATGTCCTCGTCGCGCAGGTTGGTGACCAGCATCACCAGCGCGCGGCGGCGCTGGCGCAGCGCGAGTTCGGTGGCGGCGGCGAGGAAGTCGGTGGCGACGGGACGCGGTTGCAGCGCGTAGGCGGCGCGCAGCAGGCGGTCGATGGCCGCGCTGCCGCGCTGCGGCGGTACCCAGGCGGTGTCGCCGCCGTGCGCGAGCAGGCCCACCGCGTCGCCCTGGCGCAGGGCGAGCCATGCCACCACCAGCGCAGCGTCGAGCACGTGGTCGAAATGGCTCATGGCATCCCCTGCCGTGCCGGGGGCGGGTTCGCGCGCCATCAGGCGGCGGCCGGTGTCGAGCAGCAGCACCACCTGCTGGTTGCGCTCGTCCTGGTATTCGCGCGAGACCAGCCGGCGCGTGCGCGCGGTGGCCTTCCAGTCGATCTGGCGCAGCGAATCGCCGACGCGGTATTCGCGCATCTGGTGGAAGTCGGTGCCTTCGCCACGGCGGCGCTTGAGGTGCGCGCCGACCAGCCTTGAGGCCTGTTCGGAGGAGAACAGCGCGAACTTCGCCAGGGGCGCGAAGTTGGGGTACACGCGCACGCGCTGCGGCGCGCCCACGACGACGTCGCGGCGGAACAGGCGCCAGGGCGAGTGCAGGCGCAGCTGGGTGCCCGCGAATTCGCGGTCGCCACGGGCCTGCGGCGTCAGGTGGTAGTCGACGGACGTGGCGATGCCCGGCCGCAGGTCGAGACGGCGTGGCAGGCCTTCGCCGGTCCAGTCGCCGGGGTGCAGGTCGTAGACGTCCAGGCGCTGGCGGCGCCCGGCATCGAGCGTGAGCGTGGCCTGCGTGCGCACGCCCACGGGCCAGGTGTCCGGCGCGCGGCGCGCCACGCGCGGGGCGGGCATGGCGAGCAGGCGCGCCACGTCGACCAGCGCGACCAGCCCGAGCGCGATGCCGGCCCAGCGCCAGGCCTCCGGCGCCAGGCGCTCGAGCGTGACCGGCACGCCCAGCGCCGCCCATGCCGCGAGCGCAGCCAGCAATGCGGCCGCCGGGCGGGGCCAGGCGCGCGATGCGGTCGCGTCGTTCGACGGGCGGGCCGGCGTGGTGCTCACTGCCGCGGCGCGTCCACGCGGGCCAGCAGCGCCCGCAGCACGGTGTCGGTGGACTGGCCTTCCAGCTGCAGCTCCGGCGCGAGCAGGATGCGATGGCGCAGTGCGGGCAGGGCGATCTCGCGCACGTCGTCGGGTGTGACGAAGTCGCGGCCGGCGAGCACCGCCTGCGCGCGCGCGCAGCGCACCAGGGCGATCGAGCCGCGCGGCCCGGCGCCCAGGGCGATGCCGGCCCAGTCGCGCGTGGCCGCGGCGATGCGCACGGCGTAGTCGATCACGGCATCGTCCACGTGCAGCTGCGCGGTGGCGGCCTGCATCGCGACCAGCTCCTCCGGGCCCATCACGCGCGGCACGCGCGAGAGGTCGAACGTGCTGGCCGCGCCGCGGCTGACGTCGGCCACCATGCGGCGTTCGTCGGCGAGCCCGGGATAGCCGATCAGCACCTTGAGCAGGAAGCGGTCGAGCTGCGCCTCCGGCAGCGGATAGGTGCCCTCGTGCTCGAGCGGGTTCTGCGTGGCCAGCGCCATGAACGGCGGCGGCAGTTCGAAGCTCTGGCCCTCGATGGTGACCTGGCGCTCGGCCATGGCTTCCAGCAGCGCGGCCTGGGTCTTGGCCGGCGCGCGGTTGATCTCGTCGGCCAGCAGCAGGTTCGTGAACACCGGGCCGCGGCGGATGGAGAAGGTCTCGGTCTTGGGATCCCAGACGGCATGGCCGCTGATGTCGCTGGGCATGAGGTCGGGCGTGAACTGCACGCGGGCGAAGCCGCAGTCCAGCGCCTGCGCGAGCGCACGCACCAGCAGCGTCTTGCCCAGCCCGGGCACGCCCTCGATCAGCACGTGGCCGCCGGCCAGCAGGGCAACGAGGATCTGCTCGAGCGTCTGCGCCTGGCCGATGAAGGCCGCGCCCACGGCCTCGCGCAGGCGCGCGGCGGCCTCCATGACGGGCTCGCCGGAGGGCAGGGGGGTCGGGGCGTCGGTCATAGCCGGTTTCTCATGCGGACAAGGAGGGCGATGCGCGCGAGCAGGCTCCTGCCATCGCGCGGCTCGGGTGGGGTGAGGGCGTCGACGATCTGCGCCGGCGGCATGCGCAGGCGCGTGGCGAGGTACTCGACCTGCGCCTGCCCGGCGAGCGCGGCGCCATGCGGATCGCGGCGGCGCAGGCGGGCGAGGAAGGCCCCGCGCATGGCGTCGAACAGGCGGTCGCCATCGCCGTAGCGCCACTGGTGTTCGCCGCTCGCGCTCACGTGCTCCAGCAGCGAGCGGCGTTCGCGCGCGGGCGAGGGAATCTGCGGCCCGAAGCGGCGCGCGCGCGCCCACAGCCAGCCGGCGAGCAGGAGCGCGAGTGGCAGCCACGCACGCCAGGCCTCGCGCAACAGCCAGGTCCACAGCGAGGGCATCGCGGCGACATGCACCAGATGCACCGTGCCGCCGCGGTCCATGCGGGCGACGAGCTGGCGCGCCAGCGCCACGTGCGTGCAGTCCTGCAGGCCGTCGGACGGCTGGTCGCGTTCGCCGGTGCGCAGGAAGTCGAGCTCGGCCAGCACGTCGACCATGCCTTCGCCCAGCGGGATGCGCGCGAAGGCATCGCCGGCGTCGTCACCCCAGCGCAGGCGCGCATGCGGCGGTGCGTCGAAACGGCGGCCTTCGCAGAACTCGCGATGCGCCGACAGCCCGGGCAGGTGCAGGCCGAGACAGGCCGGCGGCGCCAGGCGCGTGCGCACGCCCAGGGCGTCGAGCAGGGGCACCGGCAGCCTGCGTGCGCCGGCGCGGCGCGTGCGCTGCAGAACGTCGACCGCCGGATCCGGTGCGGGCGTGGCGACCACCAGGTAGCCGCCGCCGCGCACCCAGCGCAGCAGGGCGTCGACGTCATCCCCGCCCAGCATGCGCGGGTCGCCGTCCAGCACGAGGCTGTCGCGCGGGCCCAGGGCCATCGCGTCCGGGTCCATGCGCCGCCACGGGCGCACGCGGCGGCCGTCCTTTTCCAGCGCGATGCGCAGGGCGAAGAGCGGGTTGGTCGCGGCCTCGCCGGTACGCGGCAGGTCGACCGTTTCGCTCACGCGCTCGAAGGCATGCCGCCACCACGCGACACCGCCGCCGAGCAGCGCCAGGCCCAGCACGACCAACGGAAGCCAGCGCAGGGCGGCCTTCATCGGCCCCACCCGAACTGCACCGCCGCGTCGGCGAGCAGCGCATCGAAGGCCGCGTCCGGCGGGATGCGGTCGGCATACGCCGCCTGCTGCCACAGGCGCACGATCGCGGCGAAGGCGCGGCGCGGTGCCTCGGGCAGTGCCTGCGAGGCGCGCAGGCATTGGGCTTCGGTCGCGCCTGGCGGCAGGGCGCGGCCGGTCGCGGCGACCATCGCCTCCACCGCGGCCCGGTAGACGAGCGCGAGCGCTTCGCGCGGTTGCGCCGTCGCCCACAGGCGCCGTGCGCTGCCGACGACGTCGGCGGGCAGCGGCTCGGCGGCCGGCAGGGCCTGCTCGCGCACGGCCGCGGGCTTGGCGACGGTCGGCCCGGCCAGCCGGCGCAACCAGGGCCACCAGCGCCGCGCGGTCCAGGCCAGAAGCCCGACGGCGAGCGCCGCCAGGGCCCACAGCAGCATTTCCCCGATCGTGCCGACCGCGGCGGCGAGGTCGGCCAGCCAGGCCGGCGCCCCGTCGCGCTCGCGTGCGTCCTGCTTGCGTTCGCGCGGCTTCCACTGCTGCAGTACGCGGCGCGGGTTCACGCGCGGGTCGGCATAGGCGCGCTGCACCGCGCGGTCGAAACTCCCGGGCGCGGCGTAATCGCCACCGAATTGCGCGGCCAGGGGCGTCTCGGCGGCACGCGGCGAGGGGCAGGCCGGGGCCGGGCGCGGCGGGTCGGCCGCCCGCGCCGGGAACGCGGCCAGCCCGACCGCCAGCGCGAGCGTGAGCGTGAGCACCCCCGCAGCCGCCTGCAGGCGCGCCCGCAGGCGACGGAAGGCCAGCTCGATGTCCCAGCCTTCGATCTCGGTGCGGCGGTTGAGGTAGAGCCCGAAACCCGCGCCCACGTGGAAGGGCTCGAGCAGGCTGGTGGCGGCCCAGGCCAGCGCGTTCTCCAGCAGCTGCAGCCAGACGGGCGACTCCAGCACCCAGGCCCAGGCCTGCTGGAGCGAGCCCATCAGGTGCTCCTCCGGCACGAACAGGAAGGCGAGCATGCCCAGGCCAAGGGTCAGTGCCACCTCGAAATGCAGGAAAACGATCAGCGTGAGCGCGGCGATGCCGTAGGCCGATCCGGCGACCACGCGCCGCCGCGCGGCGGCCTGCGCGGGCGTGCCGCCTTCCAGCACGTCCACCGGCATGAGCAGGGCGCGCGCCGGCGACAGGCGCCGCCAAGTCAGGTAGGCCAGCATCGCGTGCCCGCCGCCGCGCAGCGCCTGGCGCAGCGTCGTGCGCGTGGAGGGCACCTCGCCGAACACCGCGCGCGAGAGCACGAACAGCGGCAGGCGCGCGAACAGCGGCTTGAGCCACCACATCAGCACCGCGGCGAGCCAGAGCATGTCCAGCGCGTACATCGCGACGTTGACCAGCGCGAACACCGGCAGCGTGAGCGCGAGCCAGGGCGCCCAGACCGCGCGCGCATGGCGGCGCACCAGCGCGGTGCCGAGTTCCACCGCCTCCCAGGACGAACGCGGTCGCAGCACGACCGTGAGCGCGTCGATCCTCATGGCGGCGCCCCGTCGCCCGGCACGTGGCCACGGCCGCCCAGCAGCAGCCAGGCATGCACGCCCGCCCACAGCACCGCCGCCACCGCGTACTTGATCCAGGCCGGCATCCAGCCGATCGACGACCAGAAGGCCTCGATGAAGGCCGCGACGAGCAGCATCACGAAAACGCCCGCGGCGATCAGCGCGCCGCGGCGGCCGCCCTCGACGAGCGCGTCGATGCGCCGCAGCCGGCCCGGCGCGACCAGGCGCAGGCCCAGCTGCAGGCCCGCGCCACCGGCGATCCAGATCGCGGTGAGCTCGAACGCCCCGTGCCCGACGATGAAGCGCCACAGCGGGTCGCCATGGCCCACCGCCTGCAGGTGCCCGGCGATGCCGCCGAGGAAGGCGCCGTTGAACAGCAGCACCACGATCGTGCCCACGCCCGCCAGCAGGCCGCTGGCGAACGTGCGGAAGCCGATGGAGATGTTGTTCCAGACGTAGTGGCCGAACATGGCCACGTCGGTGCCGTCGTCGCGGCCGAGGCGGCGCTGCGGGTCGGCGGGGTCGTACATCTGCTCGAACTGCGCCAGCTGCTCGGGCGAGAACATCGAGGCCGAGAGATCGGGCTGCCACTGGATCGCGGCGAAGGCCAGCACCGCGGGCAGGTAGAGCAGGAGCGCGGCGGCGATCATGCAGCCGCGTTCGGCGCGCACCAGCCGCGGGAAGCCGGCGACCAGGAAGACCAGCAGCCGGTGCCAGCGTGGCGGCGGCGTGCGGTAGAGCACGGCATGCCCGCGCTGCATCAGCACCTGCAGGCGTGCGGTGAGCGCCGGGCTGTAGCCGCGGCGCCGCGCGAGCGCCAGGTGCTGGCACAGGCGACGGTAGCGCGCGGGCACGTCGGCATCGCGCAGGTCGGGCAGCTCGCGCTCGCGACGCGCGCGATGCAGGCTTTCGCCGCGCGCGTCCAGCCAGCGCTCGAAGGCGTCCCATTCGGCGTGGTGGCGCGCGACGAAGGCGTCCTGCTTCATGCGCGCCCCAGCAGCCAGTTGGCGATCGCGTACAGGCGATGCGCGGC
The DNA here is from genome assembly GCA_049323195.1 of Pseudomonadota bacterium. Lineage (GTDB taxonomy): Bacteria > Pseudomonadota > Gammaproteobacteria > Xanthomonadales > Xanthomonadaceae > Cognatilysobacter. Next base: position 456 of record JBMOOW010000068.1, on the reverse strand, counting down.
CTGCTCGCCATGCGCCTGCACCAGGGGCGAGGCCAGGTCGGCCAGCTCGTCGCGCCGGGCCGGCGTCAGGCCGGGCGCGCGTTCGGCGAACGCCAGCACCGCCGCCTGCTCGTCCGGCTGAAGCGGCGTCGACGGCGGGCTGGGCGCGACCGCGGGCACGGCGGCAGGGGCGTCCTGCCGCAGGCGGTGCACGACCAGCGTGCCCGCGACCATGTCGCCCAGCCGGCGCGCCGCCGGATCGCAGAGGCAGGCGACCAGCCCCGCCGCATAGCCGAAGGGCAGCATGTCGACGGTGCGCAGCAGGTTGCGGGTGAACGAAGCGCGCCAGCCGATCGGGGCGCCGTCGGCGGAGACCACCTGCAGCCCCAGCGCGCGCTTGCCGGGCGTGCGGCCGTCGAACACCGCCTCGAACACCACCGGATAGAACCAGAACACGACGAACAGCAGCACGAGGTA
>JBMOOW010000067.1:0-9537 GCA_049323195.1 Pseudomonadota bacterium | reverse complement strand
TGCCGAACTACCTGGGCTGGTTCCGGGCGCTCGACCGGAATGCCCGATCCGGCGCCAGCGCCGCATCCCTGCTGGCTTTGGCCATCTCCGCGTGAGCCCATCCTCAACTAACGCGAACAGAGCCAAGTTGTAAGTCGGGGACGGCAGCTTTAGCTCGCGACGGAATTGGCGAAACCCGAGGCCGCCGGCCTCAAAACACGAAGTTGCGTCGCAAACGCTGCTGAATTTATGTCGGAGCAGTTCGCCTTCAGGCCAGCAGGGCGGACGGTCGTGCATGGTCGCATCCAGTGAGACGGGACCATCGGGCAAGCAGAATTGATGCCGCCTTCACGGCGCGGCGGAGCCGGTTCCGGTTTACGTAATAGACATTATGCGCAGTCATAGACGTTGGCTGTGGTCTATCCAGAGGCGGCTATGCCGCCTTGAGGTGCTCTAATGCCGGACATCCCTGCTGGTGTTCCGACGCGCGCACAAGCCGCAGGTGCAGGCTAGCGCAGCGCCCGACACGCAGCTCGACGGGCTACGGGCACAACTTCGAATCCCGGAACGAAAAAGGCCGCAGGTCGCCCGGCGGCCTGGAATTCGTTGGCGCGGCGGCTCAGACCGCGGCGTCCTTGAGCTTCTTGAGCGGGCGCGCCTTCAGCTTGACCGAAGCCGGCTTGGCCGCGAACCACTGCTCTTCCTTGGTGAAGGGGTTGATGCCCTTGCGGCGCGGCTTGGCCGGGACGTCGACCTTGGTGACCTTCAGCATGCCCGGGAAGGTAAAGCTGCCGCAGCCCTTCTTGTGCAGCGAACCGTGGGCGGCTTCCTCGAGGGCCGACAGCACGGCGCGCACGTCGCGCGGCGCCAGCTCGGTGCGCTCGGAGATGTAGTTGACGAGGCCACTCTTGCCCAGGGGCTCGGTGACCGGCTTGATCTTGGAGCCAGCACTCGCGGTTTTCTTCGTCGCCATGGTTTGCGATTTCCGGGTGGAAGGAGTGCGCGTTATCGCGCGACTTCGATCCCGACGCAAGCGGTTTTTTCGGGGTATCCGCGAAAATCCGGCCTTCCGGCCGGTCCCGGACGCTCCGCGGGGACGCACCCTCCCCGGCCCGTGCCGGCAAGACCCGCGGCCCGAGCCTACGGCCCGTCCGCCCCCGACCACCGCCACGCCCACGTCGGCACCGAACCCGCGGCCACCCGCCGCGTCGCCTACCGGCATGCCTCGTAGACATCGCGCTGAAGCGCACTGAGCAGCTCGTAGGTCCGCGCCAGGCCCACGCGCCGCTCGATGGCGTCGCGGCGCTCCTTGGCCGCCCGGCACGGGTCGACGTCGACGCGGGAGGCCGCGCGCCGGTAAGCGGGGCGCCGACGGCGCGGTGCCGTCGACTCCGCGCGTGTCGGCACGCTCGGCGCGGCGGCGGGCATAGCCGGGTCCGGCTCGGCGTCCCATGTCGCGAGAACACGCTCACCCGGTGCGCAGGCCGCACTCTGGTACCGGACCGTTCCGTCCGCTGCGCGGCATTTCTGCACGGTCTGCGCGCCCGCGGGCGACAAGGCGCCGACCAGCGCGGGCAACGCGAGCATCCATGTTCGAAAGATCGGCATGCGTCCTCCTGTTCCTGGACGCGCAGTCTCCACCGCCGACCATCGCCCGGCCGTCCGCCGCGAGCGCACGCGGGCGTAGGATTCCGCCGCGTCCCCTTCCGGGCGCGGGTGCCGGCATCATAGGCAGCCCTGCGAAGGAAACCGTATGCAGCCCGCCTCCCTTCCGCCATTCGACACCGCCCGCGTCGCGATCGTCGGCCTCGGTTACGTGGGGCTGCCGCTGGCGGTCGCCTTCGCCGCCACGCGCGACACGCTGGGCTTCGACGTGGATGCGCAGCGCGTGGACGAGCTGCGCAAGGGCTTCGATCGCACCGGCGAGACCGATGCCGCCGCGCTACGTGCGCCGCGGCTCCGCTTCGAAAGCGACCCCGAAACGCTCTCCGGCCACGACGTCTTCGTGGTGACCGTGCCGACACCGGTCGATGCCTACAAGCGGCCGGATTTCAGCCCGCTGGAAGCCGCCAGCCGCACGGTGGGACGCGTGCTGCGGCCCGGTAACGTCGTCATCTTCGAATCGACGGTGTACCCGGGCGCCACGGAGGAGCGCTGCGTACCCATCATCGAGCGCGAATCCGGCCTGGCATACCGACGCGACTTCCACGTCGGCTACAGCCCCGAGCGGATCAACCCGGGCGACCAGGGCCGCCGTCTTCCCGACATCGTCAAAGTGACGTCCGGCTCCTGCGAGGCCGCGGCGGGGTTCGTGGACGCGCTGTACCGGGGCATCGTGCCGGCCGGCACGCATCGCGCGTCGAGCATCCGCGTGGCGGAGGCCGCGAAGGTCATCGAGAACATCCAGCGCGACGTCAACATCGCGCTCATGAACGAGCTGGCGCTGATCCTCGACCGGCTCGGCATCGACACCGTCGACGTGCTCGAAGCCGCGGGCACCAAGTGGAATTTCCTCCCGTTCCGCCCCGGCCTCGTCGGGGGGCACTGCATCGGAGTCGATCCCTACTACCTCGCGCACAAGGCGCAGGAAGTGGGCTACCACGCCGAGCTCATCTCGGCGAGCCGCCGCATCAACGACGGCATGGGCGTGCACGTGGCCCATCGCGTGCTCAGGCTCGTGGCCTCGCGGGGCATGTCCGCGCGCCCGCGCGTCCTCGTGCTGGGCCTTGCCTTCAAGGAGAACTGCGGCGACCTGCGCAACACGCGCGTGGTCGACATCGTGGCCGAGCTGCGCGCTTTCGGCGCCGAAGTGGATGTGCACGACCCGCGCGTTGACGCCGACGAGGCCACGCGCGCCTACGACTTCGCCCTGGTCGATGCGCCGGCCCGCGGCGCCTACGACGCGGTGGTGCTGGCGGTTCCGCACCGCGAGTTCGTCGAGGCCGGCGCCGAGGCGCTGCGGGCCTTCGGACGCGAGGGTGCGGTGGTCTACGACGTCAAGGGCGCCCTGCCCCGCGCCGCCGTCGACGGGAGGCTCTGACATGCGCGTGCTGGTCACCGGCGCGGCCGGCTTCATCGGCGCACACCTGGCGCGCCGCCTCATCGAGCGCGGCGACGAGGTCTTGGGTTACGACGACCTCAACGCGTACTACGACCCGCAGCTCAAGCGCGACCGCCTGCTTCATCTGGTGCCGTCCGACGGCTTCCGCTTCGTAGAGGCGAAGCTGGAGGACCGCGAGGCGCTCGAGCGCGCCTTCGCCGACTTCCGCCCGGACCGCGTCGTGAACCTGGCCGCACAGGCCGGTGTCCGCTACTCGCTGGAGAACCCGCGTGCCTACGTGGACAGCAACCTGGTGGGCTTCATCAACATCCTGGAGGCCTGCCGCCATGCGGGCGTGGAGCACCTGGTCTACGCGTCGTCCAGCTCGGTCTACGGCGCCAACCGCCGGCTGCCGTTTTCCGTGGAGGATCCGGTCGACCATCCGGTGAGCCTGTACGCAGCGACGAAGAAGGCCAACGAGCTGATGGCGCACACCTACAGCCATCTCTACGGGCTGCCGACCACCGGCCTGCGCTTTTTCACCGTCTATGGCCCCTGGGGCCGGCCGGACATGTCGCCGTTCCTGTTCGCGCGGCGCATCCTGGCGGGCGAGCCCATCGACGTCTTCAACCTCGGGCGCCACAGCCGGGACTTCACCTACATCGACGACATCGTCGAAGGCGTGGTCCGCGTGCTGGACCGTCCGCCGGTGGCGCGCGACGACAGCTCGCTGCTCGCCTCCCCGGCCACGTCGACCGCGCCGTACCGGGTCTACAACATCGGCAGCCACCAGCCGGTGGAGCTGCTGCGCTTCGTCGAAGTGCTCGAGGAGTGCATCGGGCGTCGCGTCGAGCGGCGCCTGTTGCCCATGCAGCCGGGCGATGTTCCCGATACGTATGCCGACGTGGAGGCCCTCAGGCGCGACACGGGCTTCGCGCCCTCGACGCCGATCGAGGACGGGGTCGCGCGGTTCGTGGCGTGGTATCGCGGGTACTACGGGGTCTAGGTAGCGAACTGCTGCGGAAGAGGCGCCGGCGGAGCGACGTCCCGGGTGCGGCCTGCGGCCTTACCCGGGCTACGGCGATGAGGGGTCAGGGGCCTCGCCGCGCGCCTCCGCACGCGCGCGCCGCAATTGGTCGAGCTTCTCGCCCAGCTTGATTTCCAGCCCGCGCGGCACAGGACGGTAGTAGACGCGCTCGCCCATGGCGTCCGGGAACGCGGTCTGATCCAGCGCGACGCCACCTTCCACGTCGTGGTCGTAGCGGTAGTTCCTGCCGTACCCGATCGACTTCATGAGTCGGGTCGGCGCGTTGCGCAGGTGCAGCGGCACCTCCTGCGTGCCGTATTCGCGCACGTCCCGGCGTGCCTCGCCCCAGGCCACGTAGCCCGCGTTCGATTTCGCGGTCGATGCGAGGTAGACCACCACCTGCGCGAGGGCGAGTTCGCCTTCCGGGCTGCCGAGCCGGTCGTACGTTTCCCAGGCATCGATCGCCATCGCGAGCGCACGCGGGTCCGCAAGGCCGATGTCCTCCACCGCCATGCGGGTGATGCGCCGTGCCAGGTAGTGCGGGTCGGCGCCGCCGTCGAGCATGCGGGCAAGCCAGTAGAGGGCGGCGTCGGGATTGGTACTGCGCACCGACTTGTGCAGCGCCGAGATCTGGTCGTAGAACTGCTCGCCCCCCTTGTCGAAGCGCCGCGTACGGTCCGCCAGCACCTGGGCGAGCGTGGCTTCGGTGATGCGGCCGCCCTCCCCCGTCGCGAGCTCCGCGGCGATCTCGAGCAGCGTGAGCGCGCGCCGCACATCGCCATCCGCCGCCTGGGCGATCTGCACCAGCAGTGCATCCTCGACCGCGATCTCCTGCGCACCCAGCCCGCGTTCGGCGTCGGCCAGCGCGCGGCGCAGGGCATCGGCGATGTCCTCCGGCGACACCGCCTCCATCACGTGCACGCGGCAGCGCGATAACAGCGCGGAATTGAGCTCGAAGGACGGGTTCTCGGTGGTGGCGCCGACGAAGACGATCGTGCCCCGCTCGATCGCGGGCAGGAACGCGTCCTGCTGCGCCTTGTTGAACCGGTGCACCTCGTCCACGAACAGCACGGTGCGGCGGCCTTCGGCGAAGCGTTCGGCCGCCTCGGCGAGCACCTGGCGCACGTCGGGCAGGCCCGAGAGCACGGCGGAGATGGCGCGGAACTCGGCGTCGGCATATCGCGCGAGCAGCAAGGCGAGCGTGGTCTTGCCACAGCCCGGCGGGCCCCACAGCACCATGGAATGGATGCGGCCGGATTCGACCGCCCGGCGCAGCGCGGAGCCGGGTGCGAGCAGGCGGCGCTGGCCGACCATGTCGTCCAGCGTGCGCGGGCGCATGCGTTCGGCGAGGGGTTTCAGCGCGTCGGGGGCGTCGTCGCCGGCGATCACCGGCGTGGAGGGGCGTCGTGGCACGTGCGGACGGGGGTCTGGCCTGCGCGCACCTTACCAGCGCGCGGTCACAGGCTCGCGACGGCTCCGCCGGCGAGGGCGTCCTCGGACCCGCCGAGTTCGTAGCTCACGCGCAGCCAGCGCCCGGTGCGCCGGTCGTAGAGCGCATCGACACGCGCGTCCACGCGCCCTTCGGCGCCGAAGTCGGCGAGCCCCTTGCCCACGACGTGGACGAAGCGCGAATCCTCGGTCGACACGCGCGTAGCGCCCTGCTTCCAGGCCACCGGCTGCCCCGCGAACTCGGCGGTCAGCGCCTGCGCGACCTGTGCCTCGAGGCCCCTGGTGATGGAGGCGTCCGCGGTGGTGGCCGCACCCGCGCCGCCGAGCTGCAGGCGCGGCTGCGAGACCTCCGCGTTCTGCGTGTCGTAGAGCGCGGCGAAGCGGAACGGGATCCACTGCGCGTGCCCGTCGATGCGAAGCCGTCCGCTGCCGCGCAGTTCACGGTCGCGGATGCTCAGCGGCACCGCATCGACATCGGCCAGCTGGACGGTCACATCATCGGTGTCGAACTGCCCGCTGATGCTCCCGATGACCGCCGCGGCGACGGCATCGTCGATGGCACTGACAGCGGCGGGCGCGGCAGCCTGAGCCACCACCGCCGAGGCACTATCCCGGCCGTGGGCGATCATCGTGCCCGCGGCAAGCGTGGCGACGGTGGCGAGGGTGAGGAGGACGGGTCGGTGCATGGCGGTTCCCCGGAACGCCGCGGTAATGCGACTACCGGGCCACTGTCGGCGGAAAGCCGTGCACGCAGGGTGATATCGGCGCCGGGAAAACGCCTTGTTTTCCAAACGGTTAAGCGAAAAATGCGACGCCGGACACAGGAAGGGGCGGTTGCCCGCCCCTGTCCGTTCAGGTCGCCGCGGCCATCAGCCGCCGATCACGTCCACGCCCTTGGGGGGCGTATAGCGGAAGGTCGCCGACGGCAGGCTCGGGTTGCGCTTCCAGCCGCTGAACGCGATCTCCGTGCGCTGTCCGAGCTGGTCCACCACCTGCATCCGCGCCAGACCGCCGTTGGCGAACCCCAGGCGCGCGCTCCGGAAGCCGGCCGAAGCCGCATCGCCCTTGGGCGTCAGCATCAGCCACTGCAGACCGTTGGCCGTGCCCGCGTCCTTCACGACGAACTGCGCATCAAGGCGGCTCGGATCGATGAGCACGGCCAGCGGGCTGTTCCGCTCCTCGGCTCCCTGCGGGCGCTTGGTCACCTGCTTCAGGTCCGGCTCGTAGATCCAGACCGTCCTGCCGTCGGCGACCACCAGCTGTGGGTACGGGGTGGCGTATTCCCAGCGGAACAGGCGCGGGGCCGACAGCGCGATGCGCCCCGTGGACTTCTCCTTCAGGCGCCCCTTGGCGTCGAAGACCTGCTGGGTGAAGCGGCCGTCGAGGCCCTTCAGGCCCTTGGTGAACGTGTCGAGCTCGTCGCGGGCGCCCGCCGAGGCGATGCCCGAAACGAAGAGCAGGCCGGCGGCCGCGAGTGCGGTGATCGATCGCATGGTCGTCTCCTGGAAATACGCGCCGAGTCTGCCGCCTGAAAGATGAACAGGGTGAGAGCCTGCGACCCCGGGCCGATATCGCTTCAGCCCGCTCACATCTTCGGCGGCGGCGGCGCCAGCACGCTGCGGTCGCCGTTGTGCTCCGGCGGGCTGACCACGCCCGCGGCTTCCATGGCCTCGATCAGGCGCGCAGCGCGGTTGTAGCCGATCTTGAGCCGGCGCTGGACGCCCGAGATGGAGGCGCGACGTGTCTCGGTGACGATCTTGACCGCCTCGTCGTAGAGCGGATCCGATTCGTCCCCTCCCCCGCCGCTCTCGGGCAGGCCGGTGGGGCCGACGACCACGCCATCGCCCATGGTCTGCACTTCCTCGAGCACGCCCTCGATGTAGTCCGGGCCGCCGCCGATCTGCTTGAGGTGCTCGACCACGCGGTGCACTTCCTCGTCGCTGACGAACGCCCCGTGCACGCGCTCGGGCATCGCGGTCCCCGGCGGTAGGTAGAGCATGTCGCCATGGCCCAGCAGCGTCTCCGCGCCGGACTGGTCGAGGATGGTGCGGCTGTCGATCTTGCTCGACACCTGGAAAGCGATGCGCGTCGGGATGTTGGCCTTGATCAGGCCGGTGATGACGTCCACCGATGGGCGCTGCGTGGCCAGGATCAGGTGAATGCCGGCGGCGCGCGCCTTCTGCGCCAGGCGGGCGATCAGCTCCTCCACCTTCTTGCCGACGATCATCATCATGTCGGCGAATTCGTCGATGAAGACGACGATGTAGGGCAGCGGCTCCAGCTCGCGCGGCATCTCGCCCGCCTCGGCATTGGGCCGGAACAGCGGGTCCATCATCGGCTGGCCGGCGTTGATCGCGTCGGTCACCTTCTTGTTGAAGCCACCCAGGTTGCGCACGCCCACCGCGCTCATCAGCTTGTAGCGGCGCTCCATTTCGGCCACGCACCAGCGCAGGCCGTTGGCGGCCTCCTTCATATCGGTCACGACCGGCGCGAGCAGGTGCGGGATGCCCTGGTAGACCGAGAGCTCGAGCATCTTCGGGTCGATCATCAGCATCCGCACGTCCTTGGCGGAGGCCTTGTAGAGCAGCGAGAGCACCATCGCGTTCACCGCCACGGACTTGCCCGAGCCCGTGGTGCCGGCGACGAGCAGATGCGGCATGCGGGCGAGGTCGGCCACCGTCGGCCGGCCGGCGATGTCCTTGCCGAGCGCCAGCGTGAGCGGGCTTGCGGACTTGTCGTACTCCTTCGAACGCAGGAGCTCGGACAGGTAGATCATTTCCCGGTTGACGTTCGGGATCTCCAGGCCGATCACGGACTTGCCCGGGATGACGTCCACGACGCGCACGGACTTCACTGAAAGTCCGCGCGCTATATCCTTGTCCAGACTGGAAATCTGGCTGACCTTGATGCCCGGTGCCGGCTCGATCTCGAAGCGCGTGATGACCGGGCCCGGATACGCGCCGACCACGTTCGCATCGATGCGGAAATCCTTGAGCTTGAACTCGATCTGGCGGGAGAGCGTCTCCAGCGTCTCGGTGTCGTAGCCCTTGGGCTGGGGCTTGGGATCGTCCAGCAGCGCCAGCGGCGGGATGCCGGTGCCGTCGGGCACGTGGAAGAGCGGGATCTGCTGCTCGCGCTTGGCGCGCTCGCTCTTTTCCACGACCGGTGCCGGCGGCGGCTCGATGTGGACCGGCTCGCGCTTCTCGCGCCTAGCGGTCTCGACCTTGCGCACCTGCTCGCGCTCCTCGCGCAGGGCGCGGACCTCGCGGCGCACCTCCACCTCGCGGGCGCCGCGTCGGAACAGCTTCGAGAACAGGGGGCCGGTTGCGAGCACCCACTGGCCCAGCCGATCCATCACGGCCAGCCAGGACAGCCCGGTCGCCAGCGTGATCGACGTCAGCAGCAGCGCCAGCAGGAACAGGTTGCCCCCCAGCCGGCCGAAGCCACGGGCCAGCGAGTTGCCGACCAGTTTGCCGAAGATGCCGCCTGCGCGAGTGAGGTCGACGTCGCCCGCGTCGAGCCGCAGGTGCAGGAGGCCGCACATGGCGACGAAGAAGGCCACCAGGCCGACGAGCCGCAGCGCGGGGCCGAGGTCGGACTGCTCGCCGTCGGGATCCTTCCAGAACAGCGCGAACCATGCGACCGCGCCGAGAATCACCGGCAGCAGGTAGGCCGCGTAGCCGAAGAGGTTGAGCAGGACGTCGGCGATGATCGCCCCCACGCTGCCGCCCAGGTTGCGAAGCGGTGCCGTCACCGAACCCGCGGTCGACCAGCCGGGGTCGGAAGGCGAATAGCTGGCGAGGCAGGCGACGAGATACAGCAGCGCCGGCGCGAGGAAGATCAGAGCGATGTCGCGGGCCATCCGCTGCCGTCGCGGCGACGGCGCGGCCCGCTCGGTCCGGCTTGCCGCGCTCGCGGCCTTCTTGCGGGTAGCGGCCGATGCCTGCGCCACGTGAGAGTTCGCCTCAGCTGATGCGTCTTAGTCGTTGAATATACGTGAAAAGCCGGGATGGGTGATTCGGGCTTCGGGATTCGCAAAAGC
>JBMOOW010000066.1:0-9642 GCA_049323195.1 Pseudomonadota bacterium | reverse complement strand
GCTCGGTCTCGTCGGCGTCGCCTTGGCGCTGGGCTGGCCGGGGCTGTTGCAGGGCACCTCGCGCGCGGTCGCGGTGGCCGCACTCGTGGTCGCCGCGCCCCTGCTGCACCGCGCCATGCAGCACGCCGACGCACTGCGGATGGACGAGGAGGCGGGCATCACCCCCGCCCCCGCGCCCGTGGCGGCCGCGGTCGCCGCGCCCCGCGCCCAGGTCGACGCCGCCGGGGCCGCGCCCGCGCCGGCATCGCTCGGCGCACCGCCGCCCGCCGTGCCCGCGGCGGATCCGCGCGCTCTCGCGGTCGAACTCTATGCGGCGGCGCGCGGCGGCCGGGTCGAACGCGCGCTGGCGCTGATCGACGCCGGCGCCGATGTGCACGCCCGCCCGCCCGAGGGCGACCGCGACCAGCGCTCGCTGCCCGTGCTCGCCGCCGTGCTGCCCGACCTGCGCCTGCTGCGCGCTCTGATCGCCCGGGGCGTCGACCTCAACGCCGCCCATGCCGGCATGACGCCGCTGCTGGCCGCCACCCGCGACAGCTGGCACGGCCGGCCCGAGGCGGTGATGACGCTGCTGTCCAACGGGGCCGATCCGCGCGTGCGCGACGCCGAGGGCAATACCGCGCTGCACTTCGCCGCGCGCAGCACCGACCCCGGCGTGGCCGCGCTGCTGCGCGATGCCGCCGCCGACCTCGAGGCGATCAATGCCGAGGGCCTCTCGCCGCTGGGCATGGCCTGTGCGTCGGGCAACTGGCGCGTGGCGAAGTTCCTGCTCGAGCGCGGCGCGCGCCCCGAGCCGCCCGGTGGCCAGCCCGCGCTGCTGGCCGCGGCCGGCAGCGAGGACGATGACCCCGCCGGCGTGCACCTGCTGCTGAAGAACAAGGCGCGCGTGGACGCCCGCGACGCCCGCGGCCGCACCGCGCTGCACGTCGCCGCCGGCGCCGGCCACGAAACCATCGTGGCCGAACTCATCGAGGCGGGCGCCGACCCGGCGCTGGCCGACGCCCACGGGCGCACGCCGCTGATGGAGGCCGCGCGCGGCGGCCACCTGGCGGTCGTCGAGCAGCTGCTGCGCCAGTTGCCCGACGGCGGCGCGACCCAGGCCGGCGCGGTCGACGCCGACGGCCGCACGCTGCTCGCGCTGGCCTGCGGGTCGGAGAACGCCACGCCGGCGCTGATCGAACGCCTGCTCGCGCTGGGCGTGGACCCGGCCCGGGCCGACCGCGAGGGCAAGCGCCCGCTCGACCGCGCCGCCGAGGCCGGGCGCTGGTCGCTGGTGGCCGCGCTCGACGCCGGCTACGCGCTGCCCTCCGCCGTGCGCGAGGACGAGGACGCGCCCATCCCCGACCGCACGCCGCTCGCGCTTCTGCGCGAGGGCCTGCGCGAGGGGCGCACCGACCTCGACTCCGTCCTGCACCTGCTCTCCCCGGCGGACCTGGGGCTGATGCTGCACGACGACGCGATCGTGGCCGATCCGGCGCGCGTGGACTGGCTGCTTGCGCGCGCGGCCGATGCCGGGGTCCGCGACGGCCACGGCCAGACCCCGCTGTTCGTGCTGCTCGGCCGCGGCGCGGCGGCGCGGCCCGCGCTGCGCCGCCTGCTCGACGCCGGCATCCCGCCGGCCGGGCGCGGCGGCCTGGCGCGCTTCATGGCCGCCTGCGTCGCGGCCAACGACACCGGCCAGGAAGCCCTCGCGCTCGAGCTCCTGGACCGGGGTGCCGACCCCTTCGGCCCCTCGCGCGCCGGCGACCCGCCGCTGTCGCTGGCCGTGCGGCTGGGCTGGCTCTGGCTGCTCGAGCGCCTGCTGCAGGCCGGCGTCGACCTGGACGCGCGCGACAGCCGCGGCATGAGCGCCCTGCACCTGGCCGCCGCGCTGGGCCGGGTGGACGCGGTGCGCCGCCTGATCGCGTTCGGCGCCTGCCCCGACCTGCGCGCCACCGACGGCCAGACCCCGCTCGGCGCGGCGCTGGCCTCCGGCCGTCGCGACATCGCCGACTGGCTGGACTGGCGCGGCTGGCCGCTGCCGCGCCGCCCCCTGCGGGCGCCCGACGTCCCGGCTGCCGCGATGGCCGGCGATGCGGATGCCGTGCGCCGCCTGCTCGACCTCGGCCTGCCGGTGGACGCCGTCGACCGTCAGGGCTGCAGCGCGCTGTTGCGCGCGGCGGGCGGCGGGCATGCGGCGGTGGTCGACCTGCTGCTCGCCCGCGGCGCCGACCCGGGCCTGGCCGCGCGTTCCGGCGCCACCCCGCTGTCGGCGGCGGTGAGCATGCGCCACCTCGACATCGTCGACCGCCTGGTGCGTGCCGGTGCCTCGCTGGAGCAGCGCCTGCCGGGCGAGCTCACGGTGCTGATGGTCGCCTGCGCGCTGGGCCTGCCCGAACTCGCGGCACGCCTGCTCAGCGCGGGCGCCGAGGTGGACGCCGTGGACGCCCAGGGCCGCACCGCGCTGCACTGCGCCGCCATGTACGCCTTCACCGCGCGTGATCGCACCCGCGTGCTCGCGCTGCTGGACACCCTCATGCTCGCGGGTGCCGACGTGAACGCCGCTGCCGCGGGTTCGACCCCCCTGCTGCTCCTGCTGGGCGCGCGCGCCGAACCCGGTACCGGCGCCGACGAGGACGTGCTGCTCGCCGCGCTGGAGCAGCTGCTCGCCCAGGACGCCGCGCTGGACGTGCGCGATCCGCGCGGCTTCGGCCCGCTGCACCTGGCCGCGCTGCACGGGCTGGCGGGGGTGGTGCAGCGCCTGCTGCGCGCCGGCGCCGACCCCGAGCAGCGCGACTCGCTGGGCCGCACCCCGCGCGAGGTGGCGCTGATGCGCGGCTTCGTCGACATCGCCGCCGAGTTCGCCGCCCCCGGCAACCCGCGCGACATCTCGATGGCGCGCTTCCTGCGCGACCGCTGAGCCGGGCGGCCCGCCGCCCGGCGGCTGCCGCTTGCAGGGGTCGGGGCCGGGTGGTTCCATTGAAGGCTCACTACGGAAACAGGGGGCCGTGGTGTCCTTCCAGCGCCTTCGCACGGACTTCCAGTTCGCGATCTTCGTCCTGTTCTGCGTGGTCGCGATCCTCGGCGTGGGGCCGTTCGCGGTCTACCGCTTCGTGCAGGGCGCGATGCTGCCCGCGGTCGTGGACACGCTGGTCGTCGCCAGCCTGGCCGCCGCGCTGGTGCATGTCTGGCGCGGTGGCGACGTCGCGCGCGCCAGCCTGCTCGTGGTGGCGACCACCACCGCCGGCTGCATCGTCATCGGCCGCCTGATCGGCCTCTCCGGCGCGCTGTGGTCGTTCCCCGCGATCATCTCCAATTTCCTGCTCGTGCCGCGCGGCCTGGCGCTGGGCGCCTCCGCGCTCGTGATCGTCGGGCTGGCGGTCGAAGGCAGCGCCTTCGGTTCGTTGCACGAGCGGCTGATGTACTTCGCCGCCGCGTCGGTGGCCTGTCTGCTGGCCTACGTCTTCGCCCACCAGACGCACGTGCAGCAGCGCCAGCTCGAGACGCTGGCCTCGCGCGATCCGCTCACCGGCGTGGCGAACCGCCGTGCGATGAAGCGCGAGTTGCTGATCGCGGCCGAAGGGTATCGCCGCCACCGACTGCCGGTAGGCCTGGCCGTCATGGACCTCGACCACTTCAAGCGCATCAACGACGAAGCCGGCCACGAGGCGGGCGACCAGGTGCTGCGTTCCTTCGCCGAGCTCGTGCAGTCGCGCTGCCGCGCGGGCGACCGCCTGTTCCGCTACGGCGGCGAGGAATTCGTGCTGCTCGCGACGGGCACCGATGCCGCCGGCCTGCAACGCCTGGTGGACGACCTCCGCCGTGCCGTGGCCGGCAACCTGCGCTTCGGCGACCGCCCCGTCACTGTCTCCATCGGCGGCGCGGTGCTGCAGCCGGGCGAGGACGTCCACGCCTCGCTCGCACGCGCGGACGCGGCGATGTACGAGGCCAAGCATCGGGGGCGGGATCGCGCGGTGGTGGCCGACGTTCCGGCCGAGGCCGCACGGGCGGCGCGCTGAACGGTCACGACAGATTGACTGAATGCTTGGGGGGGGGAAGATCGATACGGGAATCGTCCCATGGCAACTAGCAAGGAGGCGCTATGTTGAAGTTGCAACGCCACAGGTCCCAATTCGCGTACCTCGTCCTGTCTGCGTGTGCACTGGTGACGTTCGCTGCGCTGGCAGATGAGGTACTGGATAGCGTCGTCGTCGTAGGTCAGCGTATCGGGGGTGGCGCGCTCACCTGCATGTCCGGGCCCTGCCTTGACACGTCCAAGGAACAAGCGGCGCAGGCGCTCAGGGAGTACCAACAGATGTATCAGACGTTCCCCGAAGAGGAACTTCCTTTGGATGCATCGAAGTTCTGTCGGGCCCTAAGTGCAAAGCAACCGTCTGGGTGCAGTCTGGCCTCGCCGCCGGCGTCTCCCGGCATCGTCGTCCCAGGGGAACGTCCTTATGCACCGAACGGCTGCGGGACGGGCTGGTCGGATCGCACCGCCGCCGCCATATTCCTGCGTGCTTACTCTGCAGACTTCAGTGGCGACGTCGACGCTCCGTATCCGGGGGTCAGCTTCCTAGGCGCCTGCAATGCACATGACACGTGCTGGGCTGCAGGGCGTCCGCGCGGCGATTGCGACCTTTCGTTCGGGACTGCCGTGCGCAATGCATGTCGTGTGCTTGGCCAGACGGAAACACGCAGCTCATGCGAGGGGCTGGCCGGTGTCTACTACTCTGCCGTGAGCAACAGCAGATTCGCGGATGCCAATTATGCGACGGCGTTGCGAAATCGGCAGTGTGCGACTTGGGCACGCGATATGAGGGAGAACGGCTGTGCACGGTGATTCCGCCAAATGGGCGACCTGCCTGCTCGCACTCGTGGTCTCGGCATGCTCGGATCAGCCGGACGTCCACACCCCGAGGTCTGGCCAGACCGACAGCGCCACGCCGAGGCAAGTTGATCAATCAGGGCCGGACCGTGGACGCTCGCACGTACCGGCTGGGACGCGGGCGACATCCCGGGTGCCGCCAGAGCTGCAGTTTCCAGGCATTCCGTCGGTCCAGATCGCCGACTCCTGGGAGACGCGCCTCGCGCGCATGGGCGAAGCGGATCGGAAATGGCTCGAACGGATCAACGCGAGTTATGCCGGTGCCCTGGCCTTCGGCGATCGCAAACAGCAGGAGTGGATGATCGCCAATGGCTATCCGATGCCGGAGGAATGGCTGGCCGCGAGGGCAATGACGGACGCAACGCTGAAGCGGCTGGCGGAATCGGGCAATGCGAAGGCGCGTATCTTCTTCATTGATCGAGTCGCCGAGCGATCGGCCTTGGCGAACGCGGATGGACGCGGCGTCGACCCCTCCCGTGCCGACGACAGGGAGCTGTTGGGAGACCTCGGGCGCGCCCAGGCCATGGTCTGGCGCCTATCCGAGGACGGCCGCAGCCCGTTCGCCCCGCTCCTGGCGGGTCGCTTCCAGCGGGCCAATGCCTCGTCGAATTCGCCCGAGTTTCTTGCCGCTGGAATCATCGAGGCGGGGCGGCGGGGCGATCCGCGCTCGGATGCGTTATTGCGTGCGTTCGTGGCAGCCAATCCGAACGTGGATATGGCCCGGGTTCGCTCCATTCTGGATACGTGGCAAAGGCCGGGGACGTGAATCGCGGCTTCGCTGGCGTTCGATCATGCGGCCGCACCACGGTAAGGCGGGCGTGATTCAAGAAGCTCGAAAGCCCCGCGCGAGCGGGGCTTTTTCATGCGCACGATGAGCGCTCAGCGCTTCATCGAGCTGAAGAACTCGTCGTTGGACTTGGTGTTCTTCATCTTGTCGAGCAGGAACTCCATCGCCGCGATCTCGTCCATGCCGTGCAGCAGCTTGCGCAGGATCCAGATCTTCTGCAGCAGCTCCGGCTCGATCAGCAGGTCCTCGCGCCGCGTGCCCGAGCGGTTGATGTCGATGGCCGGATAGACGCGCTTTTCCGCGATGCGACGGTTGAGGTGGACTTCCGAGTTGCCGGTGCCCTTGAACTCCTCGTAGATCACCTCGTCCATCTTGCTGCCGGTGTCGATCAGCGCGGTGGCGATGATCGTCAGCGAGCCGCCTTCCTCGACGTTGCGCGCGGCGCCGAAGAAGCGCTTGGGGCGGTGCAGGGCATTGGCGTCGACACCGCCGGTGAGCACCTTGCCCGAGCTCGGCACCACGTTGTTGTACGCACGGGCCAGGCGGGTGATGGAGTCCAGCAGGATCACCACGTCCTTCTTGTGCTCGACCAGGCGCTTGGCGCGCTCGATCACCATCTCGGCGACCTGCACGTGGCGCGCGGCCGGCTCGTCGAAGGTCGACGACACCACCTCGCCGCGCACGGTGCGCTGCATCTCGGTGACTTCCTCGGGGCGCTCGTCCACCAGCAGCACGATCAGGTGCACGTCGGGATGGTTGGTGGTGATCGCGGTGGCGACCTGCTGCATCAGCATGGTCTTGCCGGCCTTGGGCGGCGAGACGATCAGCGCGCGCTGGCCCTTGCCCTGCGGGGCCATCAGGTCGAGGATGCGGCCGGTGATGTCCTCGGTGCTGCCGTCGCCGCGCTCGAGGCGGAACTTGCGGCGCGGGAACAGCGGCGTGAGGTTCTCGAACAGGACCTTGTTCTTGCTGGCCTCGATCGGCTCGCCGTTGATCGTGTCGACGATGTTGAGCGCGAAGTAGCGCTCGCCGTCCTTGGGCCAGCGGATGCGGCCGGCGATGTGGTCGCCGGTGCGCAGGTTGAAGCGGCGGATCTGCGACGGCGAGATGTAGGTGTCGTCCGGGCCGGCGAGGTAGCTCGCCTCGGCCGCGCGCAGGAAGCCGAAGCCGTCCGGCAGGATCTCCAGCACGCCGTCGGCGGCGACGCCCTCGCCGTGGCGGGTCAGCACCTTGAGCAGCGCGAAGATGACGTCCTGCTTGCGCGCGCGGGCCACGCCCTCGTGGATGTTGAGCTGGTCGGCGATCTCCAGCAGCTTCGGCGTCGGCATCCGCTTGAGGTCGCTGAGCGAATACTGCGGGAAGCCCTCGGGCACCTGCGGATGCGGGCGCGGCACGAAGCCCTCGCCGTTGCCGCCCTCGTCCTGCATGCCGCCCTCGCGCTGGCGCTCGCGCTGGCGCTCGCGGCGGTTCTTGAAGCGCTCGCGGCGGCTCATGCGGTGGCCGCCCTCGCCCTGCTCGCGCGGGCCCCGGGCGGCGGGGTGGACTCGCCGGAGGTCGAGGGCTCGGGCGCGCCGGCCACCGGCGCCGCGCTCGCGGGCTCGCTGCGGACGGGAGGCTCGGGCTCCACGCGCGGCTGCGCAGTGGCAGGCTCGCTGACGGCGGCCTGGACGGGAGGCGCGGCGGGTGCATCGGGGGACGCGGCATCGGCCTTGGCCACGCGCGTCTTGCGCACGCGCTTCTCGGCGACTTCGCCGGCGTCGGGGATCTGGTCGGACAAGCGGAATTCCTCGCTAAGCGGCGAGCGCCCGCGGTCGCGCGGGCGAGGTCGGGAACGGTTCGATTCGGGTGGAATCAGAGGGGTGCGGCGAGCGCGAACGCGCCGGGCCAGCGGGAAACTAGCACCGCCGCGACGAGGCGTGCAAGCGCCCGGGGCGGAGCCATTCGACGCCGCGCCGGCGCATCGCCGCGTGAAGGGCGGACCGACGCTGCGCGCGGGCGGCGACGGCGGTGCACGGTATCGCAGCCTCGCCCGCGGCGCGCGTGCCGGGCCGCGGGCGGTTCAACGGACCCTCATCGCGAGGGGCCGCGATGTTCCCGGCGATCGCTCAGAGCGCCTTCTCGATCAGCTGCGCGAGCTGGGCGCGGCCCACCGCGCCGATCTGCGTAGCCTGGACCTGGCCGCCCTTGAACACCAGCAGCATGGGGATGGAGCGCACGTGGTACTTCAGCGCGGTCTGCCGCTCGTTGTCGACGTTGACCTTCACGATCTTCGCGCGACCGGCGTAGGTTTCGGCCAGCTCGTCCAGGGCCGGCGCGATCATCTTGCAGGGGCCGCACCAGGGCGCCCAGAAGTCCACCAGCACCGGCTCGGCCGACTGCAGCACCTCGCGGTCGAAGTCGGCGTCGCCGACATGCTTGATCTTGTCGCTCACTGAACAGGTCTCCTCGAGAAGCGGACGTGGCCGTGCATGGTCGCACGGGCGCCGTGACAGCATGCGTTACACTGGGATGCTATATCGCGGGGCGCCAAGCCCCGCACGACCGTCCGGCCGCATCCGCAGCGTTCCGCGGATGCACCCCGTCGCCGCCCCCACGCGCGCCCGGACGTACTGACCGGCCGCCGCCCCGGCCGCCGCCTCCCTCGCATGCGCCGCCGTGGCGCGCCGGATCCCGATGAGCGACAAGCCCCTAACCGACGTCACCTTCGACTCGTTCAACCTGCACCCCGCGCTGCTCGCGGGCCTGGAAGCCGCCGGCTTCACCCGCTGCACGCCCATCCAGGCGCTGACCCTGCCCATCGCGCTCACCGGGCGCGACGTTGCCGGCCAGGCGCAGACGGGCACGGGCAAGACCCTGGCCTTCCTGGTCGCGGTGGTGAACCGCCTGCTCACCCGCCCGGCGCTGGCCGACCGCAAGCCGGAGGACCCGCGCGCGCTGATCCTCGCGCCCACCCGCGAGCTGGCCATCCAGATCCACAAGGACGCGGTGAAGTTCGCCTCCGACCTCGGCCTGAAGTTCGCGCTGGTCTACGGCGGCGTGGACTACGACAAGCAGCGCCAGATCCTGCAGGCCGGCGCCGACGTGATCATCGCGACCCCGGGCCGCCTGATCGACTACGTCAAGCAGCACAAGGTGGTCAGCCTGCACGCCTGCGAGATGTGCGTGCTGGACGAGGCCGACCGCATGTTCGACCTCGGTTTCATCAAGGACATCCGCTTCCTGCTGCGCCGCATGCCCGAGCGCACCACGCGGCAGACGCTGCTGTTCTCGGCCACGCTGAGCCACCGCGTGCTCGAGCTCGCCTACGAGCACATGAACGAGCCGGAGAAGCTGGTCGTCGAGGCCGAGACGGTGACCGCCGCGCGCGTGCGCCAGAAGGTCTACTACCCGGCCGACGAGGAGAAGATCCCGCTGCTGCTGGGCCTGCTGTCGCGCAGCGAGGGCGCGCGCACGATGGTGTTCGTCAACACCAAGGCGTTCGTCGAGCGCGTGGCGCGCGCGCTGGAGAAGGCGGGCTACCGCGTCGGCGTGCTCTCGGGCGATGTGCCGCAGAAGAAGCGCGAGTCGTTGCTCAAGAAATTCCAGGCGGGCCAGCTGGAGATCCTCGTCGCCACCGACGTGGCCGCGCGCGGCCTGCACATTGACGGCGTGAGCCACGTCTACAACTACGACCTGCCGTTCGACGCCGAGGACTACGTGCACCGCATCGGCCGCACCGCGCGCCTGGGCGCCGAGGGCGATGCGATCAGCTTCGCCTGCGAACGCTACGCGATGAGCCTGCCCGACATCGAGGCCTACATCGAGCAGAAGCTCCCGACCGAGCCGGTGACCGCCGAGCTGCTGACCGCGCTGCCGCGGCCGGTGCGCGAGAAGGTGGAGGGCGAGGAAGAGGAGAGCGTGAGCGCGATCTTCCGGGAGGCGCGCGAGCAGAAGGCCGAGGACGATGCGCGCCGCGGCATCAAGCCGCGCGGCGGCCGCAGCGGCGCAAGCC
>JBMOOW010000065.1:0-9708 GCA_049323195.1 Pseudomonadota bacterium | reverse complement strand
CGCCGCCCTCGTCCTCCCCGGCGTCGTCCTCGACCGGGGGCGCGGGCGCGTCCTCGGGCGGAGCGGCCTCCACCGGCTCGGGGGCCGGGGCGGGCGGTGCGTCCTCGACCACCTCCGCCTCGGGCGGCAGCTCGCCAGTGGGCTCCAGCGGCTCGGCGGGGAACGCGGACGGCTCGCCCGGCAGCGCGTCCACGTCTTCGGGGAAGCCGGCGGGGTCCAGGTCCTCGGCGACGACCGGCGCCGGCTCCGGTGCGGGCGCCGCGCGCACCCGCGCCGACGGACCACCGCGCGAAGGCGCCATGCGCAGGGCGTCGTCCATGAACTCGCGCCAGATCCGGGCGGGCAGGCCGCCGCCGGTGACGCGCCGCATGGGGCTGCCGTCGTCGTTGCCCACCCAGACGCCGACCACCAGGTCGCCGGCCATGCCGACGAACAGCGCGTCGCGGTAGTCCTGCGTGGTGCCGGTCTTGCCGAAGGCGGGCACGCCCAGCCGCGCGGCGCGGCCGGTGCCGTGGTCGACCACGCCCCAGAGCAGGTCCAGCATCATGGCGCGGCGCCGCGGGTCCAGCGGCGCGGCGGGCGTGGCCGGGCGCATGGCCGGCAGGCCGTGCGGCACCACCGGTGCGGCGCCCGCGGCGAAGGCGGCATAGGCCGCGGTGAGCTCGAGCAGGGTGACCTCGTACGTGCCGAGCGCGACGGTGGCGTCGGAACCGAGCTCACTTTCGATGCCGAGCTCGCGCGCGGCGCGCACCACGGCGTCGGGGCCGAGGCGGTCGACCAACCGCACCGCGGCGACGTTGCTCGAGCGCGCGAAGGCCTCGCGCAGCGGGATGGTGCCGGCGTAGCGGCCGTCGTAGTTTTCCGGCGACCAGTCGCCCAGCGTGAGCGGGGTATCCTGGATGGGCGTGGCGGGCGAGGCGCCCTGCTCCAGCGCGGCCCAGTAGGTGAAGAGCTTGAAGGCCGAGCCGGGCTGGCGCCGGGCCTGGGTGGCGCGGTCGAACTGGCTGGCCTTGTAGTCGCGGCCGCCCACCAGCGCCAGCACCTCGCCCTCCGGCGACATGGCCACCAGCGCGGCCTGGCTGGCGTTGCTGCGCGCGCCCTCGCGGGCCAGCCAGCGCCGCACCGTGCGCAGGGCATGCCGCTGCATGCGCGCGTCCAGCGTGGTGCGCACGCGGATCTCGCCGTAGTCGGCGCCGAAGGCCTCCTTGGCCTGGGGCGAGACCCAGTCGGCGAACCAGGTGCCCACCGGCAAGGCCGCGCGGCCCTCGCGCACGCGCGGGCGGCGCGCCTTCCTGGCCTGTTCCGGGGTGATTGCGCCGGTTTCCGCCATCGCCTGCAGGACCACGCGCATTCGCGCCCGCGCGGCCTCCAGGTCGTTGGTGGGCGCCAGGCGCGAGGGCGCCTTCACCAGCCCGGCGAGCATGGCGGCCTCGCCCAGGTCCAGCTTCTCGGGGGGTTTGTCGAAGTAGTGCCGCGCCGCCGCACGCAGCCCGTAGACGCCGTCGCCGAAATACACCGCGCTCAGGTAGCGCGAGAGGATCTCCTCCTTGCTCAGCCGCGCCTCCAGGTAGAGGGCGATGAGCGCCTCGCGGATCTTGCGGCGGAAGGTGCGGTCGGGCTCCAGGAAGGCGGTCTTGGCCAGCTGCTGGGTGATGGTGCTGCCGCCCTGGCGCACCTCGCCCGCGCGCACGTTCTGCACGGCGGCGCGGGTGATGCCGCGCAGGTCGATGCCCATGTGGTCGAAGAAGCGCCGGTCCTCGATGGCCACGAAGGCCGCGGCCACGTGCGGCGGCAGCGCCGCGGCATCCACCGGGGCCTCCTTGTAGGCGCCGCGGCGCGCGAAGGGCTCGCCATGGCGGTCGACCAGCACCAGGGTGGGATCGGGCAGCGGCTCCAGCGCGCGGTTGAGGGGCAGCCGCCAGGCCATCCAGGCGAAGGCGAGCAGGAACAGCCCGAGGGCGATGAGCAGGTTGCGGCGGTGGCGATGCCACCAAGATGGACGGGCCGGTGGCGGGGCGGGTTCGGGGGTGGTGGCGAACGCGGGGGTCTCGAGCATCCGCGGATGAGACCACCCGCGGCGTGAGCAGGTCGCAGCGCGCGGGTTCGACCGCCCGCGTTGCCTAAATCAGCTGAACTGCGTTAGCCGCGCTTTCACCGCATCCAAGCCGGCCGCTAACGGCCGTATGCCTAGGATCGATCAGGCCCGGGGCTGGAGCGCCGGCCGCGGGCTCCCGTAATCCTCACCACCCCCACATGCAGCGATCGAGGCATCGCGGACCAGGAGCTAGGACATGGCGAACAACAACAACGGCGGCAACACGAGTGGACGCAGCAACCGCGGCTTCGCGGCGATGGACCCGGCCGAGCAGCGCGCGATCGCCCGCAAGGGCGGCGAGGCGGTGAGCCAGGACCGCGAGCACATGGCCGCGATCGGCCGCAAGGGCGGCGAGGCCTCGGGCGGCGGCAACCGTCGCGGCTCGCGCGGCGAGGAACAGCAGGGCATGAGCGCGGGCGGCCGCGACAACCAGGGCCAGTTCTCCTCCGGCCGCGGCAGCTCGTCCTCGGGCTCACGCGGCGATCGCGAAATGCTCTGAATCGACCCCGCGTCGATTCCATTCCAGGCGGGGGGGGCGCCGCGCGGCGCCCGTTCGCGTGTGCGCGGCGACCTCGACCTCGGCTCCCGCCGCGGCGGGCAGTGGGGCATCACCGCAGCAAGCGCGGCCGCGCCGCGGGCCCGCATCGCCGACACCCGTCAGCGCCGAAGCCTGCGGCACTGCCGGTTTCCGTCCATAGATACCGGCCGGGCCGGATACGCGCCAGCCGCGACGCGACGCGCCTCTTGCTTCCTGTGTCCGCCCACCGCTGCGCTCAATGGCCCTGGCGGCAGGCACCGACGCAGGCGCCGCAGCGTTCGCGAAGGTGCGCGGCATTGATCGCGCCCTCCCTGCGCGCCAGCTGCGCGGCGATCCATGCCCCGAAGTCGGACACGCGCACCAGCGATGCACCCAGCGCGCCCCCGCCCGCGGCGTGCAGGCGCAGCACGTCGGCCGCGCGCGGCGGCTCGCGCAGCGCGGCGAAGGCACCCTGCCACAGGCGGGCGAGCAGGCCCTCCGCCGCCGGGTCGGCCGCGGGTGGCAACCCGGCCACGAGCCGCGCCCAGGCCTGGGCATCGCTGTCGGGCAGGCGGTGCAGCCTCCAGCAGCGCCGGCCGCCGGCATCGAAGAAGTCGATCCATTCGCGCGGGCCGTCGTTGTCGGCAACCGCGCCGGCGGCGCAGCCCACTGCGCGAGCCCAGCCGGCGAGCTGTCCACCCGGCGCGGCCGGATATACACACAGCACTGCACCCAGCGCGGCCAGCTGCGCAGCCTGCGGGAGCCGCGTGCGCGGCGGCGCGTGCAGGCGACCGGCGCGATGGAACCGGGATTTCGGCGACAGGACGGCGTCGGGCTCGAGGACGGGCAGGATCGGACGCATGGAGGCTCGCGGGATGCGGCGCTGGCGTCCGGCGGGCCGGTGGCTGGCTGTCTGGAGAAGGACGGGCTACTTGGTGAGGATCAGCTTGCCGTTGCGCGTATGCCGCAGGCGATAGCGATCGTCGCCATGGCGGATCTCGAGCTCCCGCGCACCCCGGAACAGCAGGGCGCTGTCGATGCCCGGCGGGCGGGACGTGGCCGGGTCGGGCTGCGGGCGGGACGCGGCGGGGGTCGGCCCGGCCGGCCTATCGGAGGTGAGGGTCATGGCGACATTCCCTGGTCAGTTCGTGCAAACGCTAATCATTCGCAACACCGGCGTCAACCGTGCAATTGCCGCCGCTGCGGACACGGGCGAACGGCCCGGCTGGTCATGCCCCTGGCCTGCCTGTCCCGCCTGCGGCGGGCGGGCGCGCGATGCGCCTGGGGAACAACCCCTGTGGCCTGCACGGGGCGCCGCCTGCCGCGCCGGATCATCGCCGTCAGGCGATGCGACCGGGCCTCAGAAGCCGTAGCGCAGGAACCCGCCGTCCACCGCGATCGTCTCGCCGGTGATGTAGGACGACGCCGGCAGGCACAGGAACGCCACGGCCGCGGCGACCTCCTCCGGCTCGCCCACGCGGCCCAGCGGCGTGCGCAGGAGCACGTCGTCCAGGTAGTCGGCATCGGCCAGCTTCACCGACGTGCGCCGCGTGCGGATGTACCAGGGCGCGACGGCATTCACGCGCACGCCGTCGTCGGCCCATTCCACCGCCAGGTTCTTCGTCATCTGGTGCAGCGCGGCCTTGGCCATGCCGTAGGGCGCGCCGGTGCGCACGTGCGTCAGGCCCGACACGCTGCCCACGTTGACGATGCACGACTGCGCATGCCGCGTGAGCAGCGGGTACGCCCAGCGGGCGAGCTCGAAGGCCGAGAACAGGTTGACCTCGAAGATCGCGCGCCACTCGTCGTCGGCGTAATCGGTCGCCGGCTTGGACAGGTTGCCGCCGGCGTTGTTGACCAGGATGTCGAGCTGGCCTTCGCCCTGGTCCTCGACCCAGTCCAGGAGCTCGCGACGCTGCTCGTCGACGCCGACGTCGGCGGTGAAGGCCATGACCAAGCGGTCGGGGAACTCCTCCGTCAGCTCCGCGCGCGCGGCATCGAGCGCATCGGCCTCGCGCGCGGCCAGCAGCACGTCGGCGCCGAAGCCCAGCAGCTCGCGCGCGATCGCGCGGCCGATACCGGCGCTGCCGCCGGTCACGAGCGCGAGCTTTCCATCCAGCCGCCAGCGGGTGTCGTGCATCGCATGCCTCCGAAAGTGCGGGCGTAGGATAGCCACCTCACCACCGGAGATCGCCGCCATGACCCGATGGATCCTGTCCGCCCTGCTGCTCGCCCTCGCCGCCTGCTCGCGCCCGCAGGCGCCCGACAAGGAGCAGCCGCCGGAGCCGAAGGCGTCGGCGGGCGCCGCTGCGGCGCGACACGACGACCTCGCCCGCGCGGTGCGCGAACCGCTGGATCGTGCCCGCGATGCGCAGGCTGCCCTCGATGCCGCGGCCGATGCGCGGCGGTCGAGGCCGCCGAACAGGGCGCCGACGCGGTGGCCGCGGCGACGGATTAGGTCGGACCGACGTTCGAGGCAGGCGCGCGTGATGCCTCCGGCTGACGGAGGCAGGGGCACTGGGGTCCGGGTTTCATGGGAGCGATGGCGTGGGTTGCCAGCGTGCTTGTCGCCCCTCTCCCGCCGGGGCGATCGAGCGCGCACGCAAGCGACCAGGCGCTACGCGCCCGGGCCGGGCGCGGATCGGGACGAAGGCTTGATGACGTGCTGGGGCGACACGTCGAAGCGGCCAACGTCCATGGATGCCCGCGTGCGCGGGCATGACGGCAGGGATTGCATGCCGATTCGTCCTCGGCCGACCCGGTAGCCGTCACGCGCACGAATGCAGGCATCACGGCGCGGACGTGGCCGCGGCCATGCGTACGAATGCGAGCATCGCCGTGCGGACATGGCAGCCGCCATGCGTACGGATGCGGGCATCACGGCGCGGACACAGCAGCCCTCATGCCCACGAATGCGGCCATGCCAGTGTGGACATGGCAGCCCTCACACCCACGAATGCAGCCATCACGGTGTGGACATGGCAGCCGTCACGCGGTCACGCGCAGGAATGCAGGCATAACCGTGCGGACTGCACCTCGATTCCCGCTGGCAGCAGGCGCGGCATGCACCGCAAGGCTCGCAGGGATCGCCATGCCGACGTGTCCATGCAGAGCGCGGCAGCACGCCCCGCAGGCATCGTCGTCCCGGCTCTCAATGCGAAACGCCCGGCCTGAGCCGGGCGTTCCGTCCTTGCACAGCCCGCTGCGTTAGAGCCCGCAGAAGCAGTAGGCCACCGCCTTGACCGGTGCGCCGCGGCGATCGGTCGCCACCTTCTCGAGGAAGCGCAGGTCGCGTGCGGCCTGCGGCGCCATGCGCGCGAGCAGCGTGCGCGCGAGGTCGGAGTCGCGCAGCAGCATCGCGCCCACGCGGCTCTCGGCCACGCCGCCGAAGAAGCGCTCGAAGGGCGTGCCGGCCTTCTCGATGTAGCGCACGCGCCAGCGGTCGCGCTCGCCGAGCTTGGCGCGTCGGGCCGCATCGTCGATCGCCACCCGCAGGCCACCCATCGCATCGACGAGCCCGCGCTGCTGCGCCTGCGCGCCGCTCCACACGCGGCCGCGCGCCACCGCGTCGACCTGTTCGACGCTGCGGCCGCGCGCGTTCGCCACGCGGCCGGTGAAGTCGCGGTAGCCCTTCTCGATCACCGACTGGATGACCATGCCGACCTGCGGGTCCAGCGGCCGGGTGATGTCGAAGGCGCCGGCCAGCGGCGTGGTGCCCACGCCGTCGGTGCGCACGCCGATCTTCTCCAGCGTGCGCGGGATCGTCGGGAACATGCCGAAGATGCCGATGGAGCCGGTGATCGTGCTCGGGTCGGCATAGATGCGGTCGGCGTTCATGCTGATCCAGTAGCCGCCGGAGGCCGCGACGTCGCCCATCGAGACCACCACCGGCTTGCCCTCGCGCTTGAGCGCTTCCACCTCGCGGCGGATCTGCTCGGAGGCGAAGACCTCGCCGCCCGGCGAGTTCACGCGCAGCACCACCGCGCGCACGTTCTCGTCATCGCGCGCCTCGCGCAGCAGCGCGGCGGTGGAATCGCCGCCGATCGTGCCGGGCGGCTGGTCGCCGCCGGTGATCTCGCCCTCGGCCACGACGACGGCCACCTGCCGGCCGCCCACCACCGGGCGCAGGCCCTCGTCCAGGTGCGCCAGGTAGCGCTCGAGCGTGACATGGCGGAAGCCGCCCTCGGCGTCCTCGTCGGCCAGGCCGCGCTCGGCCAGAAGGTCCTCGACCTGCTCGCGCGTCTTCAGGCCATCGACCAGCCCCTGCCGGATCGCCACCTGCGCGAGGTCGCCCTGTGCGTTCGCGACCGCCGCGGGCAGCGCGTCGATGGATGCCTTGACCTGCGCCGGCGGGAGGCGGCGGGCCTTGGCGACGTCGGCGACGTAGCGCTGCCAGACATCGTTCATCCAGAACAGGTCGGCTTCCTTGCTCTCGGGGGAGGCGGCGTCGAGCACGAAGGGCTCGGCGGCCGACTTGTACTCGCCGACCTTGAACAGGTGGACGTCGACGCCGAGCTTGTCCTGCAGCCCTTCGCGGAAGTACTGGCGGTAGCGGCCCAGGCCCTCCAGCAGCAGCATGCCCATGGGGTCGAGGTAGACCTCGTTCGCCTGCGCCGCGAGCAGGTACTGCTTCTGGTCCATCTGCTCGGAGAAGGCGATGACCTGCTTGCCCGAGGCACGCAGGCGCGCGATGGCGTCGGCCACCTCGCGCAGGCTCGCGAAGCCGCCGGACTGCAGGCCGTCCAGGTGCAGGAAGACACGCTCGATCTTCCTGTCCGTGCGCGCGGCCTCGAGCGCGCGCAGCAGGTCGCGCAGCTGCACCTCGTCGCGGCCGTCGCCGAGCGCCTTGGCCAGCGAGCGCGTGAACGGATCGGCGGTGTACTGCTCGACCAGCATTCCATCGGGCGCGATCACCAGCGTGCTGCGTTCGAGCACGGGGCGCGCACTGCCGCCGGCGATAGCGGCCAGCACCAGCATCAGCAGCAGGAACAGCAGGCCGAAGAACAGGAAGTTGGTGATCAGCCGGCGGGTGAAGTTCATCACGTCCCACAGGCCGACGAAGAAGCTCGCGACGGGGCCGCGGCGGGTCTGGTTCATTTCGGAGGGATCTCGGTCGATTGCCATGACAGGGTAGCGGGGCAGCCGCCGGTATGGCATGTGTCGTGCGTCACCGGGCCATCCGGCCGGCCAGGCGTTCAGGCGCGCTGGACCGCGCGAAACGGCTGCCCAGCAGCAGCGCCGCCACCGACAGCCCGGCGATCAGGCCGATCCACATCCCGCGCGGCCCCCAGGCGGCGTTGCCGGCCAGCCCCAGGCCCAGGGTCGCGCCCAGGGGCATGCCGATGCCCCAGTAGGCGAAGGCCGCCAGGCCCATGGGCACGCGCGTGTCCCTGAGCCCCCGCAGCGCGCCGGCGGACAGCACCTGGATGCCGTCGGGGAACTGGAAGGCCGCCGCCAGCAGCAGCAGCGACGCGGCCAGCGCGGCGACCGCCGCGTCCTGCGTGTACAGCGAGACGACGGCCTCGTTCCCCGCCAGCAGCACCACGGCCGACAGCAGCTGCGTGCCCAGCACGATGGCGTAGCCCGCCAGCGCGGCGCGGCGCACGCCGGCGACGTCGGAACGCCCGAGCGCATGCCCCACGCGCACGGTCGTGGCCTCGGCCACGCCCATGGGCACCATGAAGCAGAGGCTGGCCACGTTGATCGCGATCTGGTGCGCGGCCGCCGGCACCTCGCCCAGCCTGCCGATGAGCAGCGCGGTGACGATGAACAGGCTGCCTTCCATCAGGATCGTCACGCCGATGGGCAGGCCGGTGCCGAGCAGGCCGCGGATGTCGGCCCAGCGCGGTGGGTCGAAGCGCGAGAACAGCTGCAGGTCGCGCATGCGCGGCGCGCGCTGGAGCACGAAGGCGAAGGTGATCGCCTGCATCCAGAGCATGATCGACGACGCCAGGCCCAGCCCCGCCGCGCCCATCTCCGGCAGCCCGAGCGCGCCGAAGGTCAGCGCATAGCCCACCGGCACCAGCACCACCAGCCCGAGCGCCCCCAGCAACATGGTCGGCAGGGTCCAGTGCAGCCCTTCGGCCAGGTAGCGCATGCAGAAGTAGAAGGTGAGCGCGGGCACGCCCCAGCGGATGCCATGCAGGAAGTCCGTCGCCCCCGGCACGATGCCCGGCGCGATGCCCATGGGCGCAAGCGCCAGCGGGGCCAGCGTGAGGAACAGGAACATCAGCAGGCCCAGCGCGGCCGCCAGCCACAGGGCCTGCCGGAACAGCGGGCCGATCTCGCCACGGCGGCCGGCGCCGTCGAGCTGCGAGACCGACGGCGGCACGGCCATCAGCGTCCCCATCGGCACCATCAACGGCAGCCAGAACAGCGCGGTGCCCACCGCGACCGCCGCGAGCGTGGCGGTGCCGTGGCGCCCGGCGATCGCGTTGTCGACGAAGCTGATCAGCCCGCTCGAGACATGGCCGGCCACCAGCGGCGCGGCCAGCGCGGCGCTCCTGCGGATCTCGGCGGCGAGGCGGGGTGCGGACACAGGGGACGGCCGGCGCGGCGGGCCATCTTAGCGGCCGGTGCAGGCACCGGTTCACGCCGGCGCCCCGCGCGTGGCGCAATGCGCGCGCCAGACGCGAAGGGGACGCGATGCACGCCGAGTTGCCAGCCGCCCTGCGAGAACTGCGCAACCACGCTGCAGGGCCCCTACCGCCACGCCTGCGGCCAGCACGGCCCATCCGCTGCGTCACTTCGGGCATGCGGTCGAGGAGGTCTTCGAATCGTTCTGGCATCTGGACGGCCGCGTCTTCCGCACCCTGCGCGATCCCGTCGTGCCCGGCCGCGTGGCCTGCAACGACCTCGCCGGCCACCGCGTACGCTACATCGCGCCGCTGCGCCTGTTCGTCATCCTCACGGTGCTGACGTTCTTCGTCGGCCACATGCGCGCCAGCCGGCGCGTGCTGCGCGTGGTCGGGCGCTAGGTCGAATCGACATTCAGGTATACCCGGAGAGACTGGCCGACATGGCCAGTCAAACCCCACGCCCCAGCCGTTACGAGCTCAGCCACGCCCAGTGGGCCCGCATCGAGGGCCTGCTGCCC
>JBMOOW010000064.1:0-9737 GCA_049323195.1 Pseudomonadota bacterium | reverse complement strand
CTGCCGAACTACCTGGGCTGGTTCCGGGCGCTCGACCGGAATGCCCGATCCGGCGCCAGCGCCGCATCCCTGCTGGCTTTGGCCATCTCCGCGTGAGCCCATCCTCAACTAACGCGAACAGAGCCAAGGGAAAGCCCCGGCCGGAACCGGGGCTTTCGGGGAGTGCCCGGGCGGCGCGACCGTCGACGAGGAGGGGCGTTGGGGCTGGCGGGCAAGGGATCGGACCGCGCGCCGGCGAAACGGTTCCATCGCGCGCGTCGGCGCTGACGAACGGTCGCAAGCCGGCCCGGGCGGTTTCGCGAACCCGGCGCCACCGCCGGGCATGGCTTCCGCCGGTTGCCCGGTCTTCTCACGCGTTCTATACTTCTCCGGCTCCACAGGGCGCTTTCGCGCCGGCCACCAGACCGACGGGAACCCGCGTGCACGATCCACTGTTCGCAGGCCGCCGGCTGGCGTCGCGCGCGGTCGTCTGGCAAGCCGGCGCCACCGTGCTGGCCTCGTTCGCCTTCCTGGCCCTCGGCGTGCGCGATGCGCTCGCGGCGGCCACCGGGGGTGGTGCGGCGGTGCTCGCGGCGCTGGTTTCCATGCTCATCGCGCTCGGCGGCGGCATTCGCCCGGCCGGCGTCGCGATGGCGCGGCTCCTGTTGGGGATGGCGGCCAAATGGGCCACGGTCGCCGTCGTTCTTGTTCTGGGCCTCGCCGTCTGGCGCCTGCCCCCGCTGCCGTTGCTGGTCGGGGTGCTCGTGGCGACAGTGGCGGCCGTTCCGGCCCAACTTCTGAAGCGATAGGTGTTCTCAGTGAGCGAGCAGACCGGTTCCGGCGGCGGCCTGAACGAGTACATCCAGCACCACCTGACCCAGAACACGATCCAGCTGGGCGGCGGCGGCTTCCACATCGACACGTGGGTCGTGTCGCTCGTGCTCGGCCTGATCTTCATCGCCTGGTTCGGCTGGGCCGCGCGTCGCGCGACCGCCGGCGTGCCGTCGAAGGGCCAGGCCTTCGTCGAGCTGATCCTCGAGTTCATCGACGGCCAGGTGAAGGACACCTTCCACGGCGACCGTCGCTCCATCACGCCGCTCGCGCTCACGATCTTCGTGTGGGTCGTGCTGATGAACGCGATGGACCTGCTGCCGCTCGACCTGCCGGGCTGGGTCGTCAAGACGACCGCCGGCGCCGAGGTCGCGCACCACACCTATTTCCGCTGGGTCCCGACCGCCGACCTCAACACCACGTTCGGCCTGTCGGTGCCGGTGTTCTTCATCATCCTCTACCACTCGATGAAGGCGAAGGGCATCGGCGGCTTCGGCAAGGAGCTGCTCACCGGCCCGTTCCATGCGCACGGCGCCGCGAAGATCGCGCTGGCGCCGGCGAACCTGCTGCTCAACCTCATCGAATATGCGGTCAAGCCGGTTTCGCTGGCGATGCGACTGTTCGGCAACATGTACGGCGGCGAGCTGGTCTTCATGCTCATCGCCGGCCTGCTGGGCGGCAGCCTGCTGATGTTCGTGCCGGGCGTGATCTTCAATGCGGCCTGGGCGATCTTCCACATCCTGATCGTGCTGCTGCAGGCCTTCATCTTCATGATCCTCACCGTCGTCTACATCGCCGGCGCGTACGAGAGTCACTGACCGGATTCCGCTGTCGCGGTGCCGCTCCACCCTTCCGCTTCACCCTTCGTCAATCACTAAATCCCGTAGGAGAAACACCATGGAATTCATCGCCAGCGTGCAGGGCCTGACCGCGATCGCGATCGGCATGATGGTCGGCCTGGGCGCGATCGGCGCCTGCCTCGGCATCGCGCTGATGGGCTCCAAGTTCCTCGAGTCGGCCGCCCGCCAGCCGGAGCTGGTCCCGATGCTGCAGGGCCGCATGTTCCTGCTCGCCGGCCTGATCGACGCGGCGTTCATCATCGCGCTCGCCGTCGGCCTGCTGTTCGCGTTCGGCAACCCTCTGCTCGCCGCGCTGCAGAACGCCGCCGGCGCCTGATCGCACCGCAGTCCGTTCCAAAGCCGCCCGCGACCGCGGGCGGCTGACCGGGCGTCATCGCCCGATCCGCGATCACCGGAGTCGTCATGAATATCAACATGACCTTCTTTGGCCAGATGCTCACCTTCGCGGTGCTGATCTGGGTCACCATGAAGTTCATCTGGCCGCCGTTGAACGCGGCCATCGAAGAGCGCCAGCGCAAGATCGCCGAAGGCCTCGCCGCGGCCGACAACAGCCAGAAGGCGCTCGAGCAGGCCCAGGCCAGCGCGGACGCCGTGGTACGCGAGGCGCGCCTGAAGGCCAACGAGATCATCGAGCAGGCGCACCAGCGCGCCAACCAGATCGTCGAGCAGGCGCATTCCGAGGCGGTGGCCGCGGCCAACCGCCAGAAGGAGCTCGCCCAGGCGGAGATCGCCTCGGCCAGCAACCGCGCCCGCGAGGAGCTGCGCGCGCAGGTCGCCACGCTCGCCGTCGCCGGTGCCGAGAAGGTGCTGCGCCGCGAGATCGATCCGGCCGCGCACCGTGCGCTGCTCGACGAGCTGGCCACCCAGCTCTGACGGAGACGCTTCGATGAGCCAGGCCCTGACCCTCGCCCGTCCCTACGCCCGCGCCGCGTTCAACGCCGCGCGCGACGAAGGCCGCCTCCAAGCGTGGTCGGATGCGCTGGCCTTCGCGGCCCGCGTGGCCGCCGATCCGCAGGCGCAGGCGGTGCTGAAGCATCCGCAGCTGTCGGCGGACAAGGCGGCACAGCTGCTGTCGGTCGAAGGCGCCGACACCGCGGTCGCGCGCTTCTTCCGCATGCTGGCCGACAACCGTCGCCTCGAACTGCTGCCGGAAATCGCCGGCCTGTTCGAGCAGCTGCGTGCGGATGCCGAGCGCGTCGTCAAGGCGCGCGTGACCTCCGCCGCGCAGCTGGGCGACGCCGACCTCGCCGCCATCCGCGACGGCCTGCGCCGCCGCTTCGGCCGCGAGGTCGAGCTGGAGACCGCGATCGACGCCTCGCTCATCGGCGGCGCGGTCATCGACGCCGGCGACGTCGTCATCGACGGCAGCGTGCGCGGCAAGCTCGAGCGCCTGCAGTCGGCGCTGGCCGCCTAAGCCACGAATTCATCTACTCCCGGGCCCCGGCCCGGAACCAGGGAAGCTCCCATGCAGAACACGCTCAACCCGTCCGAAATCAGCGAACTGATCAAGACCCGCATCGAGCAGGTCGGTCTGGCCGCCGAAGCCCGCAACGAGGGCACCGTGACCTCCGTGTCCGACGGCATCGTCCGCATCTTCGGCCTGGCCGACGTGATGCAGGGCGAGATGATCGAGCTGCCGGGCAACACCTACGCGCTCGCGCTGAACCTCGAGCGCGACTCCGTCGGCGCCGTGGTCCTGGGTGACTACGAGCACCTGCGCGAGGGCGCCGTGGCCAAGACCACCGGCCGCATCCTCGAGGTGCCGATCGGCCCGCAGCTGCTGGGCCGCGTGGTCAACGCGCTCGGCGAGCCGATCGACGGCAAGGGTCCGCTGGGCGCCACGATGTCGGCGCCGGTCGAGCGCGTCGCGCCGGGCGTGATCTGGCGCAAGTCGGTCGACCAGCCGGTGCAGACCGGCTACAAGTCGGTCGACTCGATGATCCCGATCGGCCGCGGCCAGCGCGAGCTGATCATCGGCGACCGTCAGACCGGCAAGACCGCGATGGCCGTCGACACGATCATCGCGCAGAAGGGCACGGGCATTAAGTGCATCTACGTCGCGATCGGCCAGAAGAACTCGACGGTCGCGAACGTGGTCCGCCGCCTGGAAGAGCATGGCGCGCTCGACCACACGATCGTGGTCGCCGCGACGGCCTCGGAGTCGGCCGCGATGCAGTACATCGCCGCCTACGCCGGCTGCACCATGGGCGAGTACTTCCTCGACCGTGGCCAGGACGCGCTGATCATCTACGACGACCTGTCCAAGCACGCCGTCGCCTACCGCCAGATCTCGCTGCTGCTGCGCCGTCCGCCGGGCCGCGAAGCCTACCCGGGCGACGTCTTCTACCTGCACTCGCGCCTGCTCGAGCGCGCGGCGCGCGTGTCGGAGGAGTACGTCGAGAAGTTCACCGGCGGCGAAGTGAAGGGCCAGACGGGCAGCCTGACCGCGCTGCCGATCATCGAGACGCAGGCGGGCGACGTGTCCGCGTTCGTCCCGACGAACGTCATCTCCATCACCGACGGCCAGATCTTCCTTGAGACCGACCTGTTCAACGCGGGCATCCGCCCGGCCGTGAACGCCGGTATCTCGGTCTCCCGCGTCGGTGGCGCCGCGCAGACCAAGATCATCAAGAAGCTCTCGGGCGGCATCCGCATCTCGCTGGCGCAGTACCGCGAGCTGGCGGCGTTCGCGCAGTTCGCCTCCGACCTCGACGAGGCGACCCGCAAGCAGCTCGAGCGCGGCCAGCGCGTCACCGAGCTGATGAAGCAGAAGCAGTACTCCCCGCTGCCGATCGCGCTGCAGGCTCTCTCGATCTACGCGGTGAACGAGGGCTACCTCGACGACGTGCCGGTCAACAAGATCGGCGCCTTCGAGGCGGGCCTGCACGCCCACTTCGTCAACACGCAGGGCGAGCTGGCCACGCGCATCAACCAGACCGGAGCGTGGGACGACTCGATCGAGGGCACCTTCAAGCAGGTGATCGCCGAGTTCAAGCAGACCGGGTCCTGGTAAGGACCCGGCGGGATTCGTCATTCGGGATTAGGGATTCGTCACAGCGGTTCATCGCGGTCGGGCAGGGCTTCGCTTCTGCGAATCCCGAATCCCGTGTCCCGAATCCCGCGAGCGGAGCGAGCAGAAGAAGATGGCAGGCGGACGCGAAATCAAATCGAAGATCAAGAGCGTGCAGAACACCCGCAAGGTGACGCGCGCGCTGGAGATGGTCTCCGCCTCGAAGATCCGCAAGGCGCAGGACCGCATGAAGACCTCGCGCCCCTACGCGCGGGTGATGAAGCAGGTGATCGGCCACCTCGCGCAGGCGAGCGGCGACTACCGCCATCCGTACATGGTCGAGCGCTCCGACGTGAAGCGCGTCGCCTACGTGATCGTGTCGAGCGACCGCGGCCTGGCCGGCGGCCTCAACAACAACATGTTCCGCAAGCTGGTCGGCGAGTTCCGCCGCTGGCAGGAGCAGGGCGTCGAGGTCGACGTCGTCACGATCGGCCAGAAGGCCTCGGTGTTCTTCCGCCGGCTGAAGGTGAACATGACCGCCTCGGTCACGCACCTGGGCGACGTGCCCAAGCTCGAGCAGCTCATCGGCGTGATCAAGGTGGTGCTGGACGCGTACCAGGCCGGCCAGGTCGACCGCGTCTTCGTCTGCTACAACCACTTCGTCAACACGATGTCGCAGCAGGCCACGTTCGACCAGCTGCTGCCGCTGCCGCCGGCGTCGACGAAGGTCGCCCCGCACGACTGGGACTACATCTACGAGCCGGACGCGCCGACGGTCCTCGACCACGTGCTGCAGCGCTACATCGAAGTGCTGGTCTACCAGGCCGTGCTCGAGAACGTGGCCTCCGAGCACGCCGCGCGCATGGTGGCGATGAAGGCGGCGAGCGACAACGCGACCAAGCTGATCGGCACGCTCAACCTCATCTACAACAAGGCCCGCCAGGCCGCGATCACCCAGGAAATCTCGGAGATCGTCGGCGGCGCCGCCGCAGTCTGATCACCGCTGAGCGCGTTGCCCGCGCTCGCCTCCATCGAATCGACTTACCAAGGAAACACCCATGAACGCTCAGGTCTCTCCCAGCACCACGGGCACCGTCGTCCAGATCATCGGCGCGGTCGTCGACGTCGAGTTCCCGCGCAACGCGGTGCCGAAGGTCTACGACGCGCTCAAGATCGAGGGCACGGCGATCACGCTGGAAGTCCAGCAGCAGCTGGGCGACGGCGTCGTGCGCACGATCGCGCTCGGTTCGACCGACGGCCTGAAGCGCGGCCTCGTCGCCACCAACACCGGCCGCGCCATCGCGGTGCCGGTGGGCACCGGCACGCTCGGCCGCATCATGGACGTGCTCGGCACGCCGATCGACGAGGCCGGCCCGGTGCAGGCCACGGATTTCTGGGAAATCCACCGCCAGGCCCCGTCCTACGAGGACCAGTCCTCGGCGACCGACCTGCTCGAGACCGGCATCAAGGTCATCGACCTGATGTGCCCGTTCGCCAAGGGCGGCAAGGTCGGCCTGTTCGGCGGCGCCGGCGTGGGCAAGACCGTCAACATGATGGAGCTCATCAACAACATCGCGAAGGCGCACTCGGGTCTGTCCGTGTTCGCCGGCGTGGGCGAGCGTACCCGCGAGGGCAACGACTTCTACCACGAGATGAAGGACTCCAACGTCCTCGACAAGGTCGCGATGGTGTACGGCCAGATGAACGAGCCGCCGGGCAACCGCCTGCGCGTCGCGCTCACCGGCCTGACGATGGCCGAGTACTTCCGCGACGACAGGGACCCGGCCACCGGCAAGGGCCGCGACGTGCTGCTGTTCGTCGACAACATCTACCGCTACACGCTGGCCGGTACCGAAGTGTCGGCGCTGCTGGGCCGCATGCCGTCGGCGGTGGGTTACCAGCCGACGCTGGCCGAGGAAATGGGCGTGCTGCAGGAGCGCATCACCTCGACCAAGACCGGCTCGATCACCTCGATCCAGGCCGTGTACGTGCCCGCGGACGACCTGACCGACCCGTCGCCGGCGACCACGTTCGCCCACCTCGACGCCACCGTCGTTCTCAGCCGTAACATCGCCTCGCTGGGCATCTACCCGGCGGTCGACCCGCTCGACTCGACCTCGCGCCAGCTCGACCCGAACGTCATCGGCGCCGAGCACTACGACGTCGCCCGTCGCGTGCAGGCCACGCTCCAGAAGTACAAGGAGCTCAAGGACATCATCGCGATCCTCGGCATGGACGAGCTGTCGGAAGAAGACAAGCAGGCCGTCTCGCGCGCGCGCAAGATCGAGCGCTTCTTCTCGCAGCCCTTCCACGTGGCCGAAGTCTTCACCGGCTCGCCGGGCAAGTACGTCGCGCTCAAGGACACCATCCGCGGCTTCAAGATGATCGTCGACGGCGAGTGCGACCACCTGCCGGAGCAGGCGTTCTACATGGTCGGCGGCATCGAGGAAGCCTTCGAGAAGGCCAAGAAGATCGGCGGCTGATTGTCGTTCCCTCTCCCGCCTGCGGGAGAGGGTTAGGGTGAGGGCGTCGCGCGCTCTTGCCCTCACCCCTTCCCTCTCCCGCAGGCGGGAGAGGGGGACAAGGTAGAAGAGCGTTCATCTATGGCATCCACCATCCGTTGCGACATCGTAAGCGCCGAGCAGGAGATCTACAGCGGCGACGCCGAGCTGGTCGTCGCGACCGGCGAGCTGGGCGAGCTCGGCATCGCGCCCAAGCATGCCCCGCTGATCACGCGGCTCAAGCCGGGCAAGGTCGTGGTGACCCTGCCGGGCGGCGAGCGCCTGGACTTCGCCATCTCCGGCGGCATCCTCGAGGTGCAGCCGAGCGTGGTGACGGTGCTGGCGGACACGGCCATCCGCGCCGAGGACATCGACGAGGCCGCGGTGCGTGCGGCCAAGGCCGAGGCCGAGCGCATCCTCGCGCAGAAGGACCCGAAGATGTCGCTGGAGGAGGCGCAGGCCCAGCTGGCGATGTCGATCGCGCAGCTGTCGGCGCTCGAGCGCCTGCGCAAGAACCTCAAGCACTGAGCGATCGCCCCGGTCGCAGCGAAGACGCCGGCCCCGTGCCGGCGTTTCTCTTTCGCGGCGCCCGCCGGCGCCGCGTCAGCGGCGGTAGATCCAGTGGCGGGACAGCGCGAATCCCACCAGGCCGAGCATCAGCTCGACCGCGGGCTTGGCCAGCCACGCCCACTGCAGGCCGACCGCGTCGTCGATGCTGGCGAGCATCCAGGTGCTGGCGATGGTCGTGCCGATCCACAGAAGCCCGAAGCGCGCGAGCTGGCGGTGGCCGATGCCCGTGTCGTCGCCGGCGAAGGTGATGCGGCCGTTGAGCCAGAAGCCCAGCGTCGCGCCCGTGACGCGTCCGGCCAGGTTGGCCGTCTCGACCGCCAGGCCGGCATTGCTGAGCGCCACCATCACGGCCCAGTCGAGCAGCCACTGCAGCAGCCCGATGGCGAGATAGTGGCGGCCTTGGCGGGTCAGGCTCATCGGGTCATCCTGGGCGGCAACGCCCACCACTCTACGTCAGCGACCGTTACCACCCGGTCAGCGCCCAAGCGCTCGAGCGCCGCGGCCCGCGCGGGGGCCAGCGTCGACCGCCGGAGAACGATGTGGCGCACGCCTTCGTCCCGGATCACGCGCGCCCATGCCGTGCCGCCCGTATCGAGATCGGCCGCGCGCGCGGCCGCGTGCAGTCGCGGCGCGTACCAGTCGGCGGTGCGCCCTGCGCCGGCCAGTTCCGCATGCGTCGCACCGGTGAAGTCGAGCACCGCCTCGCCGGGATGCCGCCTGCGCAGCTGCTGGTAGACGAGCCGCTCGGGCACGTAGCGTTCGAAGAGCGGCGCGTCCCGCCCCAACGCGGCGAGGCTGCGCCGCACGCCGCCGGTGCGCAGCATCCAGCCCGAATTCGCGGCGTAGGCGAGGTCGACCACCACAAGGGCGGCGAGAACCCCGAGCGCGGCGCGGCGTGGCAACGCGACCTGCAGCGCCGCCACCGCAGGGGGGACGAGCAGGGCAAGTCCCGGAACGGCGTAGCGCGCGTACGGGAGGATGGCGAGCGGCACGGCGATCGCCACCAGCGCCGCGACCGTCATCCAGCGCGTGCGTCGGCGTATCAGCGCGAGGAGCGTCGCGCCTGCCAGCAGGGGCAGCGCGAAGCCGAAGCCCCCGTTCCAGCCCTCGACGTGTGCGGACGTGGCGAAGGTCAGCCGCCAGGGCAGCGCCAGCGGTGCATCCGTGGTCCAGCGCGCATCGTGGAAGCCGATCGCCGGGAATGCGGGGGATCGGAACACGTCGTTGAGTAGCGGCAGGACAGGATTGCCCGCCACCGTCCAGGCGTAGGCATAGCTCGATCCGCCCACGGCGACCGCGAGCCCGATGGCGGCGAGCAGGCCGGCCGGATGCGCCCGCAGCTGCGCGCGCCAGCGCCAGGCGGCGAGGGCCGCCAGCCCGAGCGCGCTGGCCGGGTGGGCGAGTTTGAGTCCCGCGAGAAAGCCGGCCAGCACGCCGAAGACCAGCACGCCGCGTGGCGGTACGTCGCGTTCGGATACCAGGCAGGCCAGCAGGATCAGGACGGCAGCCGCGGCGAGCTCGGTCTGCATTCCACCCAACAGGGTG
The DNA here is from genome assembly GCA_049323195.1 of Pseudomonadota bacterium. Lineage (GTDB taxonomy): Bacteria > Pseudomonadota > Gammaproteobacteria > Xanthomonadales > Xanthomonadaceae > Cognatilysobacter. The sequence continues at coordinate 441 of JBMOOW010000064.1, read as the reverse complement.
GCGAACGTCGGGAGGGTGGCGACGGCCGCCAGGGCCGCCCAGCGGAACACCGGCGTCGCGCCGTGCTGGCCGGCCAGCCGCCATGCAGCCGCGCACAGCACGAGCAGCCAGGCCAGGTTCACCGGCCCGCGTGCCTCGGCACGCGCGACCACCTGCGCGATCGCATGCACCACGTCGCCGGCCCAGGGGGCCAGCGCCCATGCCTGGTGGGTTGGATCCAGCGCATAGCGCCCGTGCTCGACGAGCTGCCAGGGCAGCCCCAGGTGGTAGGCGAGGTCGTCGTACTGCATGGTCGGCAGCCAGGCGCCCGTCGAGGCCAGGCCCGCCGCGAGCACGGCCCATGCAGCGGCGCGCGGGGCCGCGTCCACCGCCTCCCGCCAGGCGGCCCGCGCGTGCAGCAGCGCCCCGTGCAGCGCGCGGCGGCGCAGCGCCACCAGGCCT
>JBMOOW010000063.1:0-9764 GCA_049323195.1 Pseudomonadota bacterium | reverse complement strand
TGCGCCCGTACTGGCTCGCGCTGGTGCTGGCCTACTGGCTGATCGAGGACCCCGACCGCGTCGGCCTGGGCTTCGCCTTCCTGCTCGGGCTGGTGGCCGACCTCGCCTACGGCAGCCTGCTGGGCGAGCAGGCACTGCGGCTGGTGATCCTGGCCTTCATCGTGCAGCGCTTCCGCGCGCGCCTGCGCTTCTTCCCGATCTACCAGCAGGCGCTCACGCTGGGAGCGCTGCTGGTCAACGACCGCATCGTCAGCGCCGGCCTGCACCTGGCGCTGGGCGAGCCGACCCTGCCCGGGAGTTTCTGGATGGCCCCGGTGGTCGGCATGCTGCTGTGGCCGGTGGTCTACGTACTGCTCGATGCGCTGCGCGTCGGGCGGTGGCGGCGTTGACGCGGAGCCGGGCATGGGACCGCGCCGCTCGCGAGTGCTGAAGAATCCCCATGCGGAGGCCGCGCAGTTCCGCGCGCGTGCCGGCATCGCCTTCGTCGGCGTGCTGACGATGCTCGCGGTGCTGGCGCTGTGGTACTTCCGCCTGCAGGTGATCCAGCACGACGAGTTCGTCACGCGCTCGGAAGAGAACCGGATCAAGCTCAAGCCGGTCGTGCCGGGGCGCGGGCTCATCCTCGATCGCAAGGGGCGCGTGCTGGCCGACAACGTCCCCGCCTACCGGCTCGACGTGACGCCCAGCGAGGCGGGCGATCCGGAGAAGTGGCTGCCCCAGCTCTCGCGCATCGTGCAGCTCGAGCCCGAGGACGTCGAACGCTTCCACGACGCGCGCCGGGCTTCGCGCGGCTTCAAGCCGGTCACGCTTAAGCTGCGCGTCACCGAGGAGGAGGCCGCGCGCTTCGCCGTCGACCGCTGGCGCTACCCGGGCATCGAGCTGGTCTCCTACCTCAACCGCCGCTACCCCTACGGCGAGCTGACCGCGCACGTGGTCGGCTACGTCGGCCGCATCGACGAGGCCGACAGGAAGAAGATGGGCGAGGGCTTCGAAGCGCTCACGCACGTCGGCAAGACCGGGCTGGAACGCGCGTACGAGGAACTGCTGCGCGGCGACGTCGGCTACGAGAAGGTGGAAACGAACGTCGACGGCCGCGCGCTCGGCATCGTCGGCCGCGTGCCCGCCCGGCCCGGCACGGACCTGCGGCTTTCCATCGACATCGACCTGCAGCAGGCGATGGTGACGGCCTTCGGCGACAAGGACGGCGCGGGCATCGCGATCGACCCGCGCACCGGCGAGGTGCTGGCGATGGTGAGCCTGCCGAGCTTCGACGCGAACCTGTTCGTCAACGGCATCTCGTCGAAGCACTACAAGGCGCTGACGAAGAACCCCTCGCGCCCGCTGTTCAACCGCCCGGTGCTGGGCGGCGGGCCGCCGGGCTCGACCATCAAGCCGCTGGTGGCGCTGGCAGGCGTGGACAGCGGCCTGCGCACGCCGGAATCCGCGGTGTTCTCCACGGGCGAGTTCCACATCCCGGGCCAGCGCCGCGGCTACCGCGACGCGCACGGCGGTGCGGGCTGGACCGACCTGCGCAAGTCGATCTCCGAGTCGGTCAACTACTACTACTACAAGCTCGCCTACGAGATGGGCATCGACCGCTTCGCCGAGTACATGCGGCGCTACGGCTTCGGTTCGAAGACCGGCATCGACCTGCTGGGCGAGAACGCCGGCGTGGTGCCCTCGCCGCAGTGGAAGGCCGAGCGCAGCAAGGAGCGCTGGTATGCCGGCGAGACGGTGATCGCCGGCATCGGGCAGGGCTACTGGATCGCCACCGTGCTGCAGCTCGCGCGCGGCACCGCCGCGATCGCCAACGGCGGCGAGCTGCATCCGCTGCGCCTGGTCGCCGCGCGGCGCGACGGCTACAACGCGCGCTGGGTGCCGCTGGCGCATGCGCGCGGCCCGCGCATCACCGACAACGCGCAGCACCTGCGCGCGGTGCAGGAAGGCATGATCGCCACCATCCACGGCGGCGGCACGGCGACCATGATGGCGCGCGGCGCGCCGTACATCATGGCGGGCAAGACGGGCACGGCGCAGAAGGTCAGCCGCAAGGGCGGCCGCTCGATGGATCCGCGTTCGCTGCCCTACCACCTGCGCCACCAGGCGCTGTTCGTGGGCTATGCGCCGGCCGACGACCCGCGCATCGCCATCGCGGTGTCCGTGGAGCACGGCGGTTACGGCGGCAGCACGGCCGCGCCCATCGCCCGCAAGGTCTTCGACGCCTGGCTGCTGGGCCGGATGCCCGAGCCCGAGGAAGGCGTGATGCGCTCGCCGCAGGGCGGGGCCTCGCTGGAATGGCCGCTGCCCGGGATGGACGAGGAGGGCAAGCCGCTGCCGACGCCGGTGCCCGGGGCGGGGGCGCTGCCCGTCGGAGCCGGCGCGGCGCCGGCCGCCGGCGATGCATCGCCGCGCGATGCGGCCGCGCCTGCCACGCGGCCACCCGCGCCGGTGACCGGCGAAACGCAGTCGCAGGCGGCATCGCCGCCCCTGCCCGCGGCGCCGCCGCAGCCCGCCAGCCCGGAGCCCCGGCCATGAACGTGCTGCTGCGCTGGCTGCTGGACATGCTGCTGCGCTTCACGCGCACGCTCGACCTGCCGCTGCTGGCGGCGCTCGGCGCGCTCATGGTGATCGGCGTCGCGGTGCTCTACAGCGCGTCGGACGAATCGACGTCGATGGCCATCGCACAGGCCGCGCGCTACGGCGTCGGGCTGGCCGCGATGTGGGCGCTCTCGCGCATGCCACCCACGCAGCTGCGCAACTGGACGCCCTACGTCTATGCCGCGTCCCTGGTGCCGCTGGTGGCGGTGCTGTTCATCGGTGCCGGCAAGCACGGCAACCACTGGATCGACCTGGGCGTCTTCTATTTCCAGCCCGCCGAGCTGCTCAAGCTCTCGCTGCCGATGATGGTGGCCTGGTACCTCAACCGCAGCCCGCTGCCCCCGCGCCTCCCGGTCGTGCTCATCGCGGGCGTCATCATCGGTGTGCCGACGCTGCTCATCCTCAAGCAGCCCGACTTCGGCACCGCCATGCTGGTCGCATTGAGCGGCGCGTTCGCGCTGTACCTGGCCGGGCTGTCGTGGTGGTGGTTCGCCGCGGCGGCAGGCGCGGTGGCGGCGATCGCACCGGTGGCCTGGATGTTCCTGCTGCGTCCCTACCAGAAGGCGCGCGTGCTGACCTTCCTCGATCCCGAGCGCGACCCGCTGGGCGAGGGCTGGAACATCATCCAGAGCAAGATCGCCATCGGCGGCGGCGGCTTCACCGGCAAGGGCTGGCTCCAGGGTTCGCAGTCGCACCTCAACTATCTGCCCGAGCACACCACCGACTTCATCTTCGCCGTGCTCGCCGAGGAGTTCGGCTGGGTCGGCGTGGTCATCGTCCTCGCCCTCTACCTCTTCGTGATCGGGCGCTGCCTGTGGATCGCCAGCGAGGCCCGGGACGGCTATTCGCGCCTGCTCGCCGGCGCGCTGGGGCTGGCCTTCTTCATCTACGTCGTGGTCAACGGCGGGATGATCGCCGGCCTGCTGCCGGTGGTCGGCGTGCCCATGCCGCTGCTGAGCTACGGCGGCACGTCGGCGGTGTCGCTGCTGGCGGGCCTGGGCGTGGTCATGGCGGTGCGTGCGCACCGGCCGGTGCATGCCCGTTGAAACAGGGCCGGGCTGGGGCGGGTGCCGACCTGCGCGGGCAATAGCCAACGGCGCTGCACGCTGAACATGCGTCGCAAACGCAGCCCATGCTATGGCAGAATCGTCGCCTACGTGACGGCCAGGATTACCTCGTCACCTATCGTACGGAAACAAATACAAGGAAGGATCGGTGCCTCATGAAGAGCAGTCTCAAGCGTTGTCGCGCTCACCTTTTTGTCGCGATCGTTGTACTCGCTGCGACTCAGCACGCCCAAGCCGCAGCGCCGTGCGAGGACGCATTCCAAGAACTGAAGGCGCCAGATGGTGCGACCTTCAATACGACGACAATCGCCTACTCGGAAACGGACGCGCGCGACGTGCTCGACGGTTTCAAGGCTGCCGCCACCGGGATGGGATACGTGGTGGTAAGTCCACCCAGCTATTCCGGGCCGACGCCCACCCTCGGTGTCGGTCATCCGTCATCGGCCCATCCCGTCGCGATTACGGTTAACCCGCGCGCGTCCACTGTTTCCCTCACCACGATCGTGGCACCCGGGCTGAAGGCCGATGCGGTCGCGGAACGCGCGCGGTTATGCGACCTCGCGGCGGAATTCAACGCACGCCGTACGGGCGGGTCCCGGTTGACGGCCGAGCAGCAGCAGTTGCGTGCTCGCACGTCGATGCCCAGGCCAGTGGAAAGCGTCCGGCTCCTGTCGCCAACCACGGCGTTCGACCCCGTAGCCGCCAAGGCCGCTCTGCAGCCGGGGCGCTCCGTCATTCGTGGGCAGGCTTGCGGTCATTGGAATGGCGCGATGGCGCTTGCAAGCGGCTCGACCGTGCTGCTCTATCCAGCGACACCGCACTTGGAACAGGTGCTGAAGCTGGAAAAGAGGGCGCGCGCCGGCAAGGAGCGTGTGGTGCCCAACCCGGCCCTCTTCGAGGTGCGCATGGAAGCCGTGGCCAACGAGCGCGGTGAGTTCCAGTTCTCGCAAATGCGCCCCGGCCGCTACTACGTGGTGACGACACTCGGCGCGACTTTTACCGGCACGCGTGATGTCTATGCAGGACGGGTCGAAAATGGGTTCGGTAGTGCCAACGTGTACCGGTCGGAGGGCTACACCTTCACCGATGAGGACCAGCTGGGCAAGTTCGTTGAAATCGGTCGCGACGGCGAGGTCGTGAAGGTAACCTTGCAACCTCCTGTGTCGGCCAACCCGTTTCGTCGCGGGATGGGCGGATCAATCCTCGGCTGTCGGCAGATCTGATCGTGCGCCGAGCCCTGGATGGGTGAATGGCGGCGGGGCGAGGCTTGCAGTCTGGAGCGTGCGTAGCCCGGGTAAGACCGGAGGCTGTGCCCCGGGGTGACAAGGTGCCGTCTGTTGGGCGGAGGGGTGTCCGATCCCGCTGTAATAACTTGTCGGCCCCGGGTGCGCTTCGCTTACCCGGGCTACGGATGTAGAGGCGTGGCTCGCGCTGTAAGGCCGACTCGACACTCACGACACGCCGTGATGCTTCGGCCTGCCAAAGCAGAGGCCTCGGTTACCGCATTCACGGTAACGACGGCGTGGGCTCCCTGTGCGCTGATGGCCCGCTCCGTCCGGAAGTGGGTTGGGGTGTGTCGAAGAGGCCGACGTCCATGGCTGCCCGCGTTCGCGAGCATGACGGGATGGCCGGATGTCGATGCGTCCTATCGCTTCTTGCCGGTCGCGCGGGCGATCGCGTCGATGCGGGCCATGCGCAGGGCTTCGCCCAGCGCCGGGCCCTCGAGCCCTGCGGGGAGCATGTCGACGCGTACCGCGCGCGCCGCCTCCAGGGCCTGAAGCAGGGCTTCCCGCGCCGGATAGGGCTGGTCCTCGAGGCCAAGGCGCCCGCGCTTGTCGGCCTCGCAGACCAGCGCGAGCTGCGCGATGCGTTCGGGCCTTCGGAAACCGTCGCAGCGCTGCAGCAGATCGTGCACGGTGCCGGCGCGCAGGTCGGCGAAGCGGTGCACGTTCAGGTGCTCGCGGCAGGCCATCACGGCGAGCTGGCGATGTGCGGTGGGCACCTTCAGGCGATCGCAGACCTCGCGCACGGGCGGTACGCCGGCCTGTTCGTGGCCGATGTGCCTGGGCAGCACGTGCTCGGGCGTGCGTGCCTTGCCGAGGTCGTGCACCAGCGCGGCGAAGCCGATCAGGTCGTCGCCGGGCGCAAGGCGCGAGGCCATGTCGCAGACCATCTCGACGTGCACGCCGGTGTCGACTTCCGGGTGGTATTCGGCGCGCTGCGGCACGCCATAAAGCGCATCGACTTCCGGCAGCACCGCCGCGAGCGCGCCGCAGTCGCGCAGCGTGCGCAGGAAGGCCGACGGGCGGGCGCTGGCCAGTGCGCGCCGCAACTCCTGCCAGACGCGCTCGGGCGTGAGCTCGGCCAGTTCGCCGGACGCGGCCATCCCGCGCATCAGGTCCAACGTCTCCGGCGCCACCGCAAAGCCCATCGGTGCCAGCCGCGCCATGAAGCGCGCGGCACGCAGCACGCGCAGCGGATCCTCGACGAAGGCCGGGCCGACGTGCCGCAGTACGCGCGCCTCGAGGTCGCGCACGCCGCCGAGCGGGTCGACGGGATCGCCGAGGCTTCCGTCCTCGCGCACCTCGCGCGCGATCGCGTTGATCGTGAAGTCGCGCCGCGCCAGGTCCTCCTCCAGCGTCACCGAGGGATCGGCGTCGACCACGAAGCCGCGGTAGCCGCGCCCGGACTTGCGCTCGGTTCGCGCGAGCGCGTACTCCTCGCCGGTCGCGGGATGCAGGAAGACCGGGAAGTCGCGCCCCACCGCCCTGAAGCCGGCGTCGAGCATCGCCTGCGGCGTGGCGCCGACGACGACGAAGTCGCGGTCGCCCGCCGGCAGGCCGAGCAGGGGATCGCGCACGGCGCCGCCGACGAGATAGACGCGCATCGCCTCAGCGCACGTGCTGGGCGAGGATGCCGACGATGTCGGTCGCACCCGAGCTGCGGCCGAGCACGTACGAGAGCGGGGCGGACTGGCCGGACACCCACAGCTTGAGTTCGGCATCGAGGTCGAAATGCCCGGCCGTCTCCAGCGAGTACATGACGATGGCGCGGTACGGAATGCTCAGGTATTCGACCTTGCTGCCAGTGAGCCCCTGCTTGTTGACCAGCAGCAGCCGGCGGTCGGTGAAGACCATGAGGTCGCGCACGAAGCCGAAGGCGCGCTGCACGGCTTCGCCGGGGGCGAGCAGCGGGTCGAGATCGTCGTGCAGGTCGGCGACGTCCTTCTCGCCGGCATGGCCGAGCATCGTGTCGAGCAGTCCCATGGCGCGTGCCTCCGTTGGTGGGGACGCAAGTGCAGCAGCTTTCAGCGGCGCCGGGAAGGGCGCGCGGCGGGCGAGGGCTTGATCGGCGGCGGCGCGGCCGGCGTGGCCGCCAGCGGGCAGGCGAAGCGCTTGCGGGGACCACCGGTGGTGCCGACCATGCGATCGGAGATGCGTGCGGCGTCGCCGTTGAGCCGCCAGTCGTAGATGACGCTGAAGGCGAGCACGCGCGCGACGTAGTCGCGCGTTTCCTGGTAGCTGATGGTCTCGATGAACACGTCGGGCTCGAAATGGCCGCGCAGCGACTTCCAGCGCGACAGCGGGGCCGGGCCCGCGTTGTAGCCGGCGATGGTGTAGTAGCTGCGGCCTTCGCCGAAGCCGTCGTACAGCTGGCGCAGGTAGGCGGTGCCGATCGCGATGTTGGCTTCGGGATCCAGCAGGGTCGACTCACCGTGCCAGGGAATCCCGATGCGCTGTGCGACCGCCGCGCCGGTCGCCGGCACCACCTGCATCAGGCCGATCGCGTTGGCGCTCGAGCGTGCGACGGGGTTGAAGATGCTCTCGGCGCGGATCTCCGCGGCCACGAAGGCGGGGTCGAGCCGGTTGCGCGCGGCTTCGCGGCGGATCACCGCCTGGTGGTCCAGCGGGAAGCGAAGCGTGTAGAGGCGCAGTTCCTCGGGGTTGTCCTTGCCCAGCGAGAACACCGCGCGGTCCAGCCAGCCGTGCTCCTGCGCGATCCTCACCGCCATGGGCCGGTGCGCCGCGCCCAGCCGCGCGAGCGCGTCGTTCCACTCGGCCGTGGCCCAGGCCACGCGGTCGATGGCGTACAGGCCCATGGCGCGGCCGAAGGCCGGCTCGTTCTCGACCGGCGCGCGCGCGGCGGCCGAGTCGCCCGGAATCCACGGGCAGAGCGCGTAGGGCGCGTCGATGCGGTCCGCGGCCAGGAAGCCGTGGAACTCGGGCTTCTTCGCCGCCTCCGCCCAGGCACGGCGCGCGCCGGCGGCATCGCCCAGCTTCTCGGCCAGGCGCCCTTCGAAATAGGCGTACTTCGAATCCGCACGCTGCTTCTCGCCCATGCGGCGGATGGCGGCGAGCGCGGCGGGCCAGTCCTCGCGCACCAGCGCGATGCGCACGCGCCATTCGTGCAGGCGCTCGTCGAAGGCCGACTCGGGCACCGCGCTGATGTGCTGCCAGGCGTCGTCGTCGAACTGGCCGGCGGCCTGCAGCGCAGCCTGGTAGAGCACGCGGCCGCGTTCGACTTCGGTGAAGCCAAGCGCCGGGCCGAACTTCGCGAGCTGCACCTGCGCACTGCCGGGGATGGACTTGGCCAGCCGCGCCAGCCCGTGCATGGCGATGCGGCGGCTGCGCTCGGTCTTCGGCCAGGCGAGCGCGCGGTCGTGCACGGCCTCGACGAAGGCGGCGTAGTCCTGTGCCAGCGCTGCCTCGTCCGCCGGCAGGCCGCGCGCAGAGGCGCGCATGACGGCCGGCTGCCAGGCTTCCGCGGCCTTCTCCAGGCGCTCCCAGCGCAGCGCGGGAGTCAGCGCGCCGCGTGCATCGAGCGCGGCGAACACCGCGTCGCACTGGGTGGGCAGCGATTCGCCGGCGCCGCGCCAGAGTGCCTGCGCATCCGCCGTCCACTGCGGCGTGAAGCGGCCCGTGACAGCCTGCGCGGCCAGCTGTGCGCAGCGCAGGCCGGTGTCGTCGATATCCGCCCGCCATGCGGCCAGCACGGCCGGCCAGTCCTGGCGGCGCGCGGCCTCGGCGATCCATTCGCGGGCGAAGCGTGCGCCGACCGCATCGTTGCGATGGCGCTGCAGGAAGGCGTCGGCGCGCTCGCGCGGCAGGCTCGCCAGCTGGCGGCGCAGGTCGGCGTACTCGATCCAGGGAAACAGCGGATGGTGGGCGAGGTCGGCGTAGGCCGCCGCGTCGAAGGCACCGCGTTCGGCCGCGGCAATCGCCTCGCGCACGCGCGGCAGGCGCGCATCGGGCGCGCGACGCGCGGGCGCCACGGCTGCCGGCGCGACCGGCGACGGCATCGCCCGGGCCGCGGGCGAGGGCGCGAGCTGCGCGCAGGCGGGCGCGGTCGTGGCGAGGGCGGCGGCGAGCAGCAGGGACGGGCGCATCGGCCGACTATAGCCAGCGCATCTGAACGCGCCGTGGTGACGCGGGCCGTGCAACGACGACGGCGCGCAGGCAGGCTAGCCGTTTTGCCGCGGAGTTCCCGATGCCCGTCGAATGGCTGGCCTTTCCCGTTCTCGGCATCGTCGCCGGCGTGCTAGCCGGGCTGCTCGGCGTGGGCGGCGGCCTGGTGCTGGTGGCCGCGCTGGCCTGGCTTCTGCCGCAGGTGGGCGTTCCGGTGGAGATGGCCATGCATGCCGCGCTGGCGAGTTCGCTGGCGAGCATCGTGTTCACCGCGATGGCGTCGGCACGCGCGCATGCCCGCCGGGGCTCGGTGCTCTGGCCGACGGTGGCCTGGATGGTGCCGGGCCTGCTGGCCGGCGGCTGGCTCGGCAGTGCGGCGGCGGTGCGCATCGACGACGACGTGCTGCGCTGGCTGGTAGCCGCCTACTGCCTGGTCGCGGCGGCGCAGCTGATGCTGTCGAAGGCGCGCGAGCGGGGCGAGGGCATCGTCCCGCGCGGCCCGGGCATGACCGCGGCGGGCGTGGGCATCGGCGCGGTGTCGGCGATCGTCGGCATCGGCGGCGGCAGCATGACGGTGCCGCTGCTGGTCTGGCGCGGGGTGGCGCCGGTGCGCGCGGTCGGCACCTCCTCGGCCTGCGGCGTGGCGATCGGGCTGGGCAGCGCCCTCGGCTATGCGCTGCACCCGCCGGCCGGC
>JBMOOW010000062.1:0-9900 GCA_049323195.1 Pseudomonadota bacterium | reverse complement strand
TGTCGTGGCGTCGCCCCCTGCCGTGGTGGGTCCGCACGGTGGCGGCGGTCGTGGTGGTCGCCGCCGTGTTCGTGCAGTTCGACCTGCGCTTCGGCCGCGACACGGGCTCGGCGCTGCTGGGCGCGATGCTGGCGCTCAAGCCGGCGGAGACCGCCAGCCTGCGCGATGCGCGAAGCCTGGTGGGCTTCGCGCTGTTCGCGCCGTTCTCCACCTTCCTGCTGGACCAGGGGCCGGTATCGCTGGCTCTGGGGCTGGCGGCGGTCGTGCTGGCGCTGGGCGCATTGCAGCGCCTGGCCGCGTTCGAAGGCGGCATGGATGCGCCCACGCGGCTGGCCGAGCCGCTGCGGCAATCGCTGCGCCTCGTCGCCCTCGGCCTGCCCCTCGCCATGGCCGTGTTCTGGCTGTTCCCGCGCGTCCCCTCGCCGCTGTGGGGCGTGCCCGAGCGCGTGCAGGGCCGGACCGGCCTATCGGACCGCATGGCCCCGGGTGACTGGCTGGACCTGCTCAGCGACGACACGGTGGCCGCACGCGCCCGCTTCAGCGGCCCCACGCCCCCGCGCGAGGCGCTCTACTGGCGTGGCCCGGTGCTTACGGACTTCGACGGCCGCACCTGGACGCGGGCGGGTGGCTTCGAAGGCTGGCCGGCGCCGCGCGTGGAACCCGTGGCCACGCGCTGGAGCTACGAGCTCGAGGTCGAACCCACCGACCGTCGCCAGCTGGTCGCGCTCGACCTGCCCCTGGCCGCGGCGCAGGGCATGGAGCTGACGCGCGACCTCAGCCCCCGCGCGATGCGCCCGCTGGCGAGCCTGACGCGCTGGCGGATGACGTCGGCCGCCGCCGAGCGCTTCGACGCCGAGCTGCCCGCCGCCGTGCGTGCGCGTGCGCTCGCGCTGCCGCCCGGCTTCAACCCGCGCAGCCTCGCGCTCGGTCGCGAACTGCGGCAGCGCTATCGCGGCGACGATCGCGCCATCGTGCGGCACGTGCTGGCCTGGGTGCGGCGCGACTTCGCCTATTCGCTGTCGCCACCCCCGCTGGGCCGCGACGGCATGGACCAGTTCCTGTTCGAGACCCGCACCGGCTACTGCGAACACTTCGCCGGCGCGTTCACCGTGCTCATGCGCGCCGCCGGCATCCCCACCCGCGTGGTCACCGGCTATGTCGGTGGCTACTTCAACCGGCTCGGCGGCGGCTACTGGATGATCCGCCGTTCCGACGCCCATGCCTGGACCGAGGTGTGGCTGGCGGGCACGGGCTGGACGCGCGTCGACCCGACCGCGGCGGTCGCGCCGGAAAACATCTACGACACCCTGCAGCCGGCCACCGGCGGGGACGGCCTGCTCGACGTGCTGGCCGGCCGCGAGGGCGCCGCGCTCGTCGGGGACTGGCTGCGGCGCAACTGGAACGACATGGTGCTGGGGTTCGACGCGTCGCGTCAGCAACGCCTGTTCCGCCCGCTGGGCCTGGACCGGGCGCAGCCCGCGCAGCTCATCGCCGCCTTCGCGCTGGCCGCCGCGCTCGCGCTGGGCCTCATGCTGGCGCTGAGCCTTCGCGCCCCGCGCGAGGCCGACCCGCTGCTGCGGGCCTGGCACGCACTCGGCCGGCGCTACGCGCGCCGCGGGCTGGGGCCGGCACCGCATGAACCTGCGACGACATGGGCTGAACGGATCGACAAGGTCCTGCCGGGCGGTGCGCCGGAATTGCGCGATCTGGCCGCCCGCTTCACGCGGCGCCGCTACGCTGGAGACACGCAGGACGGGACGTCCGCGAAGGAGCTGGTCCGCCGCATCCGCGCGCACCGGCTTCCCTGACCCCCGCCGGAGCGCGCCCAAGACGCCGGAGCCGCCATGAGCCGCATACATCGCATCAGCCTCGCCCTCGCCGCCGCGGTCGCGGTCGCCATGACGGGCTGCGCCACCCAGCCACGCCCGCTGCAGGGCGACTTCGCCCAGATCAGCCCGCGCCAGGCCGTGGAGCGCGATGCCACGGGCGCCGTGGTCCGCTGGGGCGGGCGCATCGTCGACGTCGAACCGCAGCCCAACCGCACCTGCTTCCACATGATTTCCACGCGCCTGGATGCCTACGGGCGGCCCTACTGGGCCAGCGACGACGTCGGCGGGCGCTTCGTCGCCTGCCGCACCGGGTTCTACGACCCGGCGGTCTTCGAGAAGAACCGCGAAGTCACGTTCACCGGGCGCGTCGACGGCTACGAGAACCGCCGCATCGGCCAGTACGACTACCGCCTGCCGCGCGTGGAGGCCGAGGTGGTCTACCTCTGGCCGGTACGCGAGCGGGTGGACGTGGTCACCCGTCCCGCTCCCTGGCCCTGGTGGGGCTGGTGGTGAGAAAGCGAAACGCCCGGCGATGCCGGGCGTTTTCATTCAGGCGCAGGGAGAGCGCTTCTGCCACGGATGCTCAAGAATCCGCACCGGTACCGCATCGCGGTCGTCCCGCGGCTTTCCGGGCGCCACCATCCGCAAGGCCGCTGACCGGATCCCTGCAGATCCGTGACTGAACCCGTTCTTCAGCGCTTCCCGAACGGCCCCAGCGGCGCACCCGCGAGCAGGTGCAGGTGCAGCTGGAACACCGTCTGCCCGGCGTCGGGGCCGCAGTTGATGACGACGCGGTAGCCGTCCTGTGCCAGGCCCTGGGTGCGCGCGTACTCGGCTGCCGCCAGCATCAGCCGGCCGAGCAGTTCCGCGTGCCCGGGCTGCGCCGCGTCCAGCGAGGCGATGGGCGTCTTCGGCACGAACAGCACGTGCACCGGCGCGCTGGGGGCGATGTCGCGGAAGGCGATCAGGTGCTCGTCCTCGAAGACGATGTCCGCGGGAACCTCGCGGCGGATGATCTTTCCGAAGATGGTGGTGTCGATAGCCATCGTGCGTCCTAATCGTTGATCTCGGTGCGGCTGCCGAAGGCGTGCGAGAGCGTGCCGCGGTCGACGTACTCCAGCTCGCCACCCAGCGGCACGCCATAGGCCAGGCGGCTGGGCTTCACGCCGCGCTGGCGCGCCAGCTGGGCGAGGTAATGCGCCGTGGCCTCTCCCTCGACGGTCGGATTGGTGGCGATGATGAGCTCGCGCACCTCGCCCTCGTCCAGCCGCTGGCCGAGGCGGTCGAGCCCGAGCTCACGCGGGCCGATGCCGTCCAGCGGCGAGAGCCGGCCCTGCAGCACGTAGTACAGGCCGCGATAGCCCGTGGCCTGCTCGATCGCGAGGCGGTCGGCGGGCGTCTCAACGACGCAGAGCTGGTCGGCGTCGCGCGAGGCACTGGCGCAGACGCCGCAGACCGGCGTTTCGCTGAAGTCGCGGCAGCGCTCGCAATGGCCGATGCGCTCCACCGCCTCGGCCAGTACCTGCGCCAGGTGGCGGCCGCCGACGCGCTCGCGCTCCAGCACGTGGTAGGCCATGCGCTGCGCCGACTTCGAACCCACGCCGGGCAGCACGCGGAAGGCGTCGATCAGCTGTTCGAGCAGTGAGGTCATCCGGAAGTCGTGGCCATGGACGTGGAGCAGGAATCGGGGCGGAGGGCACCGGAACAGGCCGCCGCGCGCGCGGCCGAATGCCGCACCGCGCGCCAGCCAGGCGCCGGGTCAGAACATCCCGGGCAGCTTCATCCCCGGCGGAATCGGCATACCGGCGGTCACCGAGGCCATGCGCGACTGCGACTCGGCATTGACCTTGTTGACCGCGTCGTTGAACGCGGCGGCGATGAGGTCCTCGGCCATCTCCGGATCGGTCATCACCGACGGATCGATGCGCACCTTGCGGCACTCCATGCGTCCGGTGAGCGTCACGCTCACCATGCCGGCGCCGGCGTTGCCGGTGACTTCGATCTTGGCCAGGTCTTCCTGGGCGCGCTGCAGGTTCTCCTGCATCTTCTGCGCCTGCTGCATCAATTGTCCGAGGTTTCCACGCATGGTCTTGGCTCCGTGTTCGGGTCGGGGGATGCGTCAGCCTTCCAGCGGACGCACGGAATCGGGAACGATGCGGCCACCCGCGGCGACCAGGCGCTGCACGTCGGGATGGCGCTCGAAGGCCGCCTGCGCGGCGGCCTGCTTCTCGTCGCGCGCGCGCTCGGCCTGCGCCCGCAGCGACTTCACCTCGCCGCTCGCCGTCTCGAACTGCAGGCGCGGCTCGCGGCCGAAGCGCGGGGTCAGCTTGTCGACCAGCGTCCTGAGAACCGCCGGCGTGCGCAGCATCTCGTCCTGTGGATCGAGCGAGAGGCGCAGCGTGTCGCCGCTGCAGCCCAGGAAACCCACCACCGAGGCGAACTGCTTGGCGGCGCCGCTGAGGGCGCCCTCGACCCAGGCCTGCCAGGCTTCGGGGCCGTCGAACCCATTTCCCGCCGGTGCCACCGCCTCCTGCGCGGGGCCGTGGCCCGCCCCAGGGGGCGGGGCCATCGGAGCCGACACGGGCGCTGTAGACGCCGGCGCGGCCGGCTGGCCTGCCGCCGGTTCGACCCGTGCGGGTGTCGCGGTCGCCATCGGCGGGCGCGGTGCAACCGGCGCCTCCAGCTCCGCGCGCGCGGCGGCGGCCGCGGACGTCGACCGCGGCGCGCTCGCCGACGGGCCCGGGCGCTCGGCGCGCGATGGCGCCGCCGCGGCCGCGCTTCCCTCGCCACCCGCCGGCCGGAACGCGAGCATCCGCAGCAGCGCCATCTCGAAGCCCGCACGGGCACTGGGCGCGAACGGCAGGTCCCGGCGCGCGGCCAGCGCCATCTGGTACCAGAGCTGCACGAGCTCGGGCGGCAGCAGGCCGGCCATGGCATCCACGTCGACGCCCTCGGCCTCGACCTCCGCCGCCGGCACGAGCTGACGCACCTGGATGCGATGCAGTGCCTCGGCCACGGACTCCAGCACGTCATCCCAGTCCGGCGAGAACTCGGCCAGCCCGGCGATGCCCGCCATCAGCCCGGCACCGTCGCCATGGGCCAGCGCGTCGAGCAGCACGCCCACGCGGTTGCGGTCGACCGTGCCCAGCATCGCCGCCACGCCGGCATCGGAGAGCGTGCCACCCGTGTAGGCGATGGCCTGGTCGAGCAGCGACAGGCCATCGCGCAGGGAGCCGTCGGCCGCGCGCGCCAGCTGGCGGATGGCGCCCTCGTCGAAGCCGATGCCCTCGGCCCCGAGGATCTTCGTCATCTGCCCGGAGATCTGCTGCTCGTCCAGCCGCTTGAGGTTGAACTGCAGGCAGCGCGACAGCACCGTGACCGGCAGCTTCTGCGGGTCGGTCGTCGCCAGCAGGAACTTCACGTGCCCGGGCGGCTCCTCCAGCGTCTTGAGCAGCGCGTTGAAGGCCGACTTGGACAGCATGTGCACCTCGTCGATGAGGTACACCTTCACCCGGCCGCGACTGGGCATGTACTGCGCGTTGTCGATGACCTCGCGCACGTCGTCCACGCCGGTATTGCTGGCGGCGTCGATCTCGAGCAGGTCGATGAAGCGGCCGGCGTCGATGTCGCGGCAGGAATTGCACTCGCCGCAGGGTTCGGCCGAGGTGCCGCGCTCGCAGTTCAGGCTCTTGGCGAAGATGCGCGCGATCGTGGTCTTGCCCACGCCGCGGGTGCCGGTGAACAGGAAGGCATGGTGCACGCGGCCGCTGTCGAGCGCGTTCGTGAGCGCGCGGACGACGTGTTCCTGCCCGACGAGTTCGGAAAAGCGCCGCGGACGCCACTTTCGGGCAAGGACGAGGTAGGACATTCGATTCCGACGCGTGCCGCCGGCGTCTCCGGCGAAGTCGGGCGATTGTGCCAGAGCCCCGTCGCAGCCCGTGCGCGCCTTGTGGCTCGGGCCCGCCGCGGCGTAGAATCACCGGCCCTGAGCGCGGCCGGACGCCGTGGTCGGGCCCAGGTGCGGAGAGGTGTCCGAGTGGTTGAAGGAGCACGCCTGGAAAGTGTGTAGGCGGCTAAACCCCGCCTCGGGGGTTCGAATCCCCCTCTCTCCGCCATATCACCGCCACGCCGTGGCCTGCGTCACCCCAGCAAGTCTCTATGGTGGCCCCGTCGGCCCCTCGCGACGCTAGGTCGAAAACCCCGCCAGGGCCGGAAGGCAGCAACGGTATCGACTGATGCGGGCGCCGAGGTCAGCCGGCGGGGTCATCGCCATTTCCGCACCCCCGAAAGCCTGCAAGCGCATGACGCAGCGCGGCGACGGGTCGAGCCGTCCCAAGTGCGTGATCCGCGTTCGAGCACGCCTCGCCTCAGCCCGAATACAGGGCGGTGAAGGCGTCCTCGTCCGAGACCTCCAGCACGGCCGCCACGAAGTGGTGCGGCACGCTCAGGCGCACGTCGACGCTGTGCTCGTCCTCCGACTCCAGGCCCAGGACGAGTTCGGCGTAGTCGCCCTCGAGATGGACCTTGCGGCATTCGACGTAGGCACCGAAGGGCGCGCCGACGCGCAGCCAGGGCGTCAGCAGCGTCGCCAGTTCGAGGCGACCGGGCTCGGTCAGGAACAGGCTCACATGGCGGCGGCGTCTGGACATCGGTGTCTCCGTCGTCGGGTCGCCACGAATCTAGGGAAGACGGTGTCGGCACCGCGCGAGCATCGCCCGCTACGACTCGGCAGCCATCGCGGTCGGCTCGCGCAGGAGCACCACTTCACCCGGCCGGCCGACGCGATGGCCGCGCGCGGCCAGCGCATCGCCATCGGCGGGGCTCGCATAGTGGTAGAGCAGGCAGCGCGCGAGCAGCGCCGGCGGGTACTCGCGCTCGAGATCGTCGATGCCGCTGTGGGACGGGTTGCCATACAGGCCGCAGTCGTGCGCGACCAGCTCATCGGCATCGGCATGCCGCGCGAGCATCTCCGGAATCGGACGCGTGTCGCCCGTCCAGACCACGCTGCCGCGCAGGCGCAGCCCGAAGGCCGTGTCGGGCCAGTGATGGCGCACGGGGAAGACGTCGAGCCGCAGGCCCTCGTGCCAGAACGCATCCGACACCGGCACCACCTGGAACGCATCCCAGAAGTTCGCCCCGCCCTCCGCGAGCGCGTTCGGGTAGGACGCGACACGCTGCTGCAGCAGCGGCACCAGCGGCGCCGGCACGTAGACCCGCACGCGCCCGCGCCAGGCCGGGTCGAAGTACGAATCGACGAACAGGCGTTCGAAGCCGCCGACGTGGTCGAAGTGCGCGTGGGTCACGAACAGCGCCCGGGGAGAATGCCCGTAGGTGCGCTGGAACGCGGTGAGCCCCTCGCCACCGCAGTCGATGGTGAGCCAGGGCGCACCATCGCGCTCGATGGTCGCCATCGCCGAGCCGAGCTCGACCGCCGATGCGTTGCCCACGCCATGCAGCCGGAGCGTCCAGCCTGCACTCATGCCTGCCACTCCCGCTCGTAGGCGTTCACCAGCGTCTCGAAATCCGAATCGACCCGCGCCGTGGTGCGCACGCCGCGGCGCTTGAGCAGCGAGCGGTGCAGGCGGGCAAGGTTCCAGCGGCGCCAGCCTTCGGCCGGCGCACGCAGGCGGCCGCGGTCGAGGTCGATCAACCAGGCCGCACCCTGCGCGTCGAAGAGGATGTTGTCGGCGTTGAGGTCGGCATGGTCCAGCCCCGCGCGATGCGCGCGCGCGACGAGGCGGCCGGCCTCGTCCCACGGCGCATCGCCCTCGATCGCGAGCTCGGCCAGGGTGCGCGCGCCGGGAATGCGTTCGACGAGGATGGCGGTGCGGTAGTGCGCGCCGCGCTGCATGTACATGGCAGCGACCGGCGCCGGCACCGGCACGCCGCGCCGCGCCGCCTCGCGCAGCAGGCGGAACTCGGCGACCCCGCGCACGCGCGACTCGCCGCTCCACCAGTAGCGGTCGCGGCTCACGCGCGCGGCGAGGCCGCCGCGGCAGTAGTGACGCAGCACCACGTGGCCGAAGGATGCGTCGACGAACCAGGCCGCCCCGCGCCCACCCGCCGACACCGGCCGCGCCCGCTCGCCCCACCATGCCGGGTCGAACCATTCCCTGCGTGCTTGTTCGACGCGCTCGGCGTCGAACACAATCGCGCCACGGCCGGCCGGGCCGTCGAGTTCGATGCGTGATTCCCCGGCCGATTCGCGCGCCATGCCCGGAGTCTAGCAGTGAGCCCAGCCCCGCTTCGCCGCAATGCGCGCATCTGCCTGCTGCGCCTGTCCGCGCTCGGCGACGTCACCCACGTGCTGCCGCTCGTGCATACGCTGCGCGAGGCGCTGCCCGAGGCCGAGCTGACCTGGATCATCGGTCGCGGCGAGCGGCGGCTCCTCGACGGCCTGCCGTGCGTGCGCTTCGTCGAGTACGACAAGAAGAGCGGCCTGGCCGGCATGCGCGCGCTGCGCAGCGAGCTCGGCGGCCGCTTCGATGCCCTGCTGCAGATGCAGGTGGCCGCACGCGCGAACCTGCTTTCGGCCTTCGTGTCCGCGCGCCGGCGGATCGGGTACGACCGCTCGCGCTCGAAAGACCTGCACGGGCTCTTCGTCAACGAACGCATCGCCGACCGGCCCGGCATCCACGTGCTGGACGCGATCGGCAGTTTCGCCGAGCCGCTCGGCATAGAGCGCAGGGAAGTCCGCTGGGACCTGCCCGTACCGGCCGAAGCGCGTGCCTGGGCCGCCGCGCAATGGCCGCAGGACGCCACGCGCACCCTGCTCGTTTCGCCGTGCTCCAGCCACGTGCTGCGCAACTGGCGCAGCGAGCGCTACGCGGCCGTCGCCGATCATGCCGTCTCGCGTGGCTGGCGCGTGGTGCTCTGTGGCGGGCGCAGCGAGCTGGAGCGACGCGTGGGCGATGAAATCACGGCCGCCATGCGCTCGCCGGTGCTCGACCTGATCGGCAAGGACACGCTCAAGCAGCTGCCCGCGCTGCTCGAACGCGCGGACCTGGTGATGACACCCGACTCCGGGCCGATGCACATCGCCAACGCCATGGGCACCAAGGTGCTGGGGCTGCACGCGGCCAGCAATCCGGCACGCAGCGGCCCCTACAGCGACCGTCGCTACTGCGTCGACCGCTACGACGATGCCGCGCGCCGCTTCCGGGGGCGCCCGGCCCCGGAGCTCAGGTGGGGCACCAAGATCGAGCACGAGGGCGTCATGGACCTGGTGACGGTCGGCGACGCGATCGCGGCATTCGAGCGCTTCGTCACGGACCATCCGGGCCCGCGCGGCGCTTGAGGCTCAGGCCGACGGCTGGCGGTAGTCCTCGTAGGATTTCTCCTCGACGTAGGCCGAGCCCAGCGCGAGGTTGATCTCCTTCTTGATGCGTGCGCGCTCGTCGTTCTCGAAGTAGACGGCGCGCGCCAGGCGGATGAACTCGGCATCGAATTCCTGCCGCTTCTCCTTGACGCGGATGTCGTCCTCGATCTCCCAAAGCCGCTCGTTGACGGCCTTGAGCTCCGCGCGCAGGCGGACGATGTCGTGGCCGGCGGCCGGATGGGCCATCCAGGTCCGCTCCAGCGCGGCCAGCTCCCGGCGGACGTTGGCCAGCTTGGCCTCGTCCTTCATGCGTTCGGACTTGATCTGCAGGATCGCGATCTTGTCCAGCAGCTCGCCGAAGGACACGGGGACCTGAATCTCGGACATGGCGGGGCCTCGAATACGGGCCGGACAGTCTACCCGCCCGCCCTCCGCCCTTGTCGCCCGGACGGCACCGCCGTATGATTCCGGGCCCGTCGCCCGTCGGCGGACGCCCCTCCGGAGAGGTGGCAGAGTGGTTGAATGTACCTGACTCGAAATCAGGCGTACGTTTATAGCGTACCGAGGGTTCGAATCCCTCCCTCTCCGCCAGATACGAAAGAGCCCCCCGCGAGGGGGCTTTTTCGTAGGCTCTGTTCGCGTTGGGTAGTGACAATCTCAGCGGGTGATTCGGTCTCCCCGCAGATTGACTCCTGCGCCCGAGGGTTTCGGGCGGCAGGAGCCGGCAATGCGTGCACGTGAACTCAAGCGCTG
>JBMOOW010000061.1:0-9916 GCA_049323195.1 Pseudomonadota bacterium | reverse complement strand
GCGCTGGCCGCAGCGAATGCAGCCAGCGCACAGGAAGCCGCCATGCAGAACACCGACTCCCACCAGTGGCTCGAAGACGTCACCGGCGAGCGCGCGCTCGCCTGGGTGAAGCAGCAGAACGCCCGCACCGAGGCCGAGCTGGCCGCCACGCCGGAGTTCAAGACGCTGGAGGCCGACATCCGCGCCATCCTCGACTCCGACGCCAAGATCCCGGCCGTCGAGAAGATCGGCCCCTACTACTACAACTTCTGGAAGGACCGACAGCACGAGCGCGGCCTGTGGCGGCGCACGACGCTCGAGGAATACCGCAAGCCCAACCCGAAGTGGGAGACGGTCATCGACCTCGACGCGCTGAACAAGGCCGAGGGCGAGAACTGGGTCTGGCACGGTGCGACCTGCCTGAAGCCCGCGTACAAGCGCTGCCTCGTCGCGCTCTCGCGCGGCGGCGCGGATGCCGACGTCACCCGCGAGTTCGACCTGGTCGACAAGGCCTGGGTCGAGGGCGGCTTCTTCCGCCCGGAGGCCAAGGGCGGCCTGGGCTGGATCGACGAGAACCGCGTCTACGTCTACACCGACTTCGGCGCCGGCACGATGACGAGCTCGGGTTACCCGCGCGTGGTCAAGGAGTGGACGCGCGGCACGCCGCTGGCGTCGGCCAGGGTGGTCTACGAGGGCACCGACAAGGACATGTACATCGCCGCGATGCGTGACCACACGCCCGGCTATGTGCGCGACTTCGTCTCCCGCACGATCGCCTTCTACAACGACGAGCTCTACCTGCGCGGGCAGGACGGCAAGCTCACGAAGATCGACGCGCCGAACTCGGCCAACAAGAACGTCCACAAGGACTGGCTGATCCTCGAGCTGCGCGAGCCCTACGCGGCGGGCGGCCGCACCTACCCGGCCGGCAGCCTGATCGCCGCGAACTTCGACGCCTTCATGAAGGGCGGGCGCGACTTCCAGGTGCTGTTCGAGCCCACCGAGCGCACCTCGCTGGCCGGCTACACGATCACGAAGAACCACCTCGTGCTCAACGTGCTCGAGGACGTCAAGAACCGCCTGTCCGTGCTCACCCCGGGCAAGGACGGCTGGGCGCGCAGCGCGTTCACCGGCGCGCCGACGTTCGGCACGCTGGGCGTGTCCGCCGTCGATCCCGACGAATCCGATGCGGTGTGGCTGACGGCCACCGACTACCTGACGCCGACCACGCTGTCGCTGGCGGAAATCGGCAGGGCGCCGGAAACGCTCAAGACCATGCCGACGTTCTTCGACGCCAGCCGGCATGTCATCGAGCAGCACTTCGCCACCTCGAAGGACGGCACGAAGGTTCCGTACTTCCTGGTACGCCCGAAGGACCTGAAACCCGACGGCACCGCGCCCACGCTGCTCTACGGCTACGGCGGTTTCGAGGTCTCGCTGACCCCGGGCTACTCGGGTGGCGTGGGCAAGGGCTGGCTGGAGAAGGGCGGCGTCTACGTGGTCGCCAACATCCGCGGCGGCGGCGAGTACGGCCCGCGCTGGCACCAGGCCGCGCTCAAGGCCAACCGCAACAAGGCCTACGAGGACTTCGCCGCGGTGGCGCAGGACCTGGTCGCGAGGAAGATCACCAGCCCGAAGCACCTGGGCGTGCAGGGTGGCAGCAACGGCGGCCTGCTCACCGGCAACATGCTGATGCAGTACCCTGAGCTGATCGGCGCCGCGGTGGTGCAGGTACCGCTGCTGGACATGCAGCGCTACCACAGGCTGCTGGCGGGCGCGTCGTGGATGGCCGAGTACGGCGATCCGGACAAGCCGGAGGAGTGGGCCTTCATCCGTACCTTCTCGCCGTATCACCTGTTCGACGCATCGAGGGACTACCCGCCCGCGCTGTTCATGACCTCCACGCGCGACGACCGCGTGCATCCGGGCCATGCGCGCAAGATGGCGGCGAAGATGCTCGAGGCCGGCAAGGACGTGCGCTACTACGAGAACATCGAGGGCGGGCACGGCGGCGCGGCGAACAATGCGCAGGCCGCGCACATGAACGCGCTGGCCTTCACGTTCCTGTGGAAGACGCTGGGCGGGAAGTGACCCGCGGCGTCGTCACCGTCGCGGCGGCCGTCCTCCGGGGCGGCCGTTCGCGTTTGCGCCGCTGTCCCCGCCGTTCGGCCGATGGCCCGGCGCGGCCCGCGGCCCTACTGTCGCCCCTTGCGCCCCGGGCTCCTGGACCCCATCGATGAAGATCCGCTCACTCCTCCTCGCCACCGCGATCCTCATGACCTCGACCACGTACGCCGCCGATACCGCCTCCAGCCCGGGGCAGGCCCTGCCGCCTCCGCCCGACGCCGCGAAGAAGCCGCATACCGTGCGCGCCCCCTTCGGTGCCGAGCGCGTCGACGAGTACTACTGGCTGCGCGACGACAAGCGCAAGGATCCGGAGATGCTCGCGTACCTCAATGCCGAGAACGCGTACGTCGACACGGTGATGAAGCGCCTGAAGCCGGTCGAGGACCGCCTGTACGACGAGATCATCGGCCGCATCAAGCAGGACGACAGCTCGGTGCCCTACCGCGAACGCGGGTACTGGTACTACTCGCGCTTCGAGACCGGCAAGGACTACCCCGTGCACGCGCGGCGCCGCGACGCCGCCGGCGTGAGCGCCGAAGGCATCCAGAAGGCCAACGATGCGGGCGACTTCACCGGCGAGCAGGTGCTGCTGGACGTCAACCGGCTGGCCGAAGGCCGCGACTACTACAACGTCGGCACCTACGAGATCAGCCAGGACAACCGGCTGATGGCCTGGGCCGACGACACCGTGGGCCGTCGCCAGTACGTGATCCGCTTCCGGAACCTGGAAACCGGCGAGGTGTATCCGGACGAGATCCGTGGCGTCTCCCCCGACATCGTCTGGGCCGACGACAACCGCACCGTCTTCTACGTCGAGAACGACCCGGAGACGCTGCTGACCAAGCGGGTGAAGAAGCACGTGCTGGGCACCCCGGTCGAAAGCGATCCGGTCGTCTACGAGGAGGCCGACGACAGCTTCTACATGGGCATCGACCGCACGCGCGACGACCGCTTCATCGTGATCCACGTCAGCAGCACCGTGTCCGACGAGATGCGCTATGCGCCGGCCGCGGACCCCGGGAGCTTCGCCGTGCTGGCCCCGCGCGCGCGCGACGTCGAGTACAGCGCCGACCATCACGGCGGCCGCTGGGTGATCCGCACCAATGCCGACGGCGCCAAGAACTTCAAGCTCGCCACCGCGCCGACGCAGTCGACCTCGCGCGCGGAATGGAAGGACTGGATCGCCGCGCGCGACGACGTCTACATCGACGGATTCGAGCTGTTCGACGGCTTCACCGCGATCGCCGAGCGCTCGCAGGGCCTGGAGCGCCTGCGCCTGCTGAAGCCCGAGGGCGCGCAGGAGTACGTGAAGGCCGATGAGCCCGCCTACTCGATGGGCCTTGCGACCAATGCCGAGCCCGAAAGCGAATGGCTGCGCTACAGCTATACCTCGCTCACCACGCCGGCGACCACGTACGAGCTCAACGTGCGCACCGGCGAGCGCCGCCTGCTCAAGCAGCAGCCGGTGATCGGCTTCGATGCATCGAGGTACGTCACCGAGCGGGTCTGGGCCGAGGCGCGTGACGGCACGAAGATCCCGGTGTCGCTGGTCTACCGCAAGGGCTTCCAGAAGAACGGCACCGCGGCGCTGCTGCAGTACGGCTACGGCAGCTACGGCGCGACGATGGACCCGAGCTTCAACCTGCCGGTGGTGAGCCTGCTCGACCGCGGCATGGTCTATGCGATCGCGCACATCCGCGGCGGCGAGGAGATGGGCCGTGCCTGGTACGAGCAGGGCAAGCTGTTCAACAAGAAGAACACCTTCACCGACTTCATCGACGTCACCGACTTCCTCGTGAAGGAAGGCTATGCGGCGCGGGACCGCGTCGCCGCCTACGGCGGCAGCGCCGGCGGCCTGCTGATGGGCGCCATCAGCAACATGGCCCCTTCGACGTACCGCCTGATCCTCTCGCAGGTGCCGTTCGTGGACGTGGTGACGACCATGCTCGACCCCACCATCCCGCTCACCACCAACGAGTACGACGAGTGGGGCAACCCCGAGAAGAAGGAGTTCTACGACTACATGTTGTCGTACTCGCCCTACGACAACCTGGAGCGCAAGGCCTACCCGGCGATGTTCGTCGGCACCGGCCTGTGGGACTCGCAGGTGCAGTACTGGGAGCCGGCCAAGTACGTCGCCCGCCTGCGCGACCTCAACACCTCCGGGGCGCCGGTGCTGCTGCGCACCAACATGGACGCCGGCCACGGCGGCAAGTCCGGCCGCTTCCGCCGCTACCGCGAGCTCGCCGAGATGTACGCATTCGCCCTCGATCAGCTGGGCGTGGCCGAGCCTGCGTCGAGGTAAGGGCCGGGCATGGGCGCGACGCCACCGGAGCGGCCTCCGGGCCGCTTCCGCTGGGCCTGGTGGCTGCTGGCCTATGTCGCGCTCGCGCTGGGGCTGGTGGGCATCGTGCTGCCCGGCCTGCCCACCGTGCCCTTCGTCCTGCTTTCGGCCTATGCCGCGGCGCGCGGTTCCCGGCGCCTGCACGACCGCCTGCTCGCCGACCCGCGCTTCGGCCCGATGATCCGCGACTGGCAGGCCCAGGGCGCGGTGAGCCGCCGCGCGAAATGGCTGGCCAGCCTGACCATGTCGCTCGCCGCGCTGCTGATGTTCCTGACCGCGCCCAGGGCGTGGATGGCCGGCGTCGGCACCGCGATCATGGCCGTCGTGGCGACCTGGCTGTGGCTGCGGCCGGAGCCGCGGTGATCACCGGGCGCCGCGCTACACTCGGCGCATGAAGCCGATCTTCCCCGCCGTCCTCATCCTCGCCGTGCTCGCGCTCCCGGGCTGCGGCAACAAGGGCCCGCTGGTGCTGCCGAC
Source organism: Pseudomonadota bacterium (assembly GCA_049323195.1). Classification (GTDB taxonomy): domain Bacteria; phylum Pseudomonadota; class Gammaproteobacteria; order Xanthomonadales; family Xanthomonadaceae; genus Cognatilysobacter. The sequence continues at coordinate 4,989 of JBMOOW010000061.1, read as the reverse complement.
GGCGCCGGCCGCCGACGTCCCGCCGCTCGATGCGCCCGCCGACGGAGAGCCCGAGCCCGAGGCGCTCCTGGAGGCGAACCAGCAGCCCGTCGAGGGCGATGCCAGCGAGGGCGGCGATACCGCCACGCCGCCACCGGCCGAGCCGCCGCCGCGCTGAGCCGTCCATGCGTTTTTCCAAGATGCACGGCGCGGGCAACGACTTCGTCGTGCTCGACCTGCGCGACGGCCGCGCGCCGCCGTCGCCGGCCCTGTGCCGTGCGCTGGCCGACCGCCGGCGCGGCGTGGGCTGCGACCAGATCCTGACCATCGAGCGCAGCGACGATGCGTCCGTCGTCGCGCGCTACGGCATCTTCAATGCCGACGGCGGCCGCGCCGGCCAGTGCGGCAACGGCGCGCGCTGCGTCGCCGCCTGGCTGCGGCGCGACGCCGCCGCAGCCGGGCGCCCGTTGCCCGACCGCTTCGAGGTCGACAGCCCCGCCGGGCGCCACCTCGTGCAGTTCACCGCGGACGGCCGCGTGCGCCTGGACATGGGACGCCCCGACTTCGCTCCGGCACGCATCCCGCTGGCGGGCCTCGACGCGGCCGACGAGTACCGCCTCGCGACATCCGCCGGCGAGGTGCGCTTTGGCGCGGTGTCGATGGGCAATCCGCATGCCGTGCTGCGGGTCGACCGCGTCGACGATGCGCCGGTCGACGCCATCGGCCCGGCGCTGCAGCGCGACCCCGCGTTTCCCGATTCGGTGAACGTGGGCTTCGTCGAGGTCGTCGATCGCGCGCAGCTGCGCCTGCGCGTGTACGAGCGCGGCGTCGGCGAGACGCTGGCCTGCGGCAGCGGCGCCTGCGCGGCGGCGGTGGTGGCCATGCGCCGCGGCTGGGTCGATCGCGCGGTCGACGTCGCGCTGCCCGGCGGCGTGCTGCATATCGAATGGCCGTCCGACGACGCGGGCGTCGCGATGAGCGGGCCGGCCACGTTCGTATTCGAAGGGGACTGGATCGATGAGCCAACCTGAAACGCTGGGTGCGCACGAGGTGGCCGCATGGCTGCGCCGGCATCCGGGCTTCCTGCAGCAGTACCCGGACCTGGCGACCTCGCTGGTGGTGCCGCGCGAGTCGGGATCGGCCGCATCGCTGGCGAGTTACCAGCTCGAGGTGCTGCGCGAGAAGAACCGCGAGCTCACGCGGCGCCTGCATGAGCTGTTCACCAACGCGCAGGTGAACGAACGCCTGTCGGTGCGCATCCACCAGCTCACGCTGGCGCTGATGAAGCAGGGCAGCGCCGCCGACACGCTGCGCGCGATGGCGGCCTCGCTGCAGGAAGACTTCGCCGGCGACCGCGTGCGCATCCTGCTGCTGCGCGAGTTGCCGGGCGTCGTTGCGGCCGAATGGCTGGAGGTGGTGCCCGCCGGCGACGACCGCCTGGCGCCGTTCACCGACTTCCTCAGCAGCGACGAACCGCTCTGCGGCCGCCTGCAGCCGTCCAAGCAGGGCGTGCTCTATGGCGAGGAGGCGGGCGAGCTGCAGTCCACCGCGCTGTTCGCGGTCAAGGACATCGCGATGGTCGCCGTGGGCAGCCGCGATCCCAACCGCTTCTATCCCGGCATGGGCACGCTGTTCCTGCGCATGATGGGCGAGAGCTTCGCTGCCGCGCTGTCGAGGTATGCCGGCTGACGTTGCCGACCCGGCACCGCCGTCCGTGCGCGATTTCCTCGCGCACCTGGAAGGCGAGCGCCAGGCTTCGCCGCATACGCGCGATGCCTATCGCCGCGACCTCGCCGCGCTGGTCCACTGGGCGGCTGCGAAGGGCCTGGCGCTCGAAGCGCTCGATGGCGAGTGCTTTCGCGCCTTCGTCGCCGACGAGCACCGCCGCGGCTGCGCGCCGAAGACGCTGCAGCGTCGGCTCTCGGCCTGCCGCAGCTTCTACGGCTGGCTGCTCAGGCATGGCCGCGTGCGCGCGAACCCGGTCGCGGGCGTGCGCGGGCCGAAGGCGCCGCGCAAGCTGCCGCGCGTGCTCGACCCCGACGAGGCCAAGGCGCTGGTCGAAACACCCGTCGACGCGCCACTGGGCCTGCGCGACCGGGCGCTGCTGGAGCTGTTCTATTCCTCGGGCCTGCGCCTGTCGGAGCTCTGCGGCCTGCGCTGGGCCCAGGTGGACCTCGACGACGGGCTGGTGACCGTGCACGGCAAGGGCCGGCGCGAGCGCATCGTGCCCATCGGCTCGCATGCGCGCACCGCGCTGGCCGAGTGGCGCGCATCCACCGGCGCGCAGGCCGCGCAGCCCGTGTTCCCCGGGCGCGGGGGCGCGCCCATCACCCCGCGCGCCGTGCAGCTGCGCGTACGCCAGCTCGGCCTTCGCCAGGGCCTGTTCAAGCAGGTGCACCCGCACATGCTGCGGCACTCCTTCGCCAGCCACATCCTGGAGTCCTCCGGCGACCTGCGCGGCGTGCAGGAACTGCTCGGCCACGCCGACCTGTCCACCACGCAGATCTACACGCACCTGGACTACCAGCACCTGGCCAGGGTCTACGACGCGGCGCATCCCCGCGCCCGCCGGAAGAAGGAGCCGGGCGCCGACGACGGCGCTTGAACGCGGCGCCCCTCACCCTCACTTCCATCCGAGCCGGCAGCCGCCGGCGCATCCGCGGGGCCGGCCATGCCGGCCCGCGCCGTCCCGGGGCGCCTGTCGCCCCGATTCCGGAGCCCGAATGGATCCCAGCCGCAATCCCCACGTCTTCCACGCCACCACCATCCTGTCGGTGCGCCGCAACGGCCGCGTCGCGGTGGGCGGCGACGGCCAGGTCACCCTGGGCCACACCGTCATGAAGGCCAACGCGCGCAAGGTGCGCCGCCTCGGCCGCGACGGGCAGGTGCTGGCGGGCTTCGCCGGCGCCGCCGCCGATGCCTTCACCCTGTTCGAGCTGTTCGAGTCCAAGCTCGAGAAGCATGGCCAGCTCACCCGCGCCGCGGTCGAGATGGCCAAGGACTGGCGCACCGAACGCCGCCTGGGAAAGCTCGAGGCGCTGCTGTGCGTGGCCGACCGCGAAACCTCCCTGATCGTCTCCGGCACCGGCGACGTGATCGAGCCGGAGGACGGCATCGTCGCCATCGGCTCGGGCGGCGCCTATGCGCTGTCGGCGGCGCGCGCGCTGGTCGCGCACGCGGAACTCGACGCCCGCGGCATCGTCACCGAGGCGCTGAACATCGCCGGCGACGTCTGCATCTACACGAACCGCAACCTGGTGGTCGAAGAGCTGGCGTGATTCGGGATTCGGGATTCGGGATTCGCAGGAGCGGATCCGCAGTCTCCCGAACCCGCACGCGTGACGCTGCGCCTTTTCCAATCCCGAATCCCCAATCCCGAATCCCATGCCCCTCAAGCCCGACACCACCAGCGCGACCATGACCCCGCGCGAGATCGTGCAGGAACTCGACCGCCACATCGTCGGCCAGCACGACGCCAAGCGCGCGGTGGCCATCGCGCTGCGCAACCGCTGGCGCCGCATGCAGCTCGATCCCGAGCTGCGCAACGAGGTCATGCCCAAGAACATCCTGATGATCGGCCCGACCGGCGTGGGCAAGACCGAGATCGCCCGGCGCCTGGCTACGCTGGCCAATGCGCCCTTCGTCAAGGTCGAGGCCACGCGCTTCACCGAGGTGGGCTACGTCGGCAAGGACGTGGAGCAGATCGTGCGCGACCTGGCCGATACCGCGGTCAAGATGGTGCGCGAGCAGGCGAAGAAGAAGGTGCGCACCCAGGCCGAGGAGCGCGCCGAGGAACGCATCCTCGACGCGCTGCTGCCGCGCCGCGAGCGCGGGCCCGTGTTCGGCTTCGAGGACACGCAGCCGCATGACGACGAGGAGGAGGAGAAGCAGTACGCGGCCACGCGCGCCAAGCTGCGCAAGCAGCTGCGCAAGGGCGCGCTGGACGAGCGGGAGATCGAGATCGAGACCGCGGTGAACGTCGGCGTCGACATCATGGCCCCGCCCGGCATGGAGGAGATGGGCCAGCAGCTGCGGCAGATGTTCAGCCAGGTGGCCGGCGCGCGCACGCACAAGCGCAGCATGACCATCCAGGCCGCGCGCAGCCAGCTGATCGAGGAGGAAGCCGGGCGCATGGTCAACGACGACGACGTGCGCGAGGCGGCCATCGAGGCCTGCGAGCAGCACGGCATCGTCTTCATCGACGAGATCGACAAGATCGCCAAGCGCGGCGAGACCGGCGCGATGGGCGGCGACGTCTCGCGCGAGGGCGTGCAGCGGGACCTGCTGCCGCTGGTGGAAGGTTCCACCGTGAGCACCAAGTACGGCGCGGTGAAAACCGACCACATCCTGTTCATCGCCTCCGGCGCGTTCCACCTCGCCAAACCCAGTGACCTCATCCCCGAGCTGCAGGGCCGCTTCCCGATCCGCGTGGAGCTCTCCTCGCTGTCCAAGGACGACTTCGTGCGCATCCTCACCGAGCCGCGCGCCTCGCTCACGCACCAGTACGTCGAGCTGATGAAGACCGAAGGGGTGGGGCTGTCGTTCACGCCCGACGCCATCGACCGCCTGGCCGAGCTCGCGGCCATCATCAACGAGCGGCAGGAGAACATCGGTGCACGCCGCCTGCACACCGTGCTGGAGCGCCTGCTGGACACGCTGAGCTATGAAGCGCCGGACCGCGATGGCCAGTCGGTCACCATCGACCGCAGCTACGTGGACGCGCACCTGGGCGAGCTGGTCAAGGATCCCGACCTCTCGCGCTACATCCTCTGACGGGCCATCCGCCACCGCGCCGGTCGACCGCAGCCTCGGCCGGCGTTCGCCCCACGACGCCACACGGGAACAGCGGAGCGCGGACGCGGCGCCGGCCGGCGCCGCGATCCGGCGCCGTGCGGACCGCACGCGCGCGCGCTGCCACGGTCACTCCCGTCTCCCATCCCGTCATGCCCGCGAACGCGGACATCCATGGACGTTCTCCGCCGGCCGGCGCCGCGATCCGGCGCCGTGCGG
>JBMOOW010000060.1:0-10022 GCA_049323195.1 Pseudomonadota bacterium | reverse complement strand
CAGATTGGACAAACTCACGTTGCCGCGCTGCCGTGGCAAGCAATGCTCAACTACCGAAAATTGCTCTGCAGTAATCTCCATGCGCGAAGTATCGCGCATGGATCAAATAGTGTGAACACGCCCTAGTACCGGTGTGCCCATCCGCATCTTCGACCGTGAAGGCACGGAGCTCTACGACAGCCGCACCGATCCGCGCGCGCCCGGCGTTGCTCTGGAGCAGGGGCGCGAGGCACGCGCTCAGTCGCCGGACATCACGCGCCGGCTGCGCGACGGCTGGCGCGAACAGGTGGACTGGCATCGCGACCTGCCGGACCGGCTCGCGGCGAACCCGCGGGTGGCGCCCGACGTCGCCGGCCGCGTGCTGCAGCAACGCGCCGGCGAGGGCGTGGAGGCGCGCGTGGCCGACACCGCGCGGCAGGCATTCGAACTGGACCATCGGGTGCGCATCGTGCCGACGCGCCTGCGCGCCGGCACGGCCCTCGGCGTGGCCGGCCTCGCACTCGATCTCCTCGATGCCGCGCAAACGCAGCACGCGGCCCGGAGCCTGCGTGGCCGCGGCAACGATACGGCTGCCGATTCGCAGGTACTGCATTACGGCGCGCGCACGCTCGGCGGGTTCGCGGGGGCGGGGGCCGGCTTCGTCGCGGGGGCGGCCGCGGGGGCGGAGACCGGGCCGGGCCTGCTGCTTGCGGGGACGATCGGCGGCATTGCCGGCGCGGTCGCAGGCGATGAACTCGCGGCATGGATGGACCACCGCGCGATCTACAACCAGACCGACCGCCAGGGACATACCTGGACATTCGACCCCGAGCGGCCCGACCTCGGCTGGCGCCGGCGCGCGCCGGTGGACGGCACGCAGGACGGCGTCGACAACGCCAGGCGCGAGTCGCTGCGCGCCTCGCCGCTGCTGGAGGCTGAACTCGACTTCCAGGCCGCGCGGACATCGGTCGGGCTGGTGCTCGGCAGTCCACCGGTTCCGCGCGATCCCTTTTCGCAAGCCGCAGGCGAGGGCGATACGCCAGGCGTATCGGCGGCACCCTGGGTTCGCACCGAAGCGGGCCACTGGGAGCGGACGGTGATGCTGGGATACGCCGAGCGGGGGCTCGCGCCGACGCGCACCGAGCGCGCGACACCCGAGCGCGCAGCGGAGCTCGAACAGGCCGCGGCACGCACGGTGCTGGAGAACAGCGAGCGCGCCGCACCCGCGATCGCCGCCCGGTTCGAGGCGACCTACCGGCAAAACGGATGGGCGCGCTTCGGCCCGCTTCCCGAGGCGGTACGCCATGCACGCGACGATATCGACACCTTGGTCGCCTCCGACGGCCGGACCTACTCGCGCCGCGGCGCGGGCGAGTGGATCAGCGACGGGCTGCTTACCGACAGCCGGGCGCGAGGACGGTTGCATGAGGAACTGGAGGCCACGCGCACTGTGCTTGCTGCGCGCCTGTCGCCGGGTCAGGAAATTCCAATGCCCGCGCCTGTCACCGAAGCCGAACGACTGCGCGACGTCGTCGCCGGCGCGTACCGGAATGCCGGCATCGAACTCGGCGCCGGCGTACTGGACGAGCGCGCTGCCGCGGTCGCCCGGACCTGGCGGGAACACGGCCTCGATGCACAGACCACGGCCCTGCGCGTATCCGCTGCCGGTGGCCCGATCGGGGCCGACAGCCCGCTCGAGAGCCTCCGCCTCGATGCCGACGGCCGCACCTACCGCCTGGCAGCGACCACCTATCCTGACGCCATGCGGGAGCGCACCGGCGAGCCCCCGGTTCCCGAACCCGCAGGGCCCAGGGATGCCCCCGCGCCGTCGCGCGGCGCACGGGTCGAGCGTCTGCGCGCGGAACAGGAGACGGCGGACCGCCCGGCGCGGCCCCTGCTCGCCGACGATCCCTCGCACCCTGGCCATGCCACGTTCCAGCGCATCCACGACTGGGTACGCGGGACGGGGCACTGGGACGACGAGAAGAGCCGCAACATCGCGGCGGCGCTGTACCGCGAGCAGGTGTCGAATCCGCTGGTAAGACGGGTTGATCAGGTCACCGGTGGACTCGGCCGCGACGGTGCCGAGAACGTGTTCGCGATCTATGCGCCCTACGGCGAACGCGAGCCGCGCTTCCACGTCCAGGTGGACGGACGCATCGCGTCCCACCAGCCAGCACAGCAGAGCCTGCAGCAGGCGGACGAGCTGGAGCGGCGAATGAACCTGCAGACGCAGGAGCAGGCGTTGCAGAAGGCGATGGAACCGGCGGGTCAGGCGATGGCGCGGTAGCGCCGGTCGCGTTGCCACTGCACGTCACCGGTGCTTGCCGCACCGGTGGCGCGCCTGTCCGCCGTCCTTCGCCTGTTGACGCCAACGACAGGGGCCGCGTACGGCTGGCGTCCTGGCGAGCGAGAAAGAGTGCGTCCGCCCGCAACCCGGCGATGACCTCGCCTGCGCCTGCGACTGCGACTGCGACTGCGACTGCGACTGGACAGGCTCTCAGTCGAGCACCCGGCAGAACACCGCCTTCAGATAGCGCGACTCCGGCACGCTGGCCAGCACCGGATGGTCGGCGCCGGCGCCCGACACGCGCAGGATCTGCACGGTGCGCCCGGCGTAGTAGGCCGCGCGACGCAGCATGTCGAGGAACTGCTCCTCGCTGACCAGCCCGGTGCAGGAGAACGTCGCCAGCAGACCGCCGGGCTTGACCACGCCCAGCGCGAGCTTGTTCATGTCCAGGTACTTCTTGAGCGCGGGGATCACCTGCTCGCGGTCGCGCGTCATCTTCGCGGGGTCGAGGACGACGACGTCGAACTGCTCGCCGCGGTTCCCCGCATCGCGCAGCCAGGGGAAGATGTCGGCCTGGATGAAGCGGATGCGCTGGTCGTTGAGCTTGGCGTTTCCTTTCGCGATCGCCAGCACCGCATCGTCGATGTCGATGCCGGTGACCTCGCTGGCGCCGCGCACCGCGGCATAGACGCCGAAGCCGCCGGTATTGCAGCAAAGATCCAGCACCGTCTTGCCGTGCACGTGCTGGCTCAGCCACTGCCGGTTCTCGCGCTGGTCGGCGAAGAAGCCGGTCTTGTGCGCGCCGGAGGGATCGGCGCGGAAGCGGATGCCGTGCTCGGTGATGATGGCCGGCGGCACGGGCGACTGCACGCGGTAGTCGAAGCTCTCCTGCTTCTGCACGTGCTCGTCGGCGAACGAGAAGAAGCGGCAGCCGGGGAACTGCTCGGCCAGCGCGGCATAGATCCACTCACGGTGGCGGAACATGCCGGCGGAGAAGAACTCCACGACCAGCAGGTCGGCATAGCGGTCGACCACCAGCCCCGAGAGGCCATCGCCCTCGCTGTGCACCACGCGCCAGGCGTCGGACACCTCGTCCAGCTTCAGCAGGTCGCGCCGCAACGAGACCGCGGCGGCGATCTTCCGCCGGAACCAGGCCTCGTCGACGGCGACGTCCGGGTGGGCTTCGAGGATGCGCACGGCGATGCGCGAATGGCCGTTGTAGAAGCCGCGGCCGATCCAGTCGCCCTCCACGCCGACCACGTCGACGATCGCGCCCGGCTTGGGCCGCACGGCCGGCTTGTCGACCAGCCGCTGGAAGATCCAGGGGTGCGTGGACTTCCACGCGTTCTTGAGGCGCACGACAGGGAGGGCATTCATCCCTCCATTGTAGGTGTCATCGCGTTTTCACCGGGCCGGGCTACACTTCGCGCCAGAAGGGGAGTAGCTCCCGAACGCCCGGATCGTCACTACGAGCCTCGTGCTCCGGTCCGGCGGTGGCCAGCAGGCCGCGAGCAAGACCTTCGCCCATCGCGGCGAAGGTGCGTCCACCAGACGGCCCGCCGCGCCCCGCGCGTCTTCCGGAGCCCTGAATGGACACCATCGCCTCACCCCTGTTGTGGACCGCCTTCGGCGGCCTCGTCGTGCTCGCCCTGCTCGTCGACCTGGTGCTGATGCGCCACGGCGGGCCGCACAAGGTCACCTTCAAGGAGGCCCTTTACTGGAGCATCGGCTGGGTGCTGCTCGCGCTGGCCTTCGGCGGCTGGCTGTGGTGGTACGTCTCGGGACAGGCCGGCGCCGCCGAGGGCCAGCGCGTGGCGCTCGAGTACATCACCGGCTACCTGGTGGAGAAGTCGCTGGCGGTCGACAACATCTTCGTCTTCCTGATGCTGTTCACCTACTTCGCGGTGCCGGAGGAGCAGCGGCAGAAGGTGCTGATCATCGGCGTGCTGGGGGCGATCGTCCTGCGGGCGATCATGATCTTCGCCGGCGCCCTGCTGCTGCAGAAGTTCCACTGGATCCTCTACGTCTTCGGCCTGTTCCTGCTGCTGACGGGCATCAAGATGCTGTGGGCGGCCGGCAAGGAGCCGGACCTGGAGAACAACCCGCTCCTGCGCTGGCTGACCCGGCACGTGCCGATGACGCGCGGCTACGAGGGTGCGCGGCTGTCGGTGGTGGAGGCGGGCAAGCGCCTGTACACGCCCTTGTTCGTCGTGATCGTGATGGTGGGCGTGACCGACCTGATCTTCGCGGTCGACTCCATCCCGGCGATCTTCGCGATCACCCACGACCCCTTCATCGTGCTGACCTCCAACGTGTTCGCGGTGCTGGGCCTGCGCGCGATGTTCTTCCTGCTGGCCGGGCTGGCCGACCGCTTCCACCTGCTGCCCTACGGGCTGGCGCTGGTGCTGATGTTCATCGGCGCGAAGATGCTGATGATCGACCTCTACAAGATCCCGATCGGTGTCTCGCTGGGCGTGGTCGCCGCGATCATCGGCTCGACCGTGGTGCTGAGCCTGCTGCGCCCGCTGCCCGGCAGGAAGGCCGGATGGTGACGCGGCTGGAACGCTGAGATCGGCCGCCGCCCTTGCATGGAGCGATGGCGGCCGCCACGTCCGTTGCATGCACCTGCCCGAACCCCACGCCCCCGACTCGCCCGCCCAGCGCCGCCGCGACCTGGCCCGCTGGCGCCGCGCCTTCAATGCGAGCCTGGCGGCGGTGCTGCTGCTCGCGGCGACCCATGCCGCGCAGGGCCTGTTCGATGCCGCCGCCTGGGCCGTGCGGCCCGGGCGCCTGGACGGGCTGGTGGGCGTGCTCACCGCGCCATTGCTGCATGGCTCGCTGGCCCACCTGGCCGGCAATGCCTTCGCGCTGCTGGTGCTGGGCGCCGTGGCGGGCGCGCAGGTGCCACGCGCGCTGGCCGGTACGCTGCCGCTGGCCTGGCTGGGCGGAGGGCTGGCGGCCTGGGCGCTGGGCATGCCGGGCTCGCATCACCTCGGCGCCAGCGGCGTGGTGAGCGGGCTGGTTTTCATGTTGCTGACACTGGGCCTGTTGCGCCGCGACCGCCCCTCCGTGGCCGCGGCCATGCTGGCCCTCGTGCTGTTCGGCGGCGCGCTGCTGGGCGTGCTGCCGCGCGAGCCCGGCATTTCCTGGCAGTCGCACCTGGGCGGCGCCATGGCCGGCGCCTTCGGCGCCTGGCTGCTGCGCGCGGCCGATCCGCTGCCGCCGCGCGTGCGCTACAGCTGGGAGGACGAGGTCGACGAAGACGGAACACCGGCCATCGAGCCGGTACGCGTGGAGGCGGTGCGCATCGCCCGGCCGCACCGCGGCGGCCCGGGCTGAGCCTTCAGCGCAGGGCGAGGTCCAGCGCCAGCGCCGCGAATACCGTCGCGCCCACCCAGTGGTTGTGCAGGAAGGCGCGGAAGCAGGCCGCACGCTCGCGCGTGCGCGCGATCGCGAACTCCCAGGCCACCAGCGCCAGCGCCAGCGCGAGGCCGGCGTACCAGACCGGGCCGAGCTGGGCGACGCGGCCGGTGACGACCAGCAGCACGAAGAGCAGCGCGTACAGGCCCGCCTGGGCGACGAGGTCGAAGCGCCCGAACAGCAGCGCGGTCGACTTGCTGCCCATGCGGCGGTCGTCCTCGCGGTCGACCATCGCGTACCAGGTGTCGTAGGCCGTGGCCCAGACGATGTTGGCCGCGTACAGCCACCAGCCTTCCGCCGGCACGCGCCCGCGGATCGCCGCGAAGGCCATCGGGATGCCCCAGCCGAACGCGAGCCCCAGGTACACCTGCGGGAAGTGCGTGTAGCGCTTGAGGTAGGGGTAGCTCGCGGCGAGCAGCACGCCGACCACGCTCATCGCGATGGTCAGCGCATTGAGCGTGAGCACCAGCGTGAAGGCCAGCAGCATCAGCACGGCGAACACGGCCAGCGCCTCGCGGCCGGAGACCGCGCCGGTCGCGAGCGGACGGTCCCTCGTGCGTTCGACGTGCGGATCGAGCCAGCGGTCGGCGTAGTCGTTGATGACGCAGCCGGCCGAACGCGTGAGCCAGACGCCGAGCGAGAACACCAGAAGCGGCCACAGCGGCGGCGTGCCGTCGGCAGCGAGCCACAGTCCCCACCAGGTGGGCCAGAGCAGCAGCAGCCAGCCGATCGGCCGGTCGCCGCGCACGAGTTTCCAGTACAGCACGAGGCGCCGGCGCCAGCCGGGCATCGCATCGGGGGAGGCGGTCATCGCTGCATCGCATCGCCGCGGCAGGCGGCATATGCATGGTAACGAGCCGCCCCCGCAGGGTCAGCGGCGCGGACGCGGCGGCGGGATGTCCGCCCGGGGCGCGCGCCCGGAACCGATCACCGCGACCGCGCGCATCTCCACCGGGGCGCCCGGCTGCAGCAGCGCGCTCACCGCCACCGCCGACCAGGCCGGGTAGTGGGCGGGGAAGTACTCGTGGTGGATCGGTGCGAACTTCGCGAACTCGGCATGGAACGACTGCGGATCGGTCGGCCCGGCGTGGTAGGTGGTGATCTCCACCACGTCCGCCAGCGTGGCGCCCGCGCTGGCCAGGTGCGCCTTGAGCGCCTCGAACATGTGCCGGACCTTGGCCTCGTAGGTATCGCCGATGCCCGCCGGGATGCCGGAGACGGTGACCGTATCGCCCACCTTCACCACCGGGCTGTAGTGCAGCACGTGATAGCTGGCCTCCATGCCGCGCGGTGCGAAGTGCTCGCGCGTGGGCGGGGCGGCCTGGGCGGTGGCGAGCGCAGGGAACAGCGCGAGGGCGGCAGCCAGGAAGGTCGGTCGCTTGGTCGTCTCCGGACGGGGCATCCATTCCACCCGCTCCGCCCGGGCGGGGGACCGGCCGGAAGGCCGGATGACTTCCGGCCGGCCGCCGGGACCTGCGGCCGGCTTTGCGGCTAGAATGCCCCTCCCGCGCGCCCGTCCGCGCGCCGCCAGCACCACGCGCCCGTAGCTCAGCCGGATAGAGTAGTGGCTTCCGAAGCCGCAACTCACCGGTCAGCAAGGGCAGATGGAGCGGCACACGGGCTTGAACTCACGGACGGGCCCTGCGGTAGAAAAAGTCCTTACAAAACGCGCCTGTAGCTCAGCCGGATAGAGTAGTGGCTTCCGAAGCCATTGGTCGGGGGTTCGAATCCCTCCAGGCGCGCCAACTCCCCTGTGACAGATCTGTGCCCCGGCTGTGCCAATGCCCTTCGGGCAGTTGGGCCAGATTGGGTGGTAGCCCGACGCGCCATGCCGATCCTTCGGCTCGGTGTCGAACTTCTGCACAGCGAGCCGCTGATCTGGCGCCGCATCCAGATGCCGGGCGACTGCACGCTCCGGGATCTGCACGTCGCCATCCAGAGCGCATTCGCCTGGAACGGCTCCCACCCGCATGAGTTCCGCCGTGGCGGCGACGGCGGCAACGAGCTGCGCTTGGGCATCCCGCTGAACGACTTCGACCACGACCCGCCCCGGCCGGTCTGGGAACACCGCGTGGCGGACGTGCTGACCCCCGCCGGCCCGACGCTGGAGTACGAGTACGACTTCGGCGATGGCTGGGAGGTTCGGGTCGTGCTCGAGGGGATTCTCGAGCCGTCGCCAGGCAGGACGTATCCGCGGTGCACGGCCGGCGAGCGCTCGGCACCGCCGGACGACTGCGGCGGTCCCGGTGGTTATGAGGACCTGCTGGCCACCCTGGCCGACGCGGACGACCCTGATCACGCGTCATCGCATGCCTGGGCGAGCGGCCAAAAGGGGAAGCGCGGCAGATTCGATCCGGAGGCTTTCGATGAGCAACGGGTGAAGTTCGCCAAGCCGGCACTGCGCCTCAAGCGTCTGCTCGTCGATCGGTGACACGTACGCGCAAGACGCCCCCGGATACAGCCTCTGTTGCGTTTTTTCGAGTAACAGCGTATAAGCTGTTTTGACGAACTACAGCTTAGAGTGCGTGACGTGAATCAATACGCAGTCCGTACGCCCGAACAATTGCCTGCCCTCATCAAGGGCTTCCGGAAAGAGGCCGGGCTGACCCAGGGCCAGCTTGCGCAGCGCCTTGGCGTAACACAGCAGACGCTCTCCGCCCTGGAGCGCAAGGCCGACAGGGTCAGCGTCGACCGCCTGCTCCAGTTGCTGGGCATCCTCGGTGTCGAGATGGTGCTGCAACCCCGCAGTCACCGTTCCGGCCCTGCCGACAGTACGGCAGGAAACGCCGGGTGGTGACGACCCGGACCGGCAGGACGCCGCGTCGCCAGGCCTTGGGCCTGTGGATGAATGGCGATTTCGTTGGCACCTGGCGTCTGGACGCCAGCGCCGGCGACATTCTGGACTACGACGCTGGCTGGCAAAACGCCGCGCACGGCCGGCCCTTGTCGCTCTCGCTTCCCTTCACGCCCGGAGGCCTGCCCCATCGCGGCGACGTCGTGCGCGCGTATTTCGACAATCTGCTGCCGGACAGCCAGGAGATCCGGGCGCGCGCCGCACGTCGCTTCCGCGCCCGTTCCACGCAGGCGTTCGACCTGCTGACGCAGATCGGGCGCGACTGCGTCGGCGCGCTGCAGATCCTGCCTGACGGTTTGGCGCCCGACGACGTGTGCAGAATCGACGCGACGCCCCTGGACGAAGGTGACGTGGCGTCCATCCTCCGCGGCACCGTGGCTCCGCCGGCCATGGCGGGCGCGCCGGATGCGGACGAGGACGAGGACGAGGACGAGGACGAGGACGACTTCAGGATTTCCATCGCCGGCGCCCAGGAGAAGACCGCTCTCGCCTGGATCGACGGTCGCTGGTGCCTGCCGCACGGCTCGACACCCACCACCCACATCCTGAAGCTGCCGATGGGCCTGGTCGGCAACATGAAGCTCGACCTGAGCCATTCGATCGAGAACGAATGGCTGTGCTCGCGCGTCCTCGCGGCCTACGGACTGCCCATCGCCGACTGCGAGCCGCTGCAGTTCGAGGACATGAAGGTTCTCGCGGTAAAGCGCTTCGACCGCGCCTGGCTGGATGGGCCGGCCGGCCCGTGGCTGGCAAGGTTGCCGCAGGAGGACTTCTGCCAGGCCACCGGAACGCCCGCCGCGCTGAAGTACGAATCGGACGGAGGCCCGGGCATCGAACGCATCATGGGGTTGCTCGCGACGTCCGACACCCCGGAACCCGATCGTCGCACCTTCCTGCTGGCGCAACTGGTCTTCTGGATGCTGCGTGCCCCGGACGGGCACGCAAAGAACTTCAGCCTGTCCATCCGCCCCCGCGGGGCCTATCGGCTCACGCCGCTCTATGACGTGATGTCGGCCTGGCCGCTCATCGGCGAGGGTCCCGGACAGCTGTCGGAACACAAGGTCCGCCTCGCGATGGCGGTCCGTTCGACCAACGCACACTGGAAGATGAAAGAGATCCGGCGCCGGCACTGGCTCGCGCTCGGAAAGCGCTTCGGCGTGCTGGATGAGGAGGGGCGGGGGATGGAGGCGATCCTCGAGAAACTGATCGCCCAGACGCCCGACGTGGTAGCCCGGATTGAAGCCGGCCTGCCAAAGGGCTTCCCGGACGCCGTTGCCGATCCAGTGCTGCGCGGACTGGAGCGCGCGGCGCAGCACTTGGCACTCGAATGACTCCGGCCGCTGGAACAGGCCACTAGGGCCTGTTAACACAAACGCAGCCCATCGGCGATCAGTGCAAAGCTGATGAAGCCGACGAACATCACGTCGAGTTTCTCGAAGCGAGAGAAGATGCGGCGAAAGCCCTTGAGGCGCCGGAACA
>JBMOOW010000059.1:0-10452 GCA_049323195.1 Pseudomonadota bacterium | reverse complement strand
AGACCCGGGTGCGCTTCGCTTACCCGGGCTACGCCTGCATTCGGAGACCTCGGCAGCCAGTGCCAACCGGAGACCCGAAAGGGCGGCGCGCAGGAAGCGCGCCGTCGGCACCCGAGCCATGGAGGGCGAGTGTGCCGATCCCGGCGTCGTGCCCGGTCGCGGGCTGCAGACCTGCCGGGAAAGGCCCTTTCTTTGGCTTCTCTTTGGGCCAGCAAAGAAAAGTACCGCGGGCGCGTGAGCGCACGAAACGCTGTTGCTCCTGACCACACAACACCAAAGGCAACGTCCATGGATCCCCGCGTTCGCGGGGATGACGGGCGCGAGCATGGCCGTACGATGGAAGCGGCAACCACGAGAGCGGAAGTCACTGGGTCCCCGCCTTCGCGGGGGCGACGGGGAGGGGCGCCGGCGCGAGGGCCGCGTCCATGGATTACCGCGTTCGCGGAGACGATGGCGGGAGAGCCAGGACGTTACGGAGCCATGGCCGTGGGCAGCGGACGCAGGTCACCGGGTTCCCGCTTCCGCCAAACGACGATCGCAAGAGCGCACCCCCCTGGCCGCTCACGCGTGCATGGCGCCACCCTCACCACCGAAGACCCAAAACACGAACGGCCGGAACATGCCGGCCGTTCGCATCCGCTGCCCCCGCATCGTCAGTGCGCCGCAGCCCCTTCCGCAGCATGCGCCCGCGCCTCCTTGCGATGATCGCGCGCCAGCAGCAGGTAGACCACGGGCACCACGAACAGCGTGAAGAACGTGCCGATCGCCATGCCGCCCACGATCACCCAGCCGATCTGGTTGCGGGCCTCGGCGCCGGCACCCGTGGCGATCGCCAGCGGTACGGCACCGAGCACCATCGCGCCGGTGGTCATCAGGATCGGGCGCAGGCGCAGCGCCGCGGCGTCGACCACGGCCTCGAACTTCGCGCGGCCCTGCTCCTGCAGCTGGTTGGCGAACTCCACGATCAGGATGCCGTGCTTGGAGATCAGGCCGATCAGCGTGACGATGCCGATCTGCGAGTAGATGTTCCAGCTGCCGCCGGTGAGCTTGAGCGCCAGGAACGCGCCGAACACCGCCAGCGGCACCGACAGCAGGATCACCAGCGGATCGACCCAGCTCTCGAACTGCGCGGCCAGCACCAGGAAGATGAAGCCCAGCGCGAGCAGAAGGATCAGCGTGAAGTCGCTGGAGGACTCGCGGAACTCGCGGCTCTGGCCCGAGAGGTCGTACTGCGCCTCGGGCGCGACCTCGTCGAGTGCCTGCTCCATCCAGGCCAGCGCCTCGCCCATCGGATAGCCGGGCGCGAGGCCCGCGCTGATCGTCGCCGAACGCAGCTTGTTGAAGTGGTTGAGCTCCTTGGCCGCCACCGTCTCGCGCACGTCGACGAGGTTGGAAAGCTGCACCATCTGCCCGTCGCGCCCGCGCACGTAGATGTTCGACAGATCGCCCGGCGTGCGGCGATCGGCGTCCTCGACCTGCACGATCACGTCGTACTGCTCGCTGCCCATCTTGAAGCGGGTGACGTTGCGCCCGCCGAGCATGGTCTCAAGCGTGCGGCCCACCGCGGCGACGTTGCTGCCGACCGCGGCCACCTTGTCGCGGTTGACGTCGACCTTCAGCTGCGGCTTGTCGAGCTTGAGGTCGGTATCGGGATTGGTCAGGCGCGGGTTCTCGGCCATCTTCGCCATGAGCTTGCCGATGGTGGCGCCCAGCTCCTCCCAGCTGCCCGTGGTCTGCACCACGAAGCTCACCGGCTGGCCGAAGCCTTCCTGGCCGAGCGCCGGCGGCAGCACCGGAAAGGCCATGACGCCGGGTATGCCCATGAACTGCGGGAACAGCATGCCCTGCACGTCGGATGACTTCATGTCGCGCTGCGACCAGTCCTGCAGGCCGACGAAGCCGATGGTCTGCGTGATCGAGGGGAAGCCCACGATCTGGAAGTAGCGGTCCACGTGCGGCGTCCTGGAGAAGATGTTCTCCATCTGGCGCGCGTACTTGTCGGTGTACTCGACGGTGGAGCCCTCCGGCGCGATGCCGAAGCCGATGACCAGGCCCTGGTCCTCCTGCGGCGCGAGTTCCTTGGGCAGCAGCGTGAACAGCAGCGCCGCGGCCGCGAACAGCGCGACGCCGCCGCCGACCACCGCCCACTTCCAGCGCAGCGCTGCCTGCAGCACCCGGCGGTAGCCGTTGTCGAGCGAGCGCAGCACGCGCTCGCCGGCCAGGTAGAAGCGCCCATGCTCCTCGTTGGTCTTGAGCAGCTTCGACGACATCATCGGCGACAGCGTCAGCGCGGTGAAACCCGAGACCAGCACGGCGCCCGCGAGCGTGAGCGCGAACTCGACGAAGAGCTTGCCGGTGCGGCCGG
The DNA here is from genome assembly GCA_049323195.1 of Pseudomonadota bacterium. Classification (GTDB taxonomy): domain Bacteria; phylum Pseudomonadota; class Gammaproteobacteria; order Xanthomonadales; family Xanthomonadaceae; genus Cognatilysobacter. The sequence goes on along the minus strand of JBMOOW010000059.1, from coordinate 8,087 downwards.
TGGAGAAGGCCAGCGGGACGTAGACGGCGGCGAGCGTGAGCGTCATCGCCACGATGGCGAAGCCGATTTCCTTCGAGCCCTTGAGCGCCGCCTCGTAGGGCGGCATGCCCTCCTCGACGTGGCGGTAGATGTTCTCCAGCATCACGATCGCGTCGTCGACCACGAGGCCGATGGCCAGCACCATCGCCAGCAGCGTGAGCGTGTTGATGGTGAAGCCGAACATGTACATCAGCGCGAAGGCGCCGATCAGCGAGACGGGGATCGTGACCAGCGGCACCAGCACTGCGCGCCAGCTGCGCAGGAAGAGGAAGATCACGATGACGACCAGCAGCACCGCCTCGGCGATGGTCGTGTAGACCTCCTCGATCGACTTCTGGATGAAGATGGTGGAGTCGTAGGCGACGTTGACCTGCACGCCTTCCGGCAGCGTGCGCTGGATCTCGGGGATCATGGCCTTGAGCGCGGCGCTGATCTCCAGCGGGTTCGCCACCGCCTGCTTGACCACGCCCAGCGGCACCGCGTCGCGGCCGTTGAAGCGCGCGCGGAAGCGGTCCTCCTGCGAGCCGAGCTCGACCTTCGCCACGTCGCGCAGACGCACCAGATAGCCGTTCGACTCGCCCAGCACGATGTCGCCGAACTGCTCGGGCGTGCGCAGGTCGGTTTCGCTCAGCACGGTGAACTCGCGCGCACTGCCCTCGACGCGCCCGGCCGGGATCTCGGCGTTCTGCGCGCGCAACGCGGCTTCGACGTCGGACGGCGTCAGGCCGAAGCCGGCCAACCGCTGGGGCTGCAGCCAGACGCGCATCGCGTAGCGCACGCCGAAGACCTGCGCCTGCGCGACGCCCGGGATCGTCTGCACGCGGTCCTTGACCAGGCGATCGGCGAGGTCGGCGAGCTCGGTCTTGGAATGGCGGTCGGAGGAGAACGCCATCCAGATGATCGGCTGCGCGTCCGCTTCCTGCTTCTGCACGATGGGCTCGTTGGCCTCTTCGGGCAGGAAGTCGCGCGCCTGGCCGACGCGGTCGCGCACGTCGGAGGCCGCGCCGTCGGGATCGCGGTCCAGGCGGAAGCGGATCGTGACCTGGCTGGACTGCTCGCGGCTGACCGAGCTGATGTACTCGATGCCTTCCACGCCGGAGAGCGCGTCCTCGATCGGCTGGGTGATCTGCGACTCGATCACCTGCGCGCTGGCGCCCGGGTAGCTGGTGTTGACCGTGACGACCGGCGTGTCGACGTTCGGGATCAGCCGGACCGGCAGCCGCGTGTAGGCCACGATGCCGATCAGCACGACCACGATGTTGATCACCCAGGCGAAGACCGGGCGGCGGATGGAGATGTCGGACAGGACCACGGGTCGCCTCGCTGTATGGGCACGACGTCTGTCGATTCCTTCCCCCTGCGGAGGAAGGAGTGGGGCTTCCGGCGCGTTACCTGGCGGCGGGCGGCGGCGGCTTCGCGCCCTGCGCCGGCACGGACGCCACCGGCACGCCGTCGCGCATCATCGGCTTGGCCTGCCCGGCGGTGATGACCACGTCCCCGGCCTTCAGGCCCGAGGTGACCTGCACGAAGCCCGGGGTACGCGTACCGGTCTGCACCTCGGTGCGCTTGGCCTTGCCGTCGACGACGGTGTAGACGAAGCGGGTCTGGCCGTCCTGCATCAGCGCCTGTTCGGGCACGAGCAGCGCATCGCCCCCGCTCCCGCCGACCTCGAGCTGCAGCCGCGCGAACTGGCCGGGGCGCAGGCGCCCGTCGGGATTGGCGATGCGCGCGCGCAGCTTCGCGCTGCGGCTGTTGGGGTCGACGACCGGGTCGATCGCCACCACCTCGCCGCCGAAGGTGTCGCCCGGGTAGGCGTCGACCTCGACCCGGATGCGCTGGCCGCGCTGCAGCTTCGACAGCTGGGTTTCGGGCAGGCTGAAGTCGACCTCGATGGGATCCAGGCGCACCAGCGTCACCAGGGCCTGCCCGGCGTTGACCACCTCGCCCACGCTGACTTCGCGCAGGCCGACCTGGCCGGAGAACGGTGCGGTGAGGGTCATCTTCGAGAGCGCCGCGCGGGCCGAAGCCACGCGGGCCTGGTCCACGCCCAGCGCGGCGCGCGCGCGGTCGTAGTCGGCGCGGGCGATCAGGCGCTCGTCCACCAGTTGCCCCGCACGGGCGGCGGCGCGACGGCTGTTCTCGAGGTTCGCCGCGGCCTCGTTGAGCGCGGCACGCGCGAGGCTGGCATCGAGCGAGAACAGCGGCTGCCCGGCGCGCACCGTGCCGCCCTCGGTGAAGTGGATGCGCGCGATGCGCCCGGCGACCTCGGGCCGCACCACCACCTGCTCGTCCGCGCGCAGGCTGCCCACGGTCGACACGCCGCCGGCGAGCGGTCGCGCCGCGAGGGTGACGGTCTCGACGGGCAGCTGCATGCCGCCGGGCGGCCCGCCCGCGGCGGCGCCAGCGGGCCCGCCGCCCTCGGCCTTGCCGCCATCGCAGGCCACCAGGCCCGCTCCGGCGATCAGCAACAGCGATACCAGCGCAATGCGGCGCATGCGGCTCTCCGGGGGAAATTCTGTACCGGACAGTTTACCCATGCCGCCCCCACCGCAACCCTGCCGGAAGTCGTGCGCTGCTGTTCCATCCGTCGACTTGAACCGGCGTCGCCGTCGGCCCTGCGGCCGGGACGCTGCGTACCCGACCGGCCGCCGGGGCGCGCCGGGCTCGCTGCTAGACTGCCGCGCATGACCTTCACCGCCACCGCCCTCACCGGCAGCAAGCCGGAGCAGTACGCACAGCTGCTCGAGCAGGCCCGCGGCCTGATGCACGGCGAGCGCGACCGCGTCGCCAATGCCGCCAACCTGTCGGCCCTGGTCTACCACGCGCTGCCGGCGCTCAACTGGGTGGGCTTCTATTTCCACGACGGCACCGAGCTGGTCGTGGGTCCCTTCCAGGGCCTGCCGGCCTGCGTGCGCATCCCGCTGGACAAGGGCGTCTGCGGCGCGGCCGCGTCCACGCGGCAGACCCAGCGCGTGCCCGACGTGCACGCCTTCCCCGGCCACATCGCCTGCGACTCGGCCTCGCGCTCGGAACTGGTGGTGCCCCTGGTGGCCGCCGACGGCAGCCTGGTCGGCGTCTTCGACCTCGACAGCCCGGAGCCCGACCGCTTCGACGAGGACGACCAGCGCGGGCTGGAAGCGCTGGCCCGCGCCTTTCTCGACAGCCTGGCCTGAGCCATGACGACCGCGCCTCCCCGGATGCTCAACATCGGCGCCAAGTCCGGGGCCTGGCTTCGCCAGGTGGGCCTGCGCACGCACGAGGACCTGGCGGCGGTCGGTGCGCTGGAGGCGTTCATGCGCGTCAAGCGCGCGGGCTTCCGGCCTTCGCTCAACCTGCTCTACGCGCTCGAGGGCGCCCTGATGGGCTGCCACTGGCAGCAGGTGGACGCCACGCGACGGGCCGAGCTGGCTGCGCTCGCGCAGGCCGAGGTGGCCCGGCTGCCCGCGCGCGGCCGCATGCCGGCGCCATCGGACGTGATCGTGACCTTCGGCGCCGCACCGCCGCAGGGCGGCGTGGAAGGCGATCCCCGCGCGCCACTGCCCTGAAGCCGCCGCGGGCCGACACGACGCGGCTTCGCCGCCGGCCGTCGACCCGGGCCTGCCGGACCCTCAGTGGCGCCGCCGATCCATCGGCATGACCGGCAGCGGGCGCGCATCCACCCGCACCGCACGCAGGATGCACACCAGGTCCCCGTAGCTCGCCGCCAGTTGCGAGAACAGCGCCGCATAGGCCGAGCGGCCCGCCTCCGCGATGGACAGGTAGGCGCCGCGGCCGAGCTCGGTGAAGTAGTCCACGGTCACCCGGCGGCGCTCGGCGAGCGCCGGGTACAGGCCCGCGATGAGCAGGCAGCGATCGCCCACGTCGCGCAACGCCTCCTCGCGCGGGCTGCCGGCGAGCGACTGCGCATGCAACCAGTCCAGCGCCTGCGTGCGGCCGAGGAGCTGGCCGTCGCGCTGGTGGCGCAGCAGCACGAAGACCAGGTAGCTCTCGCGTGATTCGTCCAGTGCGCAGCCGGCGCGTTCCCCGGCGTCGTGCACCAGCGCCTGCCAGAGTTCGGCGGGCGCGCCCTGTCGAAACGTCCCCATGTCCACCCCCCGCATCGATGCCGCCCGATGGACCTCGCACGGGCGCGAGGCGCCACGGGGCATGTCCGGGCTATCGGCCCGGACGGCTTCGACTGTAGGCAGGCAGCGCCGCCGACCTCAAGCGCCGCCAGGCGGCAGGGATGAACCGGTCAGGCGCCGGGCTCACTCGACCGTGACCGCCTTCGCCAGGTTGCGCGGCTTGTCCACGTCGGTGCCGCGCGCCAGGGCGGCGTGGTAGGCCAGCAGCTGCACCGGGATCGCGTGCACGATGGGCGAGAGCACGCCGGCATTGCGCGGGGTGCGGATCACGTGCACCTGCTCGGACTCGCCGAAGTGGCTGTCGGCATCCGCGAACACGAACATCTCGCCGCCGCGCGCGCGCACTTCCTGGATGTTGGACTTCACCTTCTCCAGCAGCGCGTCGTTGGGTGCGATGACGACCACCGGCATGGCCTCGTCCACCAGCGCCAGCGGGCCGTGCTTGAGCTCGCCGGCCGGATAGGCCTCGGCGTGGATGTAGGAGATTTCCTTGAGCTTGAGCGCGCCTTCCAGCGCGATCGGGTAGTGCATGCCGCGGCCCAGGAACAGCGCGTGCTGCTTGGGCGCGAAGCGCTCGCTCCACACCGCCACCTGCGGCTCGAGGTTGAGCGCATGCTGCACGGTGCCCGGCAGCTGACGCAGGGCGTCGAGGTAGGCGGCCTCCTGCGCCGCATCCAGCACGCCGCGCAGCTTGGCCAGCGTGCAGGTCAGCGTGAACAGCGCGACCAGCTGGGTGGTGAAGGCCTTGGTCGAGGCCACGCCGATCTCCGCACCGGCGCGGGTGTAGTAGACCAGCCGGCTGGCGCGCGGGATCGCGCTCTCGGGCACGTTGCAGATCGACAGCGTCCTGTCGTGGCCCAGCGACTTCGCGTACTTCAGCGCCTCCATCGTGTCGAGCGTCTCGCCCGACTGCGAAATGGTGACGATCAGGTTCTTCGGATTCGCATGCGCCTGGCGGTAGCGGTACTCGCTCGCGATCTCGACGCTGCAGGGAAGCTTGGCGATGGACTCGATCCAGTAGCGCGCGGTCAGGCCGGCGTAGTAGCTCGTGCCGCAGGCCAGGATCTGCACGCCCTCGACGTCGCGCAGCACCTGCTCCGCGTCACGTCCGAACAGCGCGGGCGTGAACGCGCCGCCGTCCATCAGCGCCTCGAGGGTGTCGGCCACGGCGCGGGGCTGCTCGTGGATCTCCTTCTGCATGAAGTGCCGGTAGGGGCCCAGCTCCAGCGAAGCCAGCGAGACGTCGGAAACATGCACGTCGCGATCGACCGCGGCGCCCGAGGCATCGAACACGCGCACGGCCTCGCGCGTCACCTCGGCGGTGTCGCCCTCCTCCAGGAAGATCACCCGGCGCGTGGCCTGCACGATGGCCGAGACGTCGCTGGCCACGAAGTTCTCGCCCTCGCCCAGCCCCACCAGCAGCGGGCAGCCCATGCGCGCGGCGATCAGGCGGCCGGGCTCGCGCCTGCTGACCACGGCGATCGCGTAGGCGCCATGCAGCTCGGCGACCGCCGACTGCACGGCCGCCAGCAGGTCCTGGCCCTGCGCCTGGTAGTGATGGACCAGGTGCGCGATGACCTCGGTGTCGGTCTGCGATTCGAAGACGTAACCCTCGGCGCGCAGGCGGTCGCGCTGCTGCTCGTGGTTCTCGATGATGCCGTTGTGCACCACCGCGAGTTCGCCGAACGAGATATGCGGATGCGCATTGGTCTCGCTGACGCCGCCGTGCGTGGCCCAGCGCGTGTGGCCGATGCCCAGCCTGGCGCGGAAGTTCTCCTGCTGCGCGGCGTTCTCCATCTCCGCCACGCGGCCGGTACGGCGCACGCGGCGCACGTCGTCGCCATCGATCACCGCGATGCCGGCGGAATCGTAGCCGCGGTATTCGAGCCGCTTGAGCCCCTCGATGAGGACGGGAACCACGTCGCGATCGGCGATCGCGCCCACAATGCCGCACATGGATTTCGTTCCTGCTGGAGACGCGCCAGTGTAGCCGTCCGCCCGGCCCGTGCGGACGCCCGGGTGTCCGGCCGGACAGGTTCGTCGACGTGAAAATCCCGCTCAATCATGCACTTGGCATGGCGTGTCCTTGAACGGGCGTTTGACAGGTGCCCGTGCCACTGCCAAAGCGCACGGCGGCCGGGCGGCGTTCGCCAACCGCAATGGGGGCGGCCTCTGCGTCTCGATGACGCTGCCCGCGTAACTTCCGGCACCGTAGGCACCGTAGCCCGGGTAAGCGGAGCGCACCCGGGGAATGCCCTGCCCGCCGCGGGCGCCGTCGCTACGTCGGCGGCTTGGTGGGCCGCTGCCAGCCGTCGATGGTGCTCTGCCGTGCGCGAGCGATCGTGAGCTCGCCGGGCGGTGCGTCGCGGGTGATGACCGAGCCTGCGCCGATCGTCGCACCGCGGCCGATGGTGACCGGCGCGACCAGCGAGGAATTGGAGCCGATGAAGGCCTCGTCCTCGATGGTGGTGCGCGACTTGTTCGCGCCGTCGTAGTTGCAGGTGATGGTACCGGCGCCCACGTTGACCTTGGTGCCGATCACCGAGTCCCCCAGGTAGGCCAGGTGGTTCGCCTTGCTCGCCACGCCCATGCGGGTGTTCTTGGTCTCGACGAAATTGCCGATGTGCACGCCGTCGGCCAGCACCGTGCCGGGGCGCAGCCGCGCGAAGGGGCCGATCTGCGCCGCGCCTTCGACGACCACGCCCTCGAGATCGCAGTGCGCGCGTACTTCCGTGCCCGGGCCCAGCCTGACGTCCTTGAGCCTGCAGAACGGTCCGATGCGCACGCCGTCGCCGAGCTCGACCTCGCCCTCGAGGATGACGTCCACGTCGATCTCCACGTCCATGCCCACGCGCACGACGCCACGCTGGTCGAAGCGGTCCGGATCGACCAGGCGCGCACCCGCGATGCACAGCGCCTGCGCGCAGCGTCGCTGCAGCGCACGCTCGAGCTGCGCCAGCTGCCAGGGGTCGTTCGCGCCCTCGACCTCCTGCGGATCCTCCACCAGCACGATCTCCGCGGCATTGAACTCGTCGGCCGCGGCGGCGAACACGTCGGTCAGGTAGTACTCGCCCTGCGCGTTCTCGTTCGACAGGTGCGCGATCCAGCGCCGCAGCGGCTCGGCGTCGGCGACCAGGATGCCGGTATTGACCGTTGTGATCTCGCGCTCGTCGTCGCTGGCGTCGCGCTGCTCGACGATGCGCGCGACCTTGCCTGCCGCATCGCGCACCACGCGGCCATAGCCCGTCGGATCCTCGAGTTCGGTGGCGAGCATCGCGATGCGCCCCTCGGCTTCGAGAAGGCGCTGCAGCGTTTCCGCGCGGATCAGGGGTACGTCGCCATAGAGCACCAGCACGCGCGCGTCCTGCTCCACCTGCGGCATCGCCTGCTGCACGGCGTGCCCGGTGCCCAGGCGCATGCTCTGCTCGACCCAGTCGATGTCGTCCTGCCCCTCGAAGGCCTCGCGCACCTGGTCGCCGTAATGGCCGTAGACCACGTGGATGCCCCGCGCACCCAGCAGCCGCGCGGTGTCGACCACGTGCTGCAACATCGGCACGCCCGCGACCTTCTGCAGCACCTTGGGCAGCGTCGACTTCATGCGCTTGCCCTCGCCGGCGGCGAGGATGACGACGTGCAGGGGAGCGCTCATGGACGATGCGGTCGGTTGAAGGGACGCCGGGGATTCTAGCGGGCCGCTGTTAGGATGCCGCGCGTGCCGGCCGCTACCTCCCCCGTCCGCCCACGTCGCGTGGGCATGCAGATCCTGGCCCTGGCCGGCGTCGTCGCGTTCGTCGCAGGCTTCGTCGCCCATCGCACGTGGGTGGATCTGCCGCGCTCCCGGGGGCTCGATGCGCTCGTACTGGCGCTGATCGCCTGGGGCTTGGCGTGGGCGCTGTCGCGGTGGCGTGGCTGGCGCCGCGCCAA
>JBMOOW010000058.1:0-10483 GCA_049323195.1 Pseudomonadota bacterium | reverse complement strand
TAGATCGCCCAGTCGCGCGAGAGCGCGCGCCGCGCCGTGCGGGCGCGCGGCGGCTGCCCGGGCGCGGCGAAGCGCAGCGGCGCGAGGTCGTCGGCCGGCACGCGGTCGTCGACGAGGATGCCGTCACCGGTGAGCGTGGCCATGTCGCCCAGCAGCGGCGCGAGCGCGGCGGCTTTGGCCTGGTACATCGGGCCCGCGCACAGCCACAGCGCGTGCTGCGCCCGGGTGAGCGCGACATAGAGCAGGCGCGCTTCTTCGGCGAGGTCCTCGCGCGCGGCGCGCTTCTTGTCCTCGTCGCCGGGCGCCAGGTGCAGCACGCGGCCGTCCGGCCCGTCGAGCATGCAGCGCGCATACGAGCGCGCCTTGCGGCCGATGCCGGCGAAGGGCAGGAAGACGAACGGGAACTCCAGGCCCTTGGACTTGTGCACGGTGAGCACCTGCACCCGCCGCGCATCCGATTCCAGCCGCAGCTGCTGCTCGGGGTCGTGGTCGTCGGCCGCGGCGATGCGCGCGCGCAGCCAGTCGACCAGCCCTTGTGGCCCAAGCGCGCGCTGCCAGGCCTGCTGCAGCGCCTCGCCCAGCTGCATCAGGTCCGACAGGCGGCGCTCGCCGTCGACCAGTTCCAGCAGGCGCGGTGCGGCCCGTGCGCAGAGCTCGTTGACCAGCGCCAGCGGGCCCGCACGCAGCCAGCGTTCGCGCCAGCCGAGCGCGCGCTCGAGCTCGCGCGCGCGACGCGCGTCGTCGCGCAGCAGCGCGTCGATGTCCGCGGCATCGAAACCAAGCAGCACGGTGGCGAGCGCGGCATGCAGGCGCAGCGGGTCGGCGGGCGCCGTCAGCGCTTCCAGCAGCGCGAGCATCTCCAGCGCCGACTCGGTGGCGAACAGGCTGGACTGGCCGGCCACGACGGCGGGAATGCCCACCGCCGAGAGCCCCTGCTGGATGCGCTGCGCCTCGCGGTGCGTGCGCACGAGCACGGCGAGGTCGCCGGGTTCGACCGCGCGGCCGTCGATCGCGAGGCGACCGGCCTGCGCCAGCGCGAGTGTCTCGTGGACGGCCTCCACGCAGGCGCGCGTGGCGAGCGCGCGCGAATCCTCGGCGTCGAAATCACGGCCATCCGCGCGCGCCGGGACGCGGCGCAGGGTGAGGCCGGGCGCGGGAACGCCATCGCGCAGGCAGGCCCCGTCGCCGCGCAGGCCGCCGGGCGCGACCGCGCGGAAGGCGATGCGCTCGTCGACGAAGGCCGCCGCGCCCGCGTTCGCGTACAGCCGCTCGATGCCGCGCAGCACGCAGGGCCGCGAGCGGAAGTTGCGCAGCAGCGGGGGCGCGTCCGCGGCCACGCGGCCGGCGGCCAGGTAGGTGTGCACGTCGCCGCCGCGGAAGCCGTAGATGGCCTGCTTGGGGTCACCGATCAGCGCGAGAAAGCGCGGCGCCGCGGCGGCCTCGAAGTCCAGCGCCTCGTCCGACAACGGCGCGAGCGAATCGTCCTCGCCGAACAGGCGCCGGAAGATCGACCACTGGCGCGCGTCGGTGTCCTGGAACTCGTCGACCAGCGCGGCGTGGAACTGCCCGCGCAGCCGGCGCGCGAGCGTGCGCCCCTGCGGGCCGTCGAGCGCGGCGGCCACGCCGTCGATCAGGTCGTCGAAACAACGCACGCGGCGCTGGCGCTTGAGCTGCGCCATGCGCCGGGCCGCGAGGTCGCGCACGCGGTGCAGCAGGGCGATCTCGCGCTGCGTGGTCCAGGCCTCGAGCTCGGCCTTCGCGGCCAGGTAATCGCGCGTGGCATCGAAGACCGGCGAGGCCACGGCGCCGAGGTCGCGCCCCTTCCGAAGGCAGGCGGTCAGCTTCTCCAGGGTGAGGAGCTCGAGCTTCTCGTGCGGCTCGGGCAGCGGCGCGCTGCGACCGCACCAGTCGTGCATCGCCGGCCACAGCTTCGCGAGCGTGGCGTCCTTGACCATGGCGCGGTTGAGCACGCCATCCGCGAGCGCGGCCTCGATGCAGGCACGTACCTCCTCGCCATGATCCATCCACGCGGCGCGCAGCGAAGCCGCCGCCCGCTTCAGCGCCGGCAGTGGCGATTCGCCCGGCATGGCGGCATCGGGCACCACGCGGGGGGCGCGCATGAGCTCGACGAGGTCCGCGGCCAGCGCTTCCGGCCCCGCCTTCCACAGCAGCGGGAGCAGGTCGGCCCAGGCGTCGTCGGAAGCCAGCATCCGCCACACGTCGGCGGCGACGTCCTCGCGCAGCTCGCGGTCGTTGCCCAGCAGCGTGCTGTGCGCGAACGGCTCGCCCGCCTCCAGCGCATGCTCGGACAACACGCGCGCGCAGAAGCCGTGGATGGTGTGGACGGCGGCGAGGTCGAGTTCGCGCGCGGCCTGCACCAGGCGCGCGCGCAGCGCGGCGGCGTCCTCCACGGCCTGCCTTCGCTCGACGATGCGCCGGCACAGCGCGATCTCGTGGACGTCGCCGTCGCAGGGCAGGCCGGCGGCCACGCGCGCGGTCAGCACCAGGCGCCGCCGCAGGCGCGCGCGCAACTCCTGGGTGGCGGCCTCGGTGAAGGTGACCGCGAGGATCTGCCCCATGCGCAGGCCGCGCTCGACCACCAGCCGCGTGACCAGCGTGGCCAGCGTGAAGGTCTTGCCGGTGCCGGCGCTGGCCTCGATCCGGTGCAGGCCGGTGAGCGGCAGGTCGAGGTAGGGATCAGGCTCGCCCGGCGCGTCGAGCATCGGCGGCGGCGGCTCGACGATGCTCATGCCTCGGCCTCCGCCTTCAGCACCGCGTCGAAGATGCGGCGCGCGAGCTGCTGGAAGCGCAGCGCGGCCTCCTCGCGCGCGAACGGGTCGCGCCCGCGCAGCGCCAGTCGCGTCGCCGGCGCCAGCCCCTCGGCCCAGCCGCGGGTGTCGAACCACTTGCCGCGCGCGTCCTTCAGGCCGCTGCCGTCCGGATCGAGGTACCAGAGCCAGCCCGAGGTCGCGCCGAAGGGCAAGGGCTCGGCCAGGCCCTCCTCGCGCAGGCGCAGCAGCGCCGCCAGCACGGCGCGGGCGCGTGCCGCGTCGACCGGCGCGCGCTCGATCACGCTGGCGCGGCCGCCGTCGAGCACGAACTGCCACAGTGGCGTCGGCCGGCCCAGCGCATTGGCGACCAGCCAGTCCAGCCCGTGGGCGATCTGCGAGGGGCCGTGCAGCGCGCCGAAGCGCAGGCGCGCCAGGCCGTGGGCGTGCAGCGGGGCGAGGCGCCCGTGCAGCAGGCGCCCGCCGAGCTCGAGCTCGAAGCCATGCACGTCGCCCCCGGCGTCGCCCTGCCAGGCGGCGAACTCGCGCGCGAGCGGCTCGATCTCCTCGACGATGGCCTCGAGCAGGCGCAGGCCGAGTACGCCCGGCGGCAGCAGGCCCTGCGCACGCAGGCGGCGATCGAGCTGCGCGGTGCGCTCGGTGAGCAGTGCATCGAACACCGCCCCGCGCAGCGCATCGCGCGTGCGCCAGGCCAGCGCCAGCGGTTCGACGTCCTGCACCGGCGCGCCGACCTCAGGTAGGCGCAGCTGCAGGCGCTGGCGCAGGAACTCCTGCGGTGGCTGTCGCAGGAAGCGGGCGAGCTCGTCCAGTCCGACCTCGCGCACCGGCGGCTCGGGCGGCGGCAGCGCCTGCGTCACCCACGGCGGGTGCTCGCGGCGGCGCGCCGGCGCGCAGGCCGCGGCGGCCTGCCACTCGGCGCGGTAGCTGAAGCGGCGCGGCTCGGTCGCGTCGCCGTCGGCGCCGAAGGCCTCGGCGCTGAAGGGCTGCAGCGGATGGTGCACGACCAGGCGGCGGGCCGCCTCGCGTGGCTCGGCGTGGTACGCGCCCGCGACGTCGAGCAGCTCGTTCACCAGCACCGACGGCTCGCGCCGGCTGCCGTCGCGCGCGTCCTGGCCGATGTAGCTCAGGTAGAAGACGTCGTTGGCGGAGGCCAGCAGCTGCAGGAACAGGAAGCGGTCGTCCTCGCGCAGCGAGCGGTCGCCGCGGCGGCGGCGCGTGCTGTCGAGCTCGCGCACGATCTGGTCGAGGCCGCCGGCCGGGTCGCAGCGCGGGAACGCGCCGTCGTCCAGGCCCAGCACGCAGATCGCGCGGAAGGGCAGCAGGCGCATCGGCACCATGCGGCCGAAGCTCACGCCGCCGGTCATCAGCGGCGCGCGGGTGTCCGGCTGCGCCAGCAGCGCGTCGAAATGCGCGCGCACCACCTCGGGCTCGATGGGCGTGACGACGCCGGCGCGCCGCGCGCCATCGGCGAACTCGCCCACCAGCGTGCGCAGGCGATCGAGCGCGCGCTCGTCGGCGACCTCGCGCGGGCGCTCGGGCAGCACCGCGGCGAGCAGCCCGAGCAGGCGTTCGCGCCACTGCTCGGGCGTGAGCGCGTTCGACAGCGCACGCTCGTAGCGGCGCAGCACGTTGAGCAGCCCGACCAGCACGTCCAGCGCGGCGATGTCGCCGCCTTCCAGCTGCGGCGCGCCGGCCACGTCGCCCAGCAACGCGTCCGAGCCGGTGGCATGGCCGAGCAGCAGGCGGTCGAGCGCGAACTGCCAGGTGTAGAGCGTGTCTTCCGGCGCGCCGTGGCGCGCACGGTGCGCGCCGTCCAGGCCCCAGCGCGCGCCGGCCTCCTCCAGCCACTCGCGCAGGCGCTCGAGCGAGAGCGCGTCGAGCCCGGCGTGCTGCGCGATCGCCGGCGTGGCCAGCAGGTCGAGCACCTCGTTGAGGCCCAGGCGCGAGACCGGCAGCGCGAGCAGGCGCGAGAACACCTCCGCCAGCGGCTCGCTGGCGAGCGGGCTGGTGTCGGCCACGGTGTAGGGAATGAAGTCGCGCGTGCCGTGCGCGCCGCCGAACACCGCCTCGATGTAGGGCACGTAGGGATCGATGTCCGGCGAGAGCACGGCGATATCGCGCGGCTGCAGCGGCGGGTCGAAACGCGGATCCTCCAGCAGCGCGCGCAGCTGGTCGTGCAGCACCTGCACCTCGCGCAGCGGCGTGCAGCAGGCATGCACCTGCAGCGAGGAATCGTCGACGTCCACCGCTTCGCGCCAGGCCGAGGGCGCACGCCGCTGCAGCAGGTCGCGCTTGATCCGCGCCAGCAGCGTCTCGTCGGCGGGCACCTCGCCGCGCTCCTCGGCGTCGTCGTAGGCCGCGAGTTCGTACGAGGGATGCACGATCTCGTAGCCGCCCAGCACCGCCATGAAGTCGCGCCCGGCCGCGCCCCAGGCCTGCAGCAGCGGGTTCTCGTCGGCCTCCCCGTCGTCGCCGAAGGCGGCGGCATCGCCCAGCGCCAGGCGCGTGGGCAGCGTGCGCACGTCGCCCCAGTACGGACGCGTGGGCGAGGGCAGGTAGAAGTGCAGCGTTCCCACGCGCGCGGCGCTGGCGATGATGCGCAGCACGTCGGGGGAGGCGTCCATGGTGGCGAAGGCGAACAGCCGCGCGGGCAGGCCGGCCGGCACCGCCTCGCCCTCGGCACCGAAGCGTTCGAGGTAACGCGCGATGCGGCGCGCGCGGTGCGGGCGACCTGCGGCCAGCCGCCGCCACAGCGCGGCTTGCGGATCGCGCGGGGCTTCGCCCGCGTCCCAGGCCAGCAGCCAGTCGCGGCGCCAGGCGCCGTAGCGCTCGAAGGTGGACGCCAGCTCCCCCGCCAGCGACCAGGCCTTGAGCGCGTCGACCTCGTCGGTGCCCGCCTGCAGGTAGCCGCGCAGCGGGCGCAGCGCGGGATCGCGCAGCACCGCGGGGTCGGTCAGCAGCGCGTGCAGGCGCCAGCGCATGGCCTCGAAGTCGAGGTCGTCGGCGCGGCCCTCGACGTTGGCATCCAGCGCATGGGCGACGAACTCGCCGGGCGTGAGGAAGACGATGTTGGCGGCGACGCCGTGCGCCTGCGCCAGCGTGGCCTGCAGCCAGCGGCGCATGGACGGCTGCGGGGTCAGCACCACGTCCGGCTCCAGCAGCCCCTGCGCAGGCGCGGGGCGCCGGAGCTCCTCGGCCATCAGGCCCGCGAGGATTTCCAGGGAATTGGAGTGGTACAGGCGAAAATCGGCCGCGGCCATGCGCGCCATCTTGCCGCAGGATGTCGCAGCCGGTGAGATCGCGCATCAGGCTGCACTGAGACTGAAGGCCGCCCTGTCCTCCGGCAGTGGCCGGCGGCCGGCCCCGCTGCGACAATGCGCGCACTCCCGGCCCGTTCAGCCGCGCGCCGGTAGCCTTCGGCGCCTTTCGCGCGCCCGCGCCCGAGCCCCATGACCGAACCCGCCCCCATCGTCGCCCTGCGCGGCCTGCGCCTCGCGCGCGGGGGGCGCAGCATCCTGCGCGACGTCGACCTCGCCGTGCGTCCGGGCGAGGTGGTGGCCGTGCTGGGGCCCTCCGGCTGCGGCAAGTCCACCCTGCTGGCCGCGCTCACCGGCGAGCTCGAGCCCGCCGGCGGCAGCGTCGAGGTGCTGGGCGCGCCCATGCCCGCCGGCGGCCGCGCGCTGCTGGCCCTGCGCCGCCGCATCGGCGTGATGCTGCAGGGCAACGGCCTGCTCACCGATCTGTCGGTGGCCGAGAACGTCGCCCTGCCCCTGCGCACCCATACCGACCTGCCCGGGCCGGTGCTGCGCCGGCTGGTCGAGATGAAGCTGCATGCGGTGGGCCTGCGCGCGGTGGCCGATGCCATGCCGCGCGAGCTCTCCGGCGGCATGGCCCGCCGCGTCGCGCTGGCGCGCGCGCTGGCGCTGGACCCGCCGCTGATGATCTACGACGAGCCGCTCACCGGCCTCGATCCCATCGCCTCGGGCGTGGTGATGAGCCTGGTGCGCCGCCTCAACGACACGCTGGGCCTGACGTCCGTCGTGGTGACCCACCACGTGCACGAGACGCTGCCGGTGGCCGACCGCGCCGTGGTGATCGCCGACGGCCGCATCATCTTCACCGGCACGCCGGCCGCGCTCGAGGCCTCGGACGATCCGTTCGTGCGGCAGTTCCTGCGCGGCGCGCCCGACGGCCCCATTCCCTTCGACGCCGCGCCGCGCGCGGCGGGAGCCCCGGCCTGATGCCGTTCGCCGCGACCGTCCGCACGCTCGGCCAGGCCGGGCTGTTTTTCTTCGCCGTGCTGCGCGCCAGCCGCCCCACGCCCGACTTCGGCCGCGAGCTGGTGCGCGAGGTCTACAAGATCGGCGCGCGCTCGCTGCCCATCATCGCGGTCGGCGGCGCCTTCGTCGGGCTGTCGCTGACGCTGCTGGGCTACAAGGCGCTGGTCACCTACGGCGCGGCCAACCAGGTCAGCGCGCTGCTGGGCCTGGGCATGTACCGCGAGCTCGCGCCGGTGCTCACGGGCCTGCTGTTCATCGGCCGCGCGGGCAGCTCGATCGCCGCCGAGCTCGGCCTCATGCGCGCCACCGACCAGATCACCGCGCTCTCGCTGATGGGCATCGACCCCGTCGGCAAGGCGGTGGCCCCGCGCTTCTGGGCGGCGGTGCTGAGCGTGCCGCTGCTGACCGGCTTCTTCTGCAGCTTCGGCATCCTCGCCAGCTACCTGGAGGCCGTGCACGTGATCGGCCTGGACGCCGGCCCGTTCTGGCAGGTGATGCGCGATGCGGTCGACTTCCGCGACGACTTCCTCGTCGCGCTGTACAAGTCGGCCGTGTTCGGCGCCGTCGCCGCGCTGGTGGCCGCCTTCGTGGGCTACCACGCCGAGCCGACCATCGAGGGCACGTCGGTGGCCACCACGCGCGCGGTGGTCAATGCCTCGCTGCTGGTGCTGATGTTCAACTTCGTACTGTCGGCGCTGCTGTTCAGGTGACGCAGCAGGGATCCGGGATTCGATCCAGCCCGTCCCGCGATCCCTGCCGACCCCGTCGAACTGCCCTGCCGAATCCCCAATCCCGATTCCCGAACCCCGGCCCTTCCCCATGCGCAGCCCAAGAATCGAATTCGCCGTCGGCACCTTCCTGCTGCTCGCGCTGGCGACGCTGCTGGCGCTGGCGATCGCCTCCACCAACGGCCGCTGGGGCACCGGCGGCGACGGCTACGTGGTCAAGGCCCGCTTCTCCAACGTCGGCGCGCTGCGGCCGAACTCACCGGTGAAGATCGGCGGCGTCACGATCGGCCGGGTGGCGGGGATTCAGCTCGATCCCACGAAACTGGACGCCGTCGTCTCGCTGGCCATCGAGGGCCGGTACGACGCGCTGCCGTCCGACACCGCCGCGGGCATCTTCACCGCCGGCCTGCTGGGCGAAAGCTACGTCGGCCTGACCCCGGGCGGGGACCCGGAGCCGCTGAAGCCGGGCGACGAGATCTACCTGACGCAGCCGTCCGTGGACCTGCTCCAGCTGGTCGGCAAATACATGTTCAGCGGCGCGGGCGAGTCGAAGGACGCGCCTGCCAGCGAAGGCGATGCCGCCGCCCCCACGGAGTAAAACGCCATGAAGCGCACCACCCTGTTCCTCGTGCTGTCCGCCGCCGCCGCGCTCGCCGCGCCGGTCGTCACCGTCGCCGCCAAGGCCCCCACGGCCGCGGCGCAGCCCGCGCTCGGCCAGCCCGGCCGCCTGGTGCTCGACAACAGCACGCGCATCCTCGCCACGCTCGACACCCGCCGCGCCGAGTTCACCAAGAACCGCGCCGCGCTCAAGCAGTTCGTGACCACCGAGTTCGACCGCATGTTCGACCGCAACTACGCCGCGCGCCTGGTGCTGGGCGCACACGGCCGCGGCGCGTCGGAGGCGGACGTGGCGAAGTTCGCCGACGCCCTGAGCGAGAACCTGATGGCGCGCTACGGCTCGTCGCTGCTTGACTTCAACACCCGGCTGCGCGTGCGCGTGAAGTCGGAGACGCCCGTGGGCAACGGCAAGGCCATGAAGGTCTCCACCGAGATGCTGCGCGCCGGCGGCGAGCCGATCCCGGTCGACTACCTGATGCGCAACGTCGGCGGCCAGTGGAAGGTCTTCGACGTGATGGTCGAGGGCGTGAGCTTCGTGCAGACCTTCCGCAGCCAGTTCGACGCGCCGCTCAAGCGCGGCTCGATCGCGCAGGTGGCGGCCGACCTCAAGGCCGGCAAGCTGCAGGCCGACGCCCGATGAGCGCCGCGCACGTCCGCCGCGACGGCGACGTGCTGCGCATCGAGGGCGCGCTCGACCGCGCGGCCGTGCCCGCCGCCTGGGACGGCCTGCGCGCCCTGCTGGCGGGCGCGACCACGGTCGACGTCACCGCCGTGCCGCAGGTCGACAGCGCCGGGCTGGCGCTGCTGGCCGAACTCGCGGCCGCCGGCCTGCGCATCCACGGCGCCCCGGCGGGGCTGGCCGAGCTGGCCGCGGCCTACCGCCTCGACGCGACGCTGGGTTTCGGCCCGGCGGCCTGAGGCCTCGGGCCGGCCCGCTAGACTAGGCGTCATGGTTCCGCCCCGCTCAATGCCCGCACGCCGGGCGCCCGCCGCCTGCGCGCTCGCGCTGGGCCTCGCGCTCGTGTTGCCGGTGCAGGCGCAGGACGGGGGCATGCAGGCCGGCACCGCTATGCCCGCGGCTGCGCCAGTGGCCGCCCCGGCCGGGTCCGCGCAGGCCCCGCCCGCGCCTTCGCCGGGCGTCGAGGGCGGCTCACACGGGGCCGGCGACCTGCCGGCGACCGACGACCGCGCGGCCGTCGACGCCGACGCGCCGCCCGGGGACGCAGCGGACGCGCAGGAGCCGGTCGACCCGGCCTCGCCTGTTGCCGACACCGCTCCGCCCGATCCCGCCGGCGAGCCCACCGCCGCCGAGGACGACTTCGAGGCGCTGTACGGCGCGGCCGGCGACGACGGCGCGCCGGCGCGCCCGGCCGCCTACGACCCCTGGGAGCGCTACAACCGCCGCATGCACCGCTTCAACAACGCGGTGGACCGCCGCGTCGCGCGCCCGCTGGCCAGCGCCTACGTGCGCGTGGTGCCCGCGCCGGTGCGCAGCGGCGTGAGCAACTTCTTCAACAACCTCGGCCAGCCCGTGTCCGCGATCAACGCGCTGCTGCAGGGCAAGCCGAAGCAGGCGGCGCATTCGCTGGGCCGCTTCGTGCTCAATTCCACCCTCGGCATCGGCGGCGTGTTCGATCCGGCCACCGCCGCGAAGCTGGAGAACCGCAGCGAGGACTTCGGCCAGACGCTCGGCGTCTGGGGCTGGAGGCGCTCGCGCTACGTCGAGCTGCCGCTGTTCGGCCCGCGCACGCTGCGCGACGTGCTGGGCATGGCCGGCGACGCCCCGCTCTCGCCGCTGCGCCAGGTCGACGCCGACCGCGTGCGCGTGCCGCTGCAGGGCATGCAGCTGGTCGACCTGCGCGCGCAGCTGCTTTCCACCGACGCGCTGCGCGAGGGCGTGGAGGACGACTACGCCCTGGTGCGCGACGCCTGGAGCCAGCGCCGCGACTACCAGATCCGCGGCGACCGCGACGACTCGCTGCCCGACTACCTGCGCGAAGACCCCACCGTGGTACCGGTCGACGCGATGCCGGTGCCGATCAACCACTGATCCGCCGCGGGCCCGCGG
>JBMOOW010000057.1:0-10553 GCA_049323195.1 Pseudomonadota bacterium | reverse complement strand
CCGGCGGCGGCAGCGGCGTCGGCAGCGGCATCACCCGCGGCAGCGGCGGCGTTCTCGGCCTCGGCGGCCTCGCCCTGGGCGGTCGCGGTTTCGTTCTTGCACGCCGACAGGGCGAGCACGGCGGCGGCAAGGAGGACGTAGAGCTTGGTGTTCATTGCGGTCTCCGGAGGAGTTGTCTGAGGGGAGTTACGACACTACACAGTCAGGCAACGCCAGTGCGCGCATCGCTCGGCGGGTGCCAGCCTATCGTTCACTGACCATGGAAAAAGCCGCCGGCTACACCCGACGGCTTCTCCAGATACTACAGCAACGGCTGCCAGTAAATTACTGGGCCGGAGCCTGCTCGGTCGCCGGAGCCTCGGCAGCCGGGGCAGCGGCGTCGGCCGGAGCAGCAGCGTCGGCAGCCGGAGCGGCGGCGTCGGCGGCCGGAGCCGTGGCGTCAGCCGAGGTGGCGGCAGCGGCGTCGGTCGCAGCGGCGTCAGCCGTGGCGGCGGCGTCGGCGGCCGGAGCAGCGGCGGCGTCGGTGGTGGCCTCGGCGGCCGGAGCAGCGGCGTCGGCCGCGGCGGTGTCGGCCTGCTCCTGCTTCGAGCAGGCGGTCAGGGCCAGGCCCAGAGCCAGGGCGAGCAGAGCCTTGTTGATCGTCATTGTTCTATTCCTCGTCGTTAGTTGAAAACGCGCCTTCGCGCGTCGTTGACAATGATGACAAGCGCCGATGCCATGTCAATAGATGACATGACCAACGGCACCTTACAACTTCTTAACTTCACAGCATTTCGATGGCGATGGCCGTGGCCTCGCCGCCGCCGATGCACAGCGAGGCGACGCCGCGCTTGCCCCCGCGCGCCTGCAGTGCATGCAGCAGCGTCACGACCAGGCGCGCACCGCTGGCACCGATCGGGTGGCCCAGGGCGACCGCGCCGCCGTTGACGTTGAGCTTTTCGTGCGGGATGCCGAGGTCCTTCATCGGCGCCATCGCGACGCAGGCAAAGGCCTCGTTGATCTCGAACAGGTCGACGTCGTCGACCGTCCAGCCGGCCTTTTCCAGCAGGCGGCGCGTGGCCTCGACGGGCGCGGTGGTGAACTGCTCCGGCTCGTGCGCATGCCCCGCATGCGCCACCACGCGCGCGATCGGCCTGGCGCCCGCGCGCTGCGCGGCTTCGGCCGACATCAGCACGGTGGCGGCGGCGCCATCGGAGATCTTGGACGAGGTGGCCGCGGTGAGCAGGCCGTCCTTGCCGAAGGCCGCGCGCAGCGACGGGATCTTCGAGATGTCGATCCTGCCGGGCTCCTCGTCGGTGTCGACCACGACCTCGCCCTTGCGGCCCTTGACGGTCACCGGGACGATCTCGGCCTTGAACGCGCCGGACTGCACGGCCTCCTGCGCGCGGCGGACGCTCTCGGCGGCGAAGGCGTCCAGCGTTTCGCGGCTGTATTCGTAGGTGGAGCAGGTGGCGTCGCCGAACACGCCCATGGCCTTGCCATCGTACGGGTTGGTGAGCCCGTCGTGGGCCATGTGGTCGAGGAACTCGGCCGAGCCGTAGCGGATGCCGGTGCGCGAGTTGTTGAGCAGGTGCGGGGCGTTGGTCATCGACTCCATGCCGCCGGCGACCACGACCTCGGCGCTGCCGGCGCGGATCATGTCGGTGGCCAGCATGATGGCCTTCATGCCCGAGCCGCAGACCTTGTTGATGGTGGTGCAGGTGGCCGAGGTGGGCACGCCGGCGGCGATGGCCGCCTGGCGCGCCGGTGCCTGGCCGAGGCCGGCCGGCAGCACGCAGCCCATGATCACTTCCTGCACGGCGTCGGCTGCGATGCCCGCGTGCTCCACCGCGCCGCGGATGGCGGTGGCGCCGAGCTGCGGCGTCGGCACGCCCGTGAACTGGCCGAGGAAGGAACCGATGGCGGTGCGCTTGGCACCGACGATGACGACGTCGCTCATGGCGGACTCCGGTGTGGGGAGCCGGCGCGGGGCCGGAATCGGCCGATTATGCGGCCGCGTGTTGCGGTGCCGCAAACGCGGGGGGGCGGGCAGGCGCGCCCCGGGCAAACCTGGCCCCTGACCGGGCGCGCGACGACGTAGCCCGGGTAAGCGAAGCGCACCCGGGTTCGCGGCCGCGGCGGCACCGTCCCCGGGTGCGGCCTGCGGCCTTACCCGGGCTACGCGTAACCCAATGGGCGAAACGGCGCGCGTATCGTGTCGCGTCGCTCAGCTGTTGCCGGCGAACAGCTCGCGGCCGATCAGCATGCGGCGGATCTCGTTGGTGCCGGCGCCGATGGCATAGAGCTTGGCGTCGCGCAGCAGGCGCCCGGTCGGGTACTCGTTGATGTAGCCGTTCCCGCCCAGCGCCTGGATCGCCTCGAGCGTCACCTGCACCGCGGCTTCCGAGGCATGGAGAAGGCACGACGCCGCGTCGATGCGCGAGCGGTGGCCGGCGTCGTAGTCGCGGGCGACCTGGTAGGCGAAGGCGCGGCTGGCCTGCAGCGCGGTGTACATGTCGGCGACCTTGCCCTGCATCAGCTCGAAGCAGCCGATGGGGGCGTCGAACTGCCTGCGTTCGCGAACGTAGGGCAGGGTGATGTCCATCGCGGCCTGCATCAGGCCCAGCGGCCCGCCGGCGAGCACGAGGCGCTCGGTATTGAGCCCGCTCATCAGCACCTTGACGCCGTTGTGCACCTCGCCGAGCACGTTCTCCTGCGGGATCTCGCAGTCCTCGAACACCAGCTCGCAGGTGTTGGAGCCGCGCATGCCGAGCTTGTCGAGCTTCTGCGCGGTCGAAAAACCCTTCATGCCCTTCTCGACGAGGAAGGCGGTCATGCACCTGCTGCCCGCCTCCTTGCCGGCGGTGCGCATGTAGACGATGAGCACGTCGGCCTCGGGGCCGTTGGTGATCCACATCTTGTTGCCGTTGGCGACCCAAACCGCCCCACGCAGCTCGGCGCGGCAGCTCATCGAGCCGACCACGTCGGAGCCCGCGCCCGGCTCGCTCATCGCCAGCGCGCCCTTCCACTCGCCGGTGCAGAGCTTCGGTAGGTATTTCTGCCGCTGCGCCTCGTTGCCGTTGGCGTAGAGGTTGCTCACGCAGAGGTTCGAGTGCGCGCCGTAGGACAGGCCCACGGAACCGGACGCCCGCGAGATCTCCTCCATGGCCACCAGGTGCGCCAGGTAGCCCATGTCGCTGCCGCCGTACTCGCCGGGCACCGTGAGCCCCAGCAGGCCCATTTCGCCGAGCTTGGGCCACAGGTCCTGCGGGAAGGCGTTGTCGTGGTCGATCTGCGCGGCGCGCGGGGCGATCTCCGCCTCGGCGAAGCGACGCACGGCGTCGCGCAGGGCATCGATTTCCTCACCCAGGGGGAACGGTCGCATCGTCAATTGCCTCGCGTCGTGTGGCTTCGTCGCGCTGTACGGCCGGACGGCAGTGCCGGACGCGACGCAGGTGCGGTGCCCGCAGCCCCCCTTGAGTCAAGGGGGGGCGCCCCGACAGGGGCGGGGGTTGTGGATGGCAAAGCCGGGGGGCCGGGTTTTTCGCTTAGCGAAAAACCTGGGATTGATCGGTCGCAGACCGATCAATGCCCGCCGCGGATGCGACCCTCGAAGCGCGGCTTCGAACGGCCCAGCGGCAGCTTGAGCTTGCCGAGCATCGCGATGCGCTCCTCGGCCATGCGGTCGGCGGCCTTGTAGGTCGGGATGCCGTCGCGGTCGGCGATCTCGTAGATGCGCGCGAGGTTGTGGTAGATCGTGCGCATCATGCGCATCGCGCGCTCGCGGTTGTAGCCCGTGATTTCCAGCGCCACGTTCATCACGCCGCCCGCGTTCACCGCGTAGTCCGGGGCGTAGACGATGCCGCGCTTCTCCACTTCGTCGCCGATCGCGTTGTTGGCCAGCTGGTTGTTGGCCGCGCCGCAGATCACCTTCGCCTTCAGGCGCGGCAGCGTGTTCTCGTTGACCGTGCCGCCCAGCGCGCAGGGCGAGTACACGTCGGCCGCAACGTCGTAGATCTCGTCGGTGCCCACGGCCTCGGCGCCGAAGTCCTCGACGGCGCGCTCGACCAGGCTCCTGTTGATGTCGGTGACGAACACCTTCGCGCCGCGCTCGCGCAGCAGCTTCACGAACTCCATGCCCACATGGCCCAGGCCCTGCACGGCGTAGGAGTAGTTGCCCACTTCCTCGTTGCCGTACTTGCGGTTGAGCGTGGCCATCAGGCCCTGCAGCGTGCCGTAGGCGGTGAACGGCGAGGGGTCGCCCGAGCCGCCGTGCACCTGGTGCACGCCGGTGACGTACTCGGTCTCGCGGTAGACGTATTCCATGTCGTTGACATCGATGCCCACGTCCTCGGCCGTGATGTAGCGGCCGCCGAGGGAGTCGACGAACTTGCCGAAGGCGCGGAACAGCGCCTCGGACTTGTCCTTGGACGGGTCGCCGATGATCACCGCCTTGCCGCCGCCGATGTCCAGGCCCGCGACCGCGTTCTTGTACGTCATGCCGCGAGAGAGGCGCAGCACGTCGTTGAGGGCCTCCTGCTCGCTGGCGTACGGCCACATGCGCGTGCCGCCCAGGGCCGGGCCGAGCACGGTGTTATGGATCGCGATGATGGCCTTGAGGCCCGCGTCCTTGTTGTGGCAGAAGACGACCTGCTCGTGGCCGGTGGTGTCGAGGGTTTCGAAGATCATCAGCGGGCTCCGCGCCGGCACCGACGAGGCGTTGACGCGCCTCCGGCCGACTGGGTTGGTTAAGTCGTTGATACGACAGGGGTGGCGCGACGTGCCCGGCGCGAACCCGCCCGACACAGAAGCGGGATTTTAGTCCATTCGCGTTATCCGGGGCTCGACGCCCGGACGCCCGAAATCCCGCGGAACCGCCTTGCGCGACGTTCGCAGGCGTATGGCGCCATCGGGCGTCGGCTCCGGCGTGCGCCTCCGGCGCGCCGGTCTACCCAGGAAGTGATGCATCCGCGTAGCCCGGGTAAGCGCAGCGCACCCGGATCCGTCCACCTGCAACCCGCGACCCCGGGTGCGGCCTTCGGCCTTGCCCGGGCTACGGTGTGCGTATCGGCGCGCAGCAGCCACGTAGCCCGGGTAAACGCAGCGCACCCGGGTCCGTCCACCTGCAACCAGCGACCCCGGGTGCGGCCTTCGGCCTTACCCGGGCTACGGTGTGCGTATCGGCGCGCAGCATCCACGTAGCCCGGGTAAGCGCAGCGCACCCGGGTCCATCACCTGCAACCACAACCCCGGGTGCGGCCTTCGGCCTTGCCCGGGCCACGCCATCAATACGCGCGATAGGGCCGCTCGCGCAGCCACAGCGTGGCCAGCCACTTCTCGCCGCGCACCACGGGCAGGCCGGCATGCAGCGAGCCCGCGTCCGGCCGGCCCTCGGCATCCAGGCTGTCGAACATCACGGCGCGCCCGGCCTTGGGCTCCACCTGCACGCCCACGGCCGGGAAGTCGGTGGCCCCGCCTTCCGGCGGCGTGTTGAGGTAGGCGCAGATCGTGCGCATGCGGTTGCCCGCGGCGGGGCGGTCGCGGGCGATGGCCTCGGCGGGCAGGTCGTCGCGATGCGGGCGGTATTCCTGGCCGGGCTCGTAGCGCAGCACGATCAGCTGCTCGGCGTGCACCAGCTCCACGCCCGCCGCCGCGGCCATGCGCAGCTGCACCAGGCGCAGCGCGAAGTCCTCCAGCAGCGGGTCGAACGAGGCATCGCTGCTGGTGCGCAGGTCCATGCGCGCCACGTCGGCGGCCCCGGCGTCGTGCACGCGCGAGGGCCGCAGCATCGGCTGCGCGCTGGCCACCAGCAGGCGGCATTCGTCGACCGACAACAGCCCGTCCACCTGCGCGATCCGCGGCGTCTCCGCCAGCATCTCGAGCGGCGGCGGCTCCAGCACCTCGTCGAGCGTGAGCGTGGAAGGCGGCGTCGGGCGACGGGGCGCGGCCGGCACGGCGATGATCTCCGGAAGGTCCGGGTAGCCGCCCTCGCGCAGGCGCGCCTTGAGCTGCTGCGCGGCCTCGGGGTTCGCGGTCACGCCCTCGCCCCGGCGCAGCCTTTCGGCCAGCAGCTGTGCCGCCACCGCATCGCCGCGGCCGGCGGCGTGGTCGAGCAGCTGCACGGCCAGCGCCTGGTCCTGCAGGTTGGGCTTGCGGCCGAAGTGGATCGCGGCCGCGCGCAGCGCCGGCGCATGCCCCGCCTGCACGGCAGCCAGCAGCCGCGCGCCCACCTTCCCGTCGCGCGGCAGGGCGGTGCCGCCCAGGCCGATCAGCGCGAGGAAGTAGCCGGCAACGGGCTGCCCCGCGGCCTCCGCACGCTCGAAGGCCTGCACCGCCGCGCCCACGTCGCCATCAGTGCCCACCCCGTAGAGATGCATGCGCCCGACTTCGATCATCGAGCCCACGTGCCCGCCCGCCGCCGCCTTCGAATGCACGTCGAAGGCCTCCTCCATCCGCATCGCAGCCACCAGCGCGGTGGCGTAGCGGAAGAGGGCATCGGGCGCGCCGGCATCGGCGGCCGCGCGCAGGGCATCCAGGTCGTGGGGGTTCGTCATCGCGACAGCGTAACCGACCCTACGCCGCGCCCGGGCGCGGTACGGAGCCCGCGTTACAATCGGCCCATCCTTAGAAATAGATGTGCGCGACCGACATGAGCTCGCCTGCCGACCGCCTGCCCGAATCCACCGCCAGCGCCGCCGAGGCGGCGACGCCCCTGCGTTTCGTCACCGCCGCGAGCCTGTTCGACGGCCACGACGCGGCCATCAACATCATGCGCCGCCTGATCCAGGGGCAGGGCGCCGAGGTCATCCACCTCGGCCACAACCGCTCGGTGGAGGACGTGGTCCGCGCCGCGCTGCAGGAGGACGCCGACGCCATCGCGCTCTCGTCCTACCAGGGCGGTCACGTCGAGTACTTCAAGTACATGGTCGACATGCTGAAGGAGCGTGGCGCCGGCCACATCCGCGTGTTCGGCGGCGGCGGCGGCACGATCACCCCCGAGGAGATCCGCGAGCTGCAGGCCTACGGCGTGGAGCGCATCTACCACCCCAACGACGGCATGCACATGGGGCTGGTGGCGATGATCGAGGACGTGATCCGCCGCGCCAGCGCGACACGGGATTCGGGATCGGGGATCCGGGATTCGTCGGAAGCCCGGATGCCTGCGATCGACGATGAGATCGGCATCGGCCGCATGCTCAGCGCGATCGAGGAAGGTGCATTCACCGAGGCCGAACTCGCGCTCATCCGCAAGACCTGGGCCAACCCGCGCGCCACCGAATCCCGAATCCCGAATCCCGGTCTTCCGGGCGCCGAAGGCGCACCATCCCGTCCGACCACGCCCGTGATCGGCATCACCGGCACCGGCGGCGCGGGCAAGTCCTCCGTCACCGACGAGCTGCTCAACCGCTTCCTGGCGCATTTCCCGGAGATGCGCATAGCGGTGATCTCGGTCGACCCCACCCGCCGCCGCACCGGCGGCGCGCTGCTCGGCGACCGCATCCGCATGAACTCGCTGCGCAGCCCGCGCGTGTACATGCGCTCCATGGCCACGCGCCGCCAGCACGCCGCCACCAACGCGGTGCTGAAGGACTGCGTGGGCTTCCTCAAGGGCATGGGCTTCGACCTGGTCATCGTCGAGACCGCGGGCATCGGCCAGTCCGACTCGGAGATCGTCGACCTCGTCGACTTCCCGATGTACGTCATGACCAGCGAGTTCGGCGCGCCCAGCCAGCTCGAGAAGATCGACATGCTCGACTATGCCGAGCTGGTCGTGCTCAACAAGTTCGACAAGCGCGGCGCCGAGGACGCCCTGCGCGACGTGCGCAAGCAGTGGAAGCGCAACCGCGTGGCGTTCCAGATGAAGGACGAGGACGTACCCGTCTACCCGACCATCGCCAGCCAGTTCAACGACCCGGGCATGAACTGGATGTTCGCCAACCTCTGCCGCCTGCTGCGCGAGAAGCTGGGCAGGGGTCAGAGTGCTATTTCGCCCGATGATTCCGCGGCCGGCGACGGAACAGGTGCGAAGTTGCACTCCGACCCCGGTTTCTTCAACCCCGACATCGACACCAGCCTGCGCGAGCCCCGCGCCACCGTGCTGATCCCCGGCAGCCGCGTGCGCTACCTGGCCGAGATCGCCGAGCAGGGCCGCGGCATCAACCGCCAGATCGAGACCCAGGCCGAGATCGCCGACCGCGCGCAGAGCTACTGGCAGGCGCTGCAGGCGCTGGAAGACCCCGCGCTGCCGCAGGCGCTGGATCTCTACGCCGCCGACGCCCTGCTGGGCGGCAATGGCCTGGCGCCGGTGCCCGACGTCGACGACGAGAGCGAGTTCAGCTACCTCGAGCGCGGCTGCGACCGCACGCTGCTCACGCTGCGCCAGCGCTACAACGACGCCGTGCAGTCGCTCAGCTCCGAGGCGCTCAAGCTGCTGCGCGAGTGGCCGGCCCGGCTGAAGTCGATTACCGACGACGTCAACGAGTACAAGGTCCGCGACAAGACCATCCGCGTGGAGAACTACCGCGAGTCGCTGTCGCACCAGAAGATCCCGAAGATCGCCGCGCCCACCTACAAGGGCTGGGGCGACCTGCTCACCTTCCTGCAGAAGGAGAACCTGCCGGGCGCCTACCCCTACACGGGCGGCGTGTATCCCTACCGCCGCACCGGCGAGGACCCGATCCGCATGTTCGCGGGCGAGGGCACGCCCGAGCGCACCAACCGCCGCTTCCATTACCTAAGCCTCGGGCAACCTGCGGCGCGCCTGTCCACCGCCTTCGACAGCGTCACGCTGTACGGCGAGGACCCGGCCCCGCGCCCCGATATCTACGGCAAGATCGGCAACTCGGGCGTCAACATCCCCACGCTCGACGACATGAAGAAGCTGTACTCGGGCTTCGACCTGTGCGCGCCCACCACGTCGGTCTCGATGACGATCAACGGCCCCGCGCCGATGATCCTCGCGATGTTCATGAACACCGCGATCGACCAGCAGGTGGAGAAGTACCTGCGCGAGGACGAATCGCGCTGGCTCGCCGCGCGCAACAGGATCGACCGCATGTACGAGGGCCGCCAGCGCCCCACGTACGAAGGCCCGCTGCCGGAAGGCAACGACGGCCTGGGCCTGGGCCTTCTGGGTGTGACGGGCGACGAAGTGGTCGAGCCCGAGGTCTACGAGCGCATCAAGGCGCACACCCTGCAGACCGTGCGCGGCACCGTGCAGGCCGACATCCTGAAAGAAGACCAGGCCCAGAACACCTGCATCTTCAGCACCGAGTTCGCCCTGCGCATGATGGGCGACATCCAGCAGTACTTCGTCGAACGCGGCGTCCGCAACTTCTACTCGGTGAGCATCTCGGGCTACCACATCGCAGAAGCCGGCGCGAACCCGATCAGCCAGCTCGCCTTCACCCTGAGCAACGGCTTCACCATCGTCGAGTACTACTTGGCGCGTGGCATGAACATCGACGACTTCGCGCCCAACCTGTCGTTCTTCTTCTCGAACGGCATGGACCCGGAGTACACCGTCATCGGCCGCGTCGCCCGCCGCATCTGGGCCCGTGCCATGCGCGAGCGCTACGGCGCGAGCCCGCGCAGCCAGATGATGAAGTACCACATCCAGACCAGCGGCCGGTCCCTGCACGCGCAGGAGATCCAGTTCAACGACATCCGCACCACGCTGCAGGCCCTTTACGCGCTGTTCGACAACTGCAACAGCCTGCACACGAACGCCTACGACGAAGCCATCACCACGCCCACGGAAGAGAGCGTGCGCCGTGCGGTTGCGATCCAGATGATCATCAACAAGGAGCTTGGGCTGAACTTCAACGAGAACCCCTGGCAGGGCAGCTTCATCGTCGACAAGCTCACCGACATCGTCGAAGAGGCCGTCTACAAGGAGTTCGAAGCCATCTCCGAGCGCGGCGGCGTGCTGGGCGCCATGGACACCATGTACCAGCGCGGCAAGATCCAGGAAGAGTCGCTCTACTACGAACACAAGAAGCACGACGGCTCCCTGCCGCTGGTGGGCGTCAACACCTTCCTCGGCAAGGACGGCCATAGCGATGTGGCCACCGAGATCGAGCTGATCCGCTCGACCGAGGAGGAGAAGGGCCAGCAGATCACCAACGTGGCCGGCTACCAGGCGAACCGCAACGCCCGCGCCGCCGAGGGGCTGAAATTCCTACAGAAGACCGCGCGCGAGCGCCGTAATGTCTTCGAGGCGCTGATGGAGGCGGTGAAGACGCATTCGCTCGGGCAGATCAGCCATGCGTTGTATGAGGTGGGTGGGGAGTATCGGCGAAACATGTGAGCCCGCGACTCATCGCTGCTCATAAGAGACGCCCGCGAATGCGGTCTCATGTTTAGCGCCTCAGGAAGGTCTGAACAACTCACCTCTTCCCGGCGATATATGCCGCACCGCCTCCGGGATGACGATCGATGCAGCTGACATTCGGTGATGCCGAGGACCTGGGCCAGCGCAAGCGCACCCGGCGGGAGGCGTTTCTCGCCGAGATGGACCGGGTGGTGCCGTGGCAGGCGCTGCTGGGGCTGATCGAGCCGCACTACCCGAAGGC
>JBMOOW010000056.1:0-10901 GCA_049323195.1 Pseudomonadota bacterium | reverse complement strand
CCTCGCAAGCGCCGCTCCCGGCAAGTCGAACGCATCGAATCCACTCGCTTCGACGCCATCGCATCGCCTGGAACTCATCCCGCACCCGGCAGCAGTACGGATTCTTTTCTGCCGCGCAGGCTCCTAGTCCGCGGCACCGGGATCGCCCGCCCCGGCGTTGGCCAGGAGCTGGCGCACCTGGGTCGCGCTGGCACGGCGCATCGGCTTCTCGTCCACGGGCGACAGCGGCGCCTGGCGCAGGACGTCGAGCGGAAGCACGGTCACGTCGAAGGGCAGGCCGTCGGCGCTGAAAACCCAGGTGGGGAATTCGCCATCGCGATGCCGGTCCAGCCGCAGCCGCCGGCTGCGGGGCTGCGCGGGGATGTCGTGCTCGTCGAAGAAGCGCCCCACGGCATCGGCATCGTCGGCATGCAGGTGCAGCATCACGGGTGAGCGTGCGTCCGCCGTGCCTTCGAGCACGGGGCCGACCAGGCGCGGCTCGAAGTGGCGGAAGAATCGCAGCGCCTCCAGCGCCGCCTCGCGCCGGCGCTGCAGTTCGTCGGCGACGTCGCGCCCGAACAGGCGCTGGTACTGGCGCAGCGCGGCCTCGATCTCGCTGTTGCACGGCAGCGAGGCATCGTCGCGGATGCCCAGGCGTTGCGCCGCCTTGAGCTTGGCCTGGTGGTAGTCGGCGATGCCGCTTTCGACCATCAGGCGCGCGGCTTCGCCCGCGAGGCGCTCACGCCGCTCGCGGAGCCGGGACTGGGCATGCTGGTGTGCGTGCTGACGGGCAGGGCGCATGGCGAGGCTCCGTGGCAGGCAAGGCGGTGGACCGCCGCCGGCCAGGGAGCCGGCCCGCGCAAGCTAGCACGCCCCCGCGGCACCCACGTTCGCGCATCCGCTACGTTGCTGGGCGAGTCAGCCACGTGACCGCGGCGCGAGGGTTCATGCGTACCGAACCGTGACGCGCATCGCGGTCAGAAAATGTCGAACGACTCCTCGGACGCCGCGTTCTCCTGCGAGCTCGACGGGCCGTAGTCGATGTCGGCCTCCATGCGTTCGAGGTCCTCGGCCTTGACCCACTCGATCACGCCGCCCTCGGCGCCGGGGATGAGCCGCCCGCCCGCGCCCACGGCGACCTTGACCATGCCGTCCGGCGGTACGTTCGGCTGGATGGGCTGGTCCTTGAGCGCCACGCGCATGTAGTCGATCCAGATCGGCAGCGCGGCCTTGCCACCGTACTCGCGGTAGCCCAGGGACTTGAAGTCGTCGCGGCCCACCCAGACCGTCGTGACATAGGGGCCGCCGAAGCCGGAGAACCAGGCGTCGCGGTGGTCGTTGGTGGAGCCGGTCTTGCCGCCGACGTCCTCGCGGCCGAGCACCTTGGCCGCGGTGCCGGTGCCGCGCTGCACGACGTCGCGCAGGATGGAGACGATCTGGTAGGCGATGCGCTCGTCGATCGCGCGCGGCGCCAGCAGCATCTTGCTGGTGTCGACCGGCTTGCGCGGCGGCGCGTCGGCCGCCTTCGCCTCGTCCTGCGCGGGCGCCGCGCCCGGCGCCGGCCCGAGGTCGAAGCCATCCACCACGGTCGACGGGGCCTTGACCTGGCCGCCGGTGGCAGTGGCGGCGCCGCCGCAGCCGTGGCAGCCGGTGGCCGGCTTTTCCTTGAAGACGACCGCGCCGTTGCGGTCCTTGACCGTGTCGATGAACCAGGGCGTGACACGGAAGCCGCCGTTGTAGAACACGGCATAGCCGCGTGCGACCGACAGCGGCGTGAGCGACGCCGTGCCCAGCGACATCGACAGGTTCGGCGGAAGTTCCTTCTCGTCGAAGCCGAAGTGGCTGATGAAGCGCCGCGCGTAGTCCACGCCGATGGCGTCGAGCAGGCGCACCGACACGAGATTGCGCGACTGCACCATCGCCTCGCGCAGGCGCATCGGGCCGGCGAAGTTGCCGGTGTCGTTCTGCGGGCGCCACAGGTGGCCGCGGCGGTCGCGGAACACCACGGGCGCGTCGAGCACGATCGAGGCCGGGTTGAAGCCGCGCTCGAACGAGGCGGCGTAGACGAAGGGCTTGAAGCTCGAGCCCGGCTGGCGCTTGGCCTGGGTGGCGCGGTTGAACTTGTTGCCGGCGAAGCTGTAGCCGCCCGACAGCGCGCGGATGGCGCCGGTCATGGCCTCCAGCGACACCACGGTGGCCTGCGCGCGTGGCAGCTGGTCGAGGCGGTAGGTGACGTCCGCCGTCTTCGGCGCCTGGTCGTCCTTGGCCTCGGGCACGATGCGGCGCAGGCGCACCACGTCGCCACGCTTGAGCGCGCCGAGCGAGGCGCCGGGCCAGCCCTGGCCGCGGTCGAGCTCGACCCTGCTGCCGTCCTTGAGCACGAGTTCCGCGCCGCCGGTCGAGCTCGACAGCACGATCGCCGGCAGCAGGTCGCCCTGCGCGTCGAGGTCGCGGATGCGCCGCGCGGCGGCGCGGGCGTCGGCCCCGTCGGCGAGGTCGACATGCTTTTCGGGCCCGCGCCAGCCGTGGCGGCGGTCGTAGGTGTGCAGGCCGTCACGCAGCGCCC
The DNA here is from genome assembly GCA_049323195.1 of Pseudomonadota bacterium. Classification (GTDB taxonomy): domain Bacteria; phylum Pseudomonadota; class Gammaproteobacteria; order Xanthomonadales; family Xanthomonadaceae; genus Cognatilysobacter. The sequence goes on along the minus strand of JBMOOW010000056.1, from coordinate 8,356 downwards.
TGTCGGCGGCGGTCTGCAGCGTCGGGTCGATCGTGGTGGTGACGTGGAAGCCCTTGGTCAGCGCCTCCGGCCCGAAGCGCGCGATCATCTCCTGGCGTACCATCTCGGCCACGTAGGGCGCGTAGACCTGCACGGGTCGCTCGTGGGGGCTGGCATGCATCGGCACCGCCTTGGCCGCCTCGGCCTCCGCGCGGCTGACGTACTTCAACTCGGCCATGCGGTCGAGGATGTAGTCGCGGCGAACCTTCGCGCGCTCGGTGTTGCTGATCGGATTGGCCGCCGACGGGAACTTGGGGATGCCGGCCAGCGAGGCCATCTCGTCCAGCGTCAGCTGGTCCAGCGTCTTGCCGTAGTAGAACTCGGCCGCCGCCGCGACGCCGTAGGCGCGGTTTCCGAAGAAGCTGACGTTGAGGTAGAGCTCGAGGATCTCGTCCTTGGACAGCTCGCGCTCCATGCGCATGGCCAGCAGCATCTCGGCGAGCTTGCGCGTGTAGCTGTATTCCGAGCTCAGGAAGAACTGGCGGGCGACCTGCTGCGTGATCGTCGACCCGCCGGGCACGCGGCGGTCGTCGGTGGTGGCCAGCAGCCAGACCGCGCGGGCCACGCCTTTGTAGTCGACGCCGTGGTGCTGGTAGAAGCGCGCGTCCTCGATGGCCAGGAAGGCCTGCTTCAGGCGCTCGGGCACCTTCTCGATGTCGACCGGGTAGCGCCGGGCCTCGCCGAACAGCGCCATGAGCTTGCCGTCGCGCGAGTAGACGTACATCGGCTCCTCGAGCTGCACGTCGCGCAGGGTCTCGACGTCCGGCAGCTTGGGCGCGATGACGGCATAGAGCACGCCCGCGGCGATCAGCCCCAGCACCGCGATGCCCGCGGATGCGAAAAGGGCCCAGCGGAGCATGCGGCGTAGACGGGGCATCGGCACGTTTCCGGTTGCAGAACCGAGGGGGCCGGCAGTATAGAGGAGCCGGCCCACCGGCCCGGACGCAGGGGACGCCGGAAATCCGGCGGCGGACGGTGAAGCGGTTCAGATTGGGTCCGCCGGCTTTTTGTCGGACCCGATCACGGATCGTGATGCCACGGTTGCCATGCCGTGAAAAGTCCGTTATCTAGGCAGTGCCGCAAGAAGCGCGTCTAAACGCCTGTGGCGTGGGGAGATCGATGTGGGCGTGATCACAAAGAGCCAGCCGGCGCTCGTCGGCGTGGATATCAGTTCGACCGCCGTGAAGTTGCTGCAGCTCTCGCGGGCCGGCAACCGCTACCGGGTCGAGCACTATGCGGTGGAACCGCTGCCGCCCAATGCTGTGGTGGAGAAGAACATCGTCGAGGTCGAGGCGGTGGGCGAGGCCATCCGGCGTGCCCTGGCGCGATCGGGCACGCGGGCCCGCCACGCGGCCGCGGCCGTGGCCGGCTCGGCGGTGATCACCAAGGTGATCCCGATGCCGGCCGACCTCGACGGCGACGAGATGGAGGCGCAGGTCGAGCTGGAGGCCGCGAACTACATCCCGTACCCCATCGAGGAGGTCAACCTCGACTTCGAGGTGCTGGGGCCGATGCCGAACACGCCGGACACCGTGCAGGTGCTGCTGGCGGCCTCGCGCTCGGAGAACGTCGAGATCCGCGCCTCGGCGCTGGAGCTGGGCGGCCTGACGCCGAAGGTGATGGACGTCGAGAGCTTCGCGATCGAGAACGCCTTCACGCTGCTGGTCGAGCAGCTCAAGACGCCGAAGGACGGGCTGGTCGCGCTGGTCGACTCCGGCGCCACCATGACCACGCTCTACGTGCTGCGCAACGGGCGCACGCTCTATTCGCGCGAGCAGGTCTTCGGCGGCAAGCAGCTCACCGACGAGGTGATGCGCCGCTACGGCCTGTCCTACGAGGAAGCCGGCCAGGCCAAGCGCCAGGGTGGCCTGCCCGAGGGCTACCAGACCGAGGTGCTCGAGCCCTTCAAGGAGGCGATGGTCCAGCAGATCTCGCGCCTGCTGCAGTTCTTCTACGCGGGCAGCGAGTTCAACCGCGTCGACCAGCTCGTGATCGCCGGCGGCGGCGCCTCGATCACCGGCATCGACCGCATGCTCGAGGACCAGCTCGGCATCCCGACGATGGTCGCCAACCCGCTCGCGAACATGACGCTCGGCCCGCGCGTGCAGCCGCACGCCCTCGCGCAGGACGCGCCGTCGCTGATGATCGCCTGCGGCCTGGCGCTGAGGAGCTTCGACTGATGGCACGGATCAACCTCCTCCCGTGGCGCGCCGAGCGCCGCAAGCAGAGGCAGAAGGAGTTCACCCTGATGCTTGGCGCTTCCGCGCTGGGCGCGGTGCTGCTGGCCTTCGGCATCAGCTACTACTTCGGCATGCAGATCGATGGCCAGCGCGAGCGCAATGCCTTCGTCGAAGGCGAGATCACCAAGGTCGAGACGCAGATCAAGGAGATCGAGGAGCTCGAGAAGACCAAGGGCCGCCTGCTCGCGCGCAAGGACGTGATCGAGAAGCTGCAGGCCAGCCGCTCGCAGATGGTCCACCTGTTCGACTCGCTGGTGCGCACCATCCCCGACGGCGTCGTGCTCACTTCGATCAAGCAGGACGACCAGCTGCTCACCCTCGAGGGCCGCTCGCAGTCGAACGCGCGCGTGAGTACCTACATGCGCAACCTCGAGGGGTCGGGCTGGATGACCAATCCCGAGCTGTCGGTCATCGAGGCCAAGGGCGAGGACAAGGGGCTGCCCTACGAGTTCAAGCTGCAGGTCACGCTGGCGAATCCGAACGCGCCGGCCGACACCGATGGCGACGGCCTGCCCGACGCGCCCGCGACGGGCGGCGAAGCCGCGCCCGCCGCCACGCCGGCCGCGCCCGCCTCGCAAGGAGCCGCCTCGTGAGCAAGAAACTCGACATCAAGAACCTGGACTTCAACAACATCGGGTCCTGGCCCCAGCAGGCCAAGATCGTGTTCTGCACACTGGTGGGGCTGGTGATCCTGCTGCTGGCATGGCAGCTGTTCATCAGCAGCCGGTCCGACGAGCTCGAATCGCTGGAACGTCGCGAGGCCGAGCTGCGCGCCGACTTCGAGAAGAAGCAGGGGCAGGCCGCCAACCTGGGCGCCCTCAAGCAGCAGCTCGTGCAGATGGAAGCGCAGCTGCAGCAGATGCTGCGCCAGCTGCCGAGCAAGAACGAGATGCCCGACCTGATCGTCGACATCTCGCAGACGGCGCTGGCCACCGGCATCACCAACGAGCTGTTCCAGCCCGGCCCGGAGCAGCCGAAGGACTTCTACGCCGAGAAGCCGATCGAGCTGCGCATGGTGGGTTCCTACCACCAGTTCGGCGCCTTCGTGAGCGGCGTGGCCTCGCTGCCGCGCGTGGTGATCATGACCATGCACGACATCTCGCTGAAGCCGCGCGGGGCGGGCGAGGGTGGCCAGGGCGCCGCGATCACCGCCGGCACCGGGCTGCTCGAGCTGTCGGGCACCGTGAAGACCTACCGCTACCTCGACGAGAGCGAGGTGGCCGAACAGCAGAAGGCCGCGCAGCCGCAAGGCCAGCAGGCCGCCGCCGCGCAGGGAGGGGCCTGACATGGGGCGCATGAACCATCGCATCCCGACGCTGCTCTGCGTGGGCATCGTCGCACTCGCCGGCTGCGCGCGCGGGGTGACCAGCAAGCCCGGCGACGCGCCCAACCTCGAGCAATGGGCGGCCGAGGTGCGCGCCAGGCCCGCGCCGCCGCTGGAGCCCCTGCCCGTGATGCAGCAGTTCGAGACCTTCGAATATGCGGCCCAGGGCCTGCGTGATCCCTTCAGCCGTGCCTTCACCGACGAAGGCGGCGCCGGGCCGCGCCCGGACGCGGGCCGCCGCAAGCAGCCGCTCGAGGCCTTCCCGCTCGACAGCCTCGACATGGTCGGCACGCTCGGCAAGGGCGCGGGGCTGGTGGCCCTGGTGATGGCGCCGGACAAGGTGACCTACCGCGTCCGCCCGGGCGTCTACATGGGGCAGTCGGACGGACGCGTGACGGCGATCTACGAAGACCGCATCGAACTCGTGGAGCTGGTGCCCGACGGGGCAGGGGGCTGGCTGGAACGCCCCGCGACCGTGGCACTCGACGATCAATAAGCTGAGGGGAAGAGCAACATGACCGCATTCAACGCCAAGACCCGAAGGACGGCACGCCCCTCGTCGCTGGGAGCCCGCTCGGCGGGCCTGGCCGTCGGCCTCCTCGCCGCGCTGAGCAGCGTCCAGGCCGCGCCGCCGGCGGCGCCCGCCCCGGCCGTCGCGCCGTCGACGAGCCTCGACCCGGGCAAGCAGCTGCCGGGCACGGTCGCCGTGGACGCGATCGACTTCAAGCGCGGGCAGGACGGCTCGGGCCGCCTGATCGTGCGCTTCTCCGGCGAAGGCGCCGCGCCCGACCTGCGCAAGCAGGGCTCGTCGGTGGTCATCGACGTCGGCAATGCCGCCCTGCCGGCCAACCTCGGCCGGACGCTGGACGTCACCGACTTCGCGACGCCCGTGCAGCGCGTAAGCCCGCGTGCCTCCGGTGGTGGCACCCAGCTCGTGCTGGAGACCAGCGGCGCCTTCGACTCCATGGCCTACCAGACGGGCCGGGAGTACATCGTCGAAATCGTGCCCAAGGCCGCGTCCTCCACGCGCGCCATGGGCGCCACCGGGGCCGTGCAGACGGCCGCGGGTCAGGTGGCGGCCGCGAATGCGGCGCCGCGCTACGCCGGCAAGCCGGTGACGTTCAACTTCCAGGACGTGCCGGTGCGCACCGTCCTGCAGCTGATCGCCGAGGAGTCCGGCCTGAACATCGTGGCCGCCGATACCGTGCAGGGCAACGTCACCCTGCGCCTGATCAACGTGCCCTGGGACCAGGCGCTGGACATCGTCCTGCAGGCCAAGGGCCTGGACAAGCGCCGCAACGGCAATGTCGTGTGGGTCGCCCCGCAGGCGGAGATCGCCAAGTACGAGCAGGACAAGGAAGACGCGCGCATCGCCCTGGACAACCGCACGGACCTGGTCACCGAGTACGTGCAGATCAACTACCACAATGCCGCGCAGATCTATAAGGCGCTGACCGAGGCCAAGGGCATCGGTGGTGGTGGCTCCTCGGGCGGCGGTGGGGCGGGCGGCTCGAACAACGACGACACCGGTTTCCTGTCGCCGCGTGGCCGCCTGGTGGCGGACGAGCGCACCAATACGCTCATGATCAGCGACATCCCCAAGAAGGTCGCGCAGATGAAGGAGCTCATCCGCGTGATCGACCGGCCGGTGGACCAGGTCGTGATCGAGGCGCGCGTGGTGATCGCGACCGAGAACTTCGCGCGCGAGCTGGGCGCCAAGTTCGGCGTCAGTGGCAGCAAGGACAACGCCTACTTCAGCGGCAATCTCGACGCCAACAGGGCCAACCGCGACTCGCAGGTCACGACCAACCGCGCCAACCAGCAGGCCATCAATGCCTACAACGCCGCACTGGCGGCCTACCAGGCGAACCCGACCGGCTCGCCGCCGGTGGTGCCGGTGCTCAGCGCTGCGACGATCACGCGCGGCCTGATGAGCAACCTGGGCGTGTCCAACCCCGCGGGCTCGCTCGCCCTCTCGATCCTCAATGCCGGTTACCTGCTCGACGTGGAGCTCTCGGCGCTGCAGGAGGAAGGCCGTGGCGAGGTGATCTCGAACCCGCGCGTGGTGACCAGCAACCAGCGCGAGGCGGTGATCACCCAGGGCCAGGAGGTCGGCTACGTCACGATCCAGCCGGCGACCGCCGGTGGCGTGCCCACGCCCAGCGTGCAGTTCAAGGACGTCGTGCTGCAGATGCGCGTGACCCCGACCATCACCAACGACGGGCGCGTGTTCCTCAACATGGCGGTCAAGAAGGACGAGATCGAGGGCTTCGTCGATACGTCCATCGGCGACGTGCCGCAGATCAGCAAGCGCGAGGTCAATACGGCGGTGCTGGTGGATGATGGCCAGACCGTGGTGATCGGCGGCGTCTACGAGTTCCGCGACAGCCAGGACCTGACCAAGGTGCCGTTCCTGGCCGAGATCCCCTTCCTCGGCAACCTGTTCAAGAACAAGGCCCGGGCCAAGCAGAAGGCCGAGCTGCTGATCTTCGTGACGCCGAAGGTGCTCCGGGTCGCGCAGCGCTGAGCGCAGGCGCAACGGTGGATGCGCAACGGGGCCTTCGGGCCCCGTTCGCTTTTTGCGGGCCCGTGAAGGCATCGTCGGAACCCGCGGGCGCGCCGCGGGTCAGAATGCGGCATCGACGAGGCGAGGACGGGATGGACGCAGAAGACAGCACGCGCCTGCATGGGCTGTTCACCGCGCTGCGTGGCGCGCTGGCGGGCGAGATCGTGGGGCAGGCGGTGCTGGTCGAGCGCCTGCTCGTGGCGCTGCTGGCCGACGGCCACCTCCTGGTGGAGGGCGCGCCGGGGCTGGCGAAGACCAGCGCGATCCGCGCCCTGGCCGCGCGGCTGGAGGCCGACTTCGCGCGCGTGCAGTTCACGCCCGACCTGCTGCCGGCCGACCTCACCGGCACCGAGGTCTGGCGGCCGCAGGACGGGCGCTTCGAGTTCCAGCCCGGGCCGATCTTCCACCACCTGCTCCTGGCCGACGAGATCAACCGCGCGCCGGCGAAGGTGCAGTCGGCGCTGCTGGAGGCGATGGGCGAGCGCCAGGTCACCGTGGGGCGCGCGACCTACGCCCTGCCGCCGCTGTTCCTGGTGATGGCCACGCAGAACCCGATCGAGCAGGAAGGCACGTTTCCGCTGCCGGAAGCGCAGCTCGACCGCTTCCTCATGCATGTGCGCATCGGCTACCCCGAGGCCGCGACCGAGACCGAGATCCTGCGCCTGGCGCGCGAGCGGGCGCGCTCGATGCTCGATGCCGCGACGCCCGCGTCGGCGCCGGCCGACGTCGAACGCATCAGGCTGGCCGACGTCTTCGCCGCGCGGCGCGCGGTGCTGGCCGTCCACATGGCGCCGGCGGTGGAGCGTTACCTGGTCGAACTCGTTCTGGCCTCGCGCGATGCCCGGCGCTACGAGCCCGCGCTGGGCCGCCGCATCGCCTGGGGCGCGAGCCCCCGCGGCTCCATCGCGCTGGAGCGTTGCGCGCGCGCCCATGCCTGGCTGGCCGGCCGCGACTACGTGACGCCCGACGACGTGCGCAGCATCGCGCCGGACGTCCTGCGTCACCGCGTGCTGCCCAGCTTCGAGGCGACGGCGGAAGGCTGGGACGGCGGGCGGTTGGTCGACGAACTGCTCGCCAGGGTGCCGCTGCCGTGACGTACCTGCGGCATGCGCCGGAACTTCCGACGCGAGCGCCGCGATCGCGGCCTGGCGCCGGGCGCGCCGGCGAGCGGGGCGCGTGCGCATCGGCATCGCCATGCTGCGGCCTGCGCAGGCATCGCCTTGGCTCCCGGGATGCGGGCGGCGCTCGATGAGCGACGGCGTGACGCCCTCGCTGGAGGAACTCGTCGCGCTGCGCGCGCTGGCGGGGCGTTCGCGCATGGCGGGCCGCGTGCGTACGGCGTGGGCCGGCACCGCGCCGTCGCCGCTGCGCGGGCGTGGCATGGAATACGCCGAATCGCGCGAGTACACCGCGGGCGACGATGCCCGCCACGTCGACTGGCGCCTCACCGCGCGCACCGGCCGGCCGCACACCAAGGTCTTCCACGCCGAGCGCGAACGGCTGACGCTGATCGTCGCCGACACCGCACCGGCGCTCTATTTCGGCACGCGGGTGCGCTTCAAGTCGGTGCAGGCCGCGCGTGCCGGCGCGCTGGTGGCCTGGGCGGCGGTGGCCGACGGCGATCGGGTCGCCGCGCTGCGCGGTGCCCCGCGGGAGGCGCCGGTCGCGCCTGCGGGTGGGCCGCGCGGCGCGCTGCGCGTCATCGATGCCCTCCGTCGCTGGTATGCGCGAAGGCCCGAGGACGGCGCGGGCCTGGCCGATGCGCTGGAACATGCGCAGCGACTGCTGCGCCCGGGCGCGCGCCTGGTCGTGCTGGCCGATGCCTCGAGCCTCGAAGCGGTGCCGGCGCATCGCTGGGTGGGGCTCGCACGGCACCACGAAGTCGTGCTGATCCTCCCCTGCGACCCACTGGAGCTCGAGCCGCCGCGGATGCGCCTGCCCTTCGCGACGCCGGCCGGGCGCGTGGAGCTGCCCCTGGACGCACCCGCCGTGCGGCAGCGCTGGCTCGAGGCCTTCGCGGCCCCGCTGCGGCATGCGCTGCAGGAGCTGCCGACGCGGGGCGTGCGTGCCATCGCGCTTTCCACCGACGAGCCGACCGAGCGCTGCCTGGCGCCGCTGCGGGGCGCGGTCGCCCAGGTGGCCTGATGCCGGCCCTCGTGCTGCGTGACGTGCACATTCCACCGGCCC
>JBMOOW010000055.1:0-11068 GCA_049323195.1 Pseudomonadota bacterium | reverse complement strand
TACCGCTTCAACCGCCGCTTCGACATGGCGGCAATGGTGCCGCGCCTGCTCTATGTCGCGGTCCGTACGCCGCCGCTGCCCTACCGGCTCGTAACGCTGGATGCGTAATGTGGGGAATCAGGTGAGGCCTATACACCTTCGAGCATCGGTCGTCGCCTTCCTTCTTCTGGTATCGAGGGACGGGCTCGCTGAAGGGGGCTGTCCCGCTGGAACGTATCCGGCTCAGGGCAATGGCTGGCAGGCGTGTTATCCGATCCCGGGTGCGTCCAGTCGCGCCGAGCCGAAAGAGCGGGCAGGTCGCTGGATTGACTCGTGGGGGCACTGGTCGGGGATCTGCCGGCAGGGGCAGTAGGGGCGGCAGTCAGACAGCCTTCACAGCAAGCTGCTGCCGATGAAGCCTTCCTGGCCTGTCGCCAGCAGGGCGGTTCGAACTGCGAGATTCTCGAGGTCTACCGCAACGGGTGTGTCGGAGTCGCAGGCGTTTATGAGGATGGCCGGACGGGCGTCGGGCGGCTTGGAATCGCTGTCAGTTCTTTGCCTGATCGCGCCGACAGCCTGGCCATTCAGCAGTGCCGGATGGTGAATCAGAAGGAATGTCGAATCGTCTATAGCGCTTGCTCGCCGGCGCGCTTTGTTGGCGACTAGCACTCAGCCACGCGTCGGAATGGGGCGGGTGCTCCGGTTGCGAGTGGCTGCGTCGTAGGTGTGGCGGCCCGTGGGTGGGGTTTAGACCTATCCTAGTGGTATGAGCCGGCCGGGCACCTTAGAAAGCATCTCCGTCGCCCCCATGATGGATTGGACCGACACCCACTGTCGGGCCTTCCATCGCATCCTCGCGCCCCATGCGCGGCTGTACACCGAGATGGTGCACGCGAATGCGGTGGTGCTGGGCGACCGGGCGAAGCTGCTGGCGATGGACCCCAGCGAGCATCCGGTGGCGCTGCAGCTGGGGGGCAGCGAGCCGTCGACGCTGGCGCAGGCTTCGCGCATCGCCGCGGACTGGGGCTTCGACGAGGTCAACCTCAACTGCGGCTGCCCGTCCGACCGCGTGCAGGCCGGGCGCTTCGGCGCCTGCCTGATGCGCGAGCCGGCGCTGGTGGCCGACTGCGTGGCGGCCATGATCGAGGGCGTGCGGGGCAGCGCGCGGCGCGGGGTGCCGGTGACAGTGAAGTGCCGGCTCGGCGTGGACGACGATGACGACTTCGCGCTGTTCCAGGGCTTCGTCGACACGGTGGCGCGGGCCGGTTGCGGGGTCTTCGTGGTCCATTGCCGCAACGCCTGGCTCAAGGGCCTGTCGCCGAAGGAGAACCGCGAAGTGCCGCCGCTGAAGTACGACTGGGCCTGGCGGCTCAAGCAGGAGCGCCCGGAGCTGCAGGTGATCGTGAACGGCGGCATCGCGGACGTGGCGGCGGCGCAGGAGCACCTGCGGCATGCCGACGGGGTGATGCTGGGCCGCGCGGCCTATCACGAGCCCTACGTGCTGCACCGCCTCGACGTGGCCGTGCACGGCGGCCAGGAGCGCACGCGCGAGTCGCTGCTGCGCGACTTCGAGCCCTACGTGCGGCGCCAGCTGGATTCGGGCGTGCCGCTCAAGCACATCACGCGGCACCTGCTGGGCCTGTTCCATGCGCAGCCCGGCGGGCGCGCGTTCCGCCAGGTGCTGAGCGAGGGCGCGCACCGGCCGGGCGCCGACTGGAGCCTGGTCGAGCAGGCGCTGGCCCATACGCGCCCGGCGTCGGAGCGGCTGGCCTCGTGATCACGCGCGACCGCGGGCGCTTCCTGGACCACGCGCGCCGCCTCGCGCCGGACTTCGGGCCCGCCACCGCGCGCGCCGCCTTCCTGGTGGCGCCCGAGGGCTTCCATCGCGCCGAGCAGTCGGCCCAGGACAACCGCTACATGGCCGATGCCGCGGGCTTCGACGCGCAGGCGGCGCTGGCCGAGCACCGCGCGCTGCAGGCCGCGCTTTCGGCCTGCGTACCGGTGGTGGCGTTCCCGGGCAGGGCCGACACGCCCGATGCGGTGTTCCCCAACAACGTCTTCGCCACCGCGCGCGTGGCCGGCGCGGGGCGCTGCATCGTGGGGCGCATGCGCCACCCGGTGCGCCAGCGCGAAGCCGCGCGTCGCGACATCCGCGGCTTTTTTGCCGACGTGCTCGGCTACGCCTGCATCGACCTGTCGACCCAGCCGCACCCCTGCGAGCTCACCGGCGCGCTGGTGATCGACCGCGCCCGCGGCATCGGTTTCGCGGGGGTGTCCGAGCGCTGCGACGACGCCGGCGCGGCGCTCATGCACGAGGCCTTCGGCCTGCGTGCCACCTTCGTGTTCGACCTCGCGCCCGGCGAGTACCACACCAACGTGGTGCTGGCGGTGCTGGCCGGGCGCGCGGCCCTGATCTGCCCCGATGGCTTCGCGGACCCGGACGACGCGCGGGCGATCGCCGCGCTCTACGGGGACGCCGGGCTGCTGCTGTCTTGCGCCGAGCACCGGGCGTTCGCCGGCAATGCCATCTCGCTCTCGCCTGATATCGTGTGGATGAGCGCGCGTGCCGGGGCCTCGCTCGCACCGGCCACGCGCCAGGGCCTGTCGGCTGCGGGCTTCGTCGTGCGTACCGTGCCGCTGGACGCGATCGAAGCCGGTGGCGGCTCCCTGCGTTGCTGCGTGGCCGAGGTCTTCTGAACCGCGACCTCGTCGTGAAGAAAAAGTTCAGACCGGATTCACCGCCTCGTTCAAAGAATTTCGTTGCAACGCTCCCCCGCGCCAGCGCTTCCACGAGTTTTCCGATGATCGTCCGCCTGTTCCCGCTGTTGCTGCTCGCGTTCGCCTCCACCGCCGCTGCCGAACCGCTCGGGGGCCGCGACGAGGATCGCGACCAGGCGCGCGAGCATGCCGCGGCGGCCCACCAGGCGCGGGCGAACGCCCAGTCGCTGGCCGAGTCGGTGCGCCGGGTTGAGCGGGCCACGGGCGGCCAGATCCTCAGCGCCGAGCGCGTGCCCTTCGATGGCCGCGACATGAACCGGATCAAGGTGGTCGACTCCACCGGCCGGGTCCGGGTGATCACCGAGGATCCGCAGCGCCCGCGGCGCGACCGCACGCGGGACGAATAACCCCGTCGACCGGCGCCTGAACCGGGCGCGATGTACACGCCGCAACGACGTCCGCAACGGCTAAGCTTCCTGAACAGCGGTCGGTCTCTCCCGGCCGCGCCCTCATGGGCCGCTGCTTAGGAGCTCTCAATGCGAATCCTGCTGGTCGAAGACGAGGCGCCCCTGCGCGAGACGCTGGCCGCGCGCCTCAGGCGCGAAGGCTTTGCCGTCGACGCCGCCCAGGACGGCGAGGAAGGCCTGTACATGGGCCGCGAGGTGCCGTTCGACGTCGGCATCATCGACCTCGGCCTGCCCAAGATGTCCGGCATGGAACTGATCCGGGCCCTGCGCGAGGAGGGCAAGAAGTTCCCGGTGCTCATCCTCACCGCCCGCTCGAGCTGGCAGGACAAGGTCGAGGGCCTGAAGCAGGGCGCCGACGACTACCTGGTCAAGCCCTTCCACGTCGAGGAACTGCTGGCGCGCATCAACGCGCTGGTGCGCCGCGCCGCCGGCTGGAGCAAGCCGCAGCTCGAATGCGGGCCGGTGGTGCTGGATCTGGCCGCGCAGACGGTCACCGTCAACGGCAGCAACGTCGACCTCACCAGCTACGAGTACAAAGTGCTCGAGTACCTGATGATGCATGCCGGCGAGCTGGTCTCGAAGGCCGACCTCACCGAGCACATCTACCAGCAGGACTTCGACCGCGATTCGAACGTGCTGGAAGTGTTCATCGGGCGCCTGCGCAAGAAGCTCGATCCCGACGGTTCGCTCAAGCCGATCGAAACCGTGCGTGGCCGCGGCTACCGCTTCGCGATCCCGCGCAGCGGCGAGTGACGCGCCGCGCAGACGGCCTGGGCGCCATGACGCCGCGGGAAACCGCGGCGTCGTCGCATGCGGGCCGTGCACGCCGCCTTCGCCACGTGCAATTGCGGCTGACCACGTGCCCTGCGGCAGTAGTCGCCTGAAACGCGTTCACGCATGATCGGCCGATGAACTTCGGACAGCCGCGCTCGCTCCAGGCCCGCCAGTTGCTCGCCGCGAGCATGGGCCTGCTCGCGTTCCTCGCGCTGGCGGGCTATGCGCTGGACCGTGCGTTCATCAAGACCGCCGAAAGCCATCTCGAGGAACGGCTGGCCAATCTCGCGCTCTCCATCGCGCGCGACGGCGACTTCGCCCGCGACGGCAGCTTCGTCGCACCCTACGACGCCCCCGATGCACGCCTGAGCCGGCCGGGCAGCGGCCTGTACGCGGAAGTCGTGTTCCCCAACGGGCACTGGGACTCCGAGTCCGCGCAGGGGCCGGTGCTTCCCGACGCGCCGATGCTGGGCGCCGGCCTGCGTCGCTTCGAGGGCCCGCTGCCGATCCGCGAGCTCGACGGTTCGCCCGGCGAGGTCTATCGCTACGGCATGGGCCTGATCTGGTCGCCCAGCCGCCGCGGCGCCGCCGCCGAATTCCCGTACACGATCTACATCCACGAAAGCACCACGGTGCTGGCCGAGCAGGTGGCCGTGTTCCGTGCCGCGCTGTGGCGCTACCTCGGCGGCGCGGGGCTGATCCTGCTCCTGCTGCAGGGCGTGATCCTGCGCTGGAGCCTGCTGCCGCTGCGGCAGGTGATCGCCGAGCTCAAGCGCGTGCAGCGGGGCGAGGCCTCGCGCATGAGCGAGCGCCATCCGCGCGAGCTCGAGCCGCTCACCGAAAGCATCAACGCCTTCATCGAGAGCGAGCGCGAGAATCTCGACCGCCAGCGCAACACGCTGGCCGACCTCGCGCACAGCCTGAAGACGCCGCTGGCGGTGCTGCATACCCGGCTGGAGGACCCCGCCACCGACGAGGCCTCGCTTCGCGACGAGGTCGGCACGCAGGTGCAGCGCATGAACGACATCGTGTCCTACCAGCTGGCGCGTGCGGCCAAGAGCGGGCATACGCTGTTCTCCGCGCCCATCGCGATCGAGCCGCATGCCGAGCAGATCGTCACCGGCCTGGAGAAGGTGTACGCGGCCAAGGGCGTGCTCTGCGAGTTCGAGCTCGAGCCCGGCCTGCAGTTCTTCGGCGAGGCCGGCGACCTGCAGGAGCTGCTGGGCAACCTGCTGGAAAACGCGTTCAAGTGGGCGAAGTCGCGCGTGCTGCTGACCGTCAGGCAGCTGCCCTGCGACGGCGGCCGCCGGCCGGGCCTGCTGATCGCGGTGGATGACGACGGCCCCGGCATCCCACCGGAGAAGGTCGCGCTGATCCTGCAGCGCGGCGTGCGCGGCGACGAGCGCGTGCACGGCCATGGCATCGGGCTGGCGATCGTCCAGGACCTGGTGCGTGCCTACAAGGGCTCGATGGACGTGCGCGCCTCGGCGGAGCTGGGCGGCGCCCGCTTCGAGATCCGCCTGCCGCCGGGGCTGTGAGGGCGCCCGCCCGGCGCGTGGCTAGAATGCGGGGATGACGTTTCCGGTCCGTGCCATCACCCTCGACCTCGACGACACGATCTGGCCGATCGCGCCGGTGATCGTGCGCGCGGAGGCCGCGCTGGTCGACTGGCTGCAGGCGCATGCCCCGCGCACCGCGGCACGTTTTCCCCTGCCCGAGGTCCGCGCGCTGCGCGATGCCGTGGCGCACGAGCATCCCCACCTGGCGCATGACTTCACCCGCCAGCGGATGATCTCGCTGGAGCGCATGTTCGAACAGGCCGGCGACGATCCGGCGCTGGCCGGGGCCGCCTTCGAGGCCTTCTTCGCCGCGCGCTGCAGCGTCGAGCATTACCCCGACAGCGTCGACGCGCTCGAGCGCATGGCGCGCCGCGTGCCGCTGGCCGCGCTCAGCAACGGCAATGCCTGCCTGCGCCGCGTCGGGCTGATGCCGCTGTTCCGTTTCCAGCTGGGCGCGCGCGAGCACGGCGCGGCCAAGCCGGATCCGGGCATCTTCCACGCCGCCTGCGCACGCCTGGGCGTTTCGCCGCAGCAGGTGCTGCACGTGGGTGACGACGTCGAGATGGACGTGGCCGGCGCCGCGCGTGCCGGGCTGCGCACCTGCTGGATCAATCGCGAAGCACGCGCGTGGACGCACGCGGAGATCGTGCCCGACCTGCACTTCCCCGACCTCGCCGCGCTGGCCGACTGGCTGGACGCGCAGGCGCTTTCCGAGTCAGACGCCGCATGAACTCACCGCCCGGTTTCATCCAGCACGCCGAAGGCGCGCTGCCGCTGCACATCGTCGACCGCGCCGGCTTCGCCGCCTGGCGCGAGGCGCAGCCGCCGCAGGCGCGTGCATGGCTGGAAGCCCAGGGCTTCGACGGCGCCGCCGGCGCTGCGCTGGTGCTGCCGGCGGGCGATGGCTCGATCGCCGGGGCGGTGCTGGGCGTGGGCGACGCGCTCGATCCCTTCGCCTATGCGCACGGCCCGGCCGCACTGCCGCCGCGCGACTGGGCCCCGGCCGCCGACCTGGCCGAGCCGCAACGCCGCGCGTTGCAGCTGGGCTGGGGGCTGGGTGCCTACCGCTTCGGCCGCTACAAGGCGGCCGCGCGTGCGCCGGCACGGCTGGTGGTGGCGCAGTTCGAAGCGGACGTGGCCGACGTGCTCGCCGCCTGCACGCGCGTGCGCGACCTGGTCAACACGCCCACCCAGCACATGGGCCCGGACGAGCTGGAGGACGTGGCCTGCCAGCTCTCCGAGCGTTTCGGTGCGCGCATCCAGGTGATCAGCGGCGACGATCTCCTCGCGCAGAACTTCCCGGCCATCCACGCCGTGGGCCGCGCCTCGCACCGCGCGCCTCGCCTGATCCGCCTCGACTGGGGCGATGCGGCCCATCCGCACGTGGCCATCGTCGGCAAGGGCGTGTGCTTCGACACCGGCGGCCTGGACATCAAGCCCGCCGACGGCATGCGCAACATGAAGAAGGACATGGGCGGCGCCGCGCATGCGATCGCGCTGGCCGAGCTGGTGATGGCGCAACGCCTGCCGCTTCGCATCACGCTGCTGGTGCCGGCGGTGGAGAACGCGATCGGCCCGGATTCGCTGCGTCCGGGGGAGGTCATCGCCACGCGCACCGGCGCGAGCGTGGAGATCGACAATACCGACGCCGAAGGCCGCCTGATCCTCGCGGATGCATTGGCCTGGGCCGCCGAGGAGTCGCCCGCATTGGTGCTCGACTTCGCCACCCTCACCGGCGCCGCGCGCATCGCGCTGGGCCCTGACCTGCCGGCGCTGTACGCCAACGACGATGCACTCGCCCAGCGCGTGCTCGAGCACGGCGGCGCGCTGCGCGACCCGCTCTGGCGCATGCCGCTGTGGCGCCCGTACTGGCGCTACTTCACCAGCAGCATCGCCGACTTCGCCAACAGCGGGCCCTCGCGCATGGGCGGCAGCATCACCGCCGCGCTGTACCTGGAGCGCTTCCTGCCGGCGCAGCAGAAGTGGTTGCACGTGGACGTGTACGCCTGGAACGATGCCGACCGCCCGGGCCGACCGGCCGGTGGCGAGGCGCAGGGCCTGCGCGCGATGTACGCGCTGCTCAGGGAGATGGCGGCGGGCTAGCCCGGCCCGTCGGCTGCGGGCCGGTCGCACGCCTTCGCTTCGCGTTGCGCGGGCTGGAGTTCGCCCGCGCCCAGCCTCATGCTTGCGCGCATCGAACACCGAGGCCGGACGCACGCATGAGCGCCACGCAGGACGCCCTGAAGGAACTCCGCATCGAGCGCCGCCCCGGCGCCAGGCCGCCGCGCCGCCGCCGCTGGCCGTGGATCGCCGCAGGCGTCGCCGTGCTGCTCGTCGGCGGCTTCGTCGCGCTGGGCGCGCTGCGTCCGGTGCCGGTGGAAACCACGCCCGCGCGCGATGCCGCCGACCCGGCCAACGCCTCGGTGCTGGACGCCTCGGGCTACATCGTCGCGCGGCGCATGGCGACGGTCTCGTCGAAGGTCACGGGCAAGGTGCGCGAGGTGCTGATCGAGGAAGGCCAGCGCGTGGCCGCCGGGCAGGTGCTGGCCCGGCTCGACCCGATCGACGCCGGGGCGCAGGCCGAGCTGGCGCAGGCGCAGGTGGCGGCCGCGCGCAGCCAGGCGGGGCAGGTGCGCGCCCAGCTGCGCGAGGCGAACGCGAACGTTGCACGGTTGTCGGCGCTGGTGCGCCAGCAGCTGGTATCGCGTGCGCAGTACGACCAGGCCGTGGCGCAGCGCGACGCACTGGCCGCGCAGCTCGCGGTGATCGATCGCAATACGGAGGTCGCGCGCCGGCAGCACGCCGTGGCCGGCATCGGCGTCGAGAACACCGTCGTGCGCGCGCCGTTCGCCGGCGTGGTCACCGCCAAGGCCGCGCAGCCGGGCGAGATCGTCTCGCCGATCAGTGCGGGCGGTGGCTTCACCCGCACCGGCATCGGCACCATCGTCGACATGGACTCGCTGGAGGTGCAGGTCGACGTCAACGAGGCCTACATCGGCCGCGTGCAGCCGGGCATGCCGGTGGAGGCCGTTCTCAACGCCTATCCCGACTGGCGCATCCCCGGCGAGGTCATCGCGATCATCCCCACCGCCGACCGCACCAAGGCCACGGTGAAGGTGCGCATCGCGCTCGAGGTGAAGGACGCGCGCATCGTGCCCGACATGGGCGTGCGCGTGAGCTTCCTCGAACGCGCAGGTGCCAACGCGCCGAGGCCCACCGGCGTGTGGATCCCCGCGCGTGCGATCGTGCTGCCAGAGGACACGGCTGCCGACCAGGCGGCGAAGGCCACGCGCGGGACGGTGTTCGTCGCCGTCGACGGCCGTGCCGACGCGCGCGAGGTGCCGCTGGCCGAACTGCGCGATGCCGACCGCCGCGTTCCCTCCGGCATCCGGCCGGGCGAGGCGGTGATCGTCGATCCGTCCACGGTGCGCGACGGCCAGAAGGTGACGCCCGGCGGCGGGGCGAAGTGAGATGGCCGCCGCTGCGCCCGCCGCGGATCGCCCGCTCGTCGAGATCCGCGCGCTGACCAAGGCCTACGAGCGCGGCAAGCAGCGCATCGAGGTCCTGCACGGCATCGACCTCGACATTCCGCACGGGGATTTCGTCGCGCTCATGGGGCCTTCCGGCTCGGGCAAGACCACGCTGCTCAACCTGATCGGCGGCCTGGACTCGCCCAGCGGCGGCGAGCTGCGCGTGGACGGCGTGGCCATCGACGACCTCTCCGGCGACGAGCTGGCCGCCTGGCGTGCCAATACCGTCGGCTTCATCTTCCAGAGCTACAACCTGATGCCGGTGCTGACCGCGCAGAAGAACGTGGAGCTGCCGCTTCTGCTCACCGACATGGGCGGATCCGAGCGCGCGCGGCGCGCGCTGATCGCGCTGGAACTCGTCGGGCTGGGCGACCGCGCCCGGCACAAGCCAAATGAACTCTCCGGTGGCCAGCAGCAGCGCGTGGCCATCGCGCGCGCGCTGGTGTCCGACCCGCTGCTGTTGATCTGCGACGAGCCCACGGGCGACCTCGACCGTCGCACCGCCGACGAGGTGCTCACGCTGTTGCAGGAGCTCAACCGCGACTTCGGCAAGACCATCGTGATGGTCACGCACGATCCCAAGGCCGCCGAGTACGCGCGCCGCACCGTGCACCTGGACAAGGGCACGCTGGTCGACGACCCGGGAGCGCACTGAGGCGATGCACGCCGTGGGCGCCGTGACTTGCGACCGTGATTGCCGCGAACGCGGGCATCCACGGGCGTTCGTGCGCGTGGGCCTGGGGCCGCACGGATGATCCGCAAGTACTTCCCGCTGATCTGGGGCTCGCTGTTTCGCAAGAAGGCGCGGACCTTCCTGACGCTGGCCTCGCTCACCGCGGCCTTCCTGCTGATCGGGCTGCTGCAGGCGGTGAACTCGCTGTTCAGTTCGGGCGCCGATTTCCTCGGCGCCAACCGACTGATCGTGCAGGCCAAGACCAGCTTCACCCAGCCGCTGCCGCTGCGCATGCTGCCGCAGATCGAATCGATCCCCGGGGTCGAGCGCGTGGGCTGGTCGCAGTTCTTCGGCGGGCAGTACCGCGACGAGCGGGCGGGTTTCCCGCAGTTCGCCGTCGACCCGCAGCGCCTGCGCGACACCTATCCCGAATGGGTGATGCCGGACGATGCCTGGCGAGCCTTCATCTCCACGCAGGACGGTGCGATCGTCGGGCGCAACATCGCCGAGCAGTACGGCTGGAAGGTGGGCGACATCGTGCCGCTCAATTCCTTCATCTGGACCAAGGCCGACGGCGACCGGCTCTGGGAGTGGCGCATCGTCGGCATCTTCGACGGCCGTGACCGCAAATGGCAGGACCAGACGCAGATCATGTATCTCAACTTCGGCCAGTTCGACGAAGGCCGGAGCGAGCGTGCGCGCGGGCTCGCGGGCGTGTTCGTGGTGCGCGTGCGCGACCCGCTGGATTCGCCGCGCATCGCCGCGGAGATCGACCGCCGCTTCGCCAATTCCGCCGAGGAGACCAAGAGCCAGAACGAGGCGGACTTCCAGCTCAACTTCGTCAAGCAGTTCGGTGACATCGGTTTCATCATGAACGCCATTTCCGGCGCGGTGTTCTTCACCATCCTGATCCTCACCGGCTTCACCATGAGCCAGGCGGTGCGCGAGCGCATTCCCGAGCTCGCCGTGCTCAAGTGCCTGGGCTTCACCGATCGAACGGTGCTGTGGCTGGTGCTGGCCGAGTCGCTGCTGCTGTGCGTGCTCGGCGCGCTGCTGGGCATGGCGCTGGCATCGGTGATCACCGCCAACCTGCCGCCACAGTTCCCGCCCATCCAGCCGGACGGGCGCGTCTGGCTGTTCGTGCTGGCCGCGGTGACCGTGCTCGCCGGCGCCGTGGGCCTGCCGCCGGCGCTGCGTGCGATGCGGCTGAAGATCGTCGATGCGCTGGCGGGGCGGTGAGGCGATGAACGCCCTGCGCCAGGTCCGCGAAATCGTCTGGATGAACCTGCAGAGCATTCCGCAGCGGTGGGGGGCGAAGCGGCAGGCTTGCGCGGCACCGCCGCGCGCCGCTGAGCGACCGCGCATGGA
>JBMOOW010000054.1:0-11077 GCA_049323195.1 Pseudomonadota bacterium | reverse complement strand
GCCTTCGCGGGGACGACGGATCCAGGCCATCACCCCTTGCCCGATCACGAGACGACAGGAGATCCGCCATGACCACGACCCTCCCGACCGCCGACCAGCTCCGCCAGCAGTGGGCCACCGATCCGCGCTGGACGGGCATCACGCGACCGTACTCCGCCGAGGACGTGGTGCGCCTGCGCGGCCGTATCCCCGTCGAGCATTCGATCGCGAAGATCACCTCGGCCAAGCTCTGGAACTCCCTGCAGACCGAGGACTTCGTCAACGCGCTGGGCGCGCTCACCGGCAACCAGGCCATGCAACAGGTCAAGGCCGGCCTGAAGGCGATCTACCTCTCCGGCTGGCAGGTGGCTGCCGACGCCAACATCGCCGGCGAGATGTATCCCGACCAGTCGCTCTACCCGGCCAACTCCGTGCCGCAGGTGGTCAAGCGCATCAACAACACCCTGCTGCGCGCCGACCAGATCCAGTGCGCGGAAGGCAGTGGCGACATCGACTTCCTGCAGCCCATCGTGGCCGATGCCGAGGCCGGCTTCGGCGGCGTGCTCAACGCCTTCGAACTGATGAAGGCGATGATCGAGGCCGGCGCCGCGGGCGTGCATTTCGAGGACCAGCTGGCGTCGGTCAAGAAGTGCGGGCACATGGGTGGCAAGGTGCTGGTGCCCACGCGCGAGGCCGTCGAGAAGCTCGTCGCCGCGCGCCTGGCCAGCGACGTCATGGGCGTGCCCACGCTGATCGTCGCCCGCACCGACGCGGAGGCGGCCGACCTCATCACGTCGGACATCGACGACAACGACAAGCCCTTCTGCACCGGCGAGCGCACGGTCGAAGGCTTCTACAAGACGAGAAAGGGCCTGGACCAGGCGATCAGCCGCGGCCTTGCCTACGCGCCGTATGCGGACCTCGTGTGGTGCGAGACGGGCAAGCCCGATCTCGAGTTCGCGCGCAAGTTCGCCGAGGCCATCCACGCCAGGTACCCGGGCAAGATGCTGGCCTACAACTGTTCGCCCAGCTTCAACTGGAAGAAGAACCTCGACGACGCGACGATCGCGAAGTTCCAGAAGGAGATCGCGAGCTACGGCTACAAGTTCCAGTTCATCACGCTCGCCGGCTTCCACGCGCTGAACTACTCGATGTTCAACCTGGCCTACGGCTATGCGCGCAGCCAGATGAGCGCCTTCGTCGAGCTGCAGGAAGCCGAGTTCGCGGCGGCCGACCGCGGCTTCACCGCCGTCAAGCACCAGCGCGAGGTCGGCACCGGCTACTTCGACGCGGTCACCCAGACCATCCAGGGCGGCCAGTCCTCCACCGTCGCGCTCAAGGGCTCCACCGAGGAGGAGCAGTTCGAAGGCGACGACGCGGCCGAGGTGCGGGCCGCGGCCTGATGCGTCGGAACTGCCGCTGCGCTTGACGACCGTGAATGGCAGGTGCAGCGTGGCGGGGGTGAGGGCCGGTGTGGTGCTGGCCCCCCTCGGTAAGGAAATCGAACATGCGTGGCTGGGCCCTTTGCATTCTCCTCATGGGCGCGACGAGCGTCATCGCGCAGCCCGCCGACAAGCTGGGCGCAATACGCGAGCAGCAGCAGCTGCTCGCGAAAGAACTCGAGACCGGCGTCCTCAAGCTCAAGCCCCGCGAGGTGGTGCTGATCCGCAAGGACCAGGCGCGGGTCCAGGCGATCCTCGACGGCAAGAGCTCGCTGGACGAGCTGAACGTCGCGGAGCGGGTGGAGTTGGACAACGCGCTCGAACGCATCAATGCGCTGGTCGTGGCGACGCGGGAGGCGTCCGAGGATCGTGACGTCTGCCGCTACGAGCGGCCAACCGGCTCCAAACTCCGCAAGCTCGATTGCATGAGCGCGGGCGACCGGCAGAACCATCGTGACGGCGCACGCGCCTACATGGAGAAGCCGCGCATCTGCGTGCCGCCGGGCTGCGGCTGACCAGCATCCGGCGAAGGCCTCAGGGGCACTGCGGTCGCCAGGCTCGCGATGCGTCCGCGGTGCGGTTTGCCGGCGGGACCGCGCGTATGTGCGGCGAGTCTCTGCGCGGACGTTGCATGACGGAACCCGCCCGCGGCCCGCGCGCGCCGGCTGGCAACGTGCTGCCGTAGGGGCTGCGAATCCGTAGCCCCGCGCGGTCACGCTCCGCTGGCGCGGCCTGCGGGTTCGCGGCGCTCGCAGGCTGGCGCGGCTGATCTGCGGGGCGACGCATCAGGCGCATCCGGGCGGCATCGGCGCGCAGCCCGGTTGCGGCGGCTCGCGCAGTCATGCCGCGCTTCGGGCCTCCATGCCGCGATCCAGCGTCCGGTAACCGATCGCCTCGGCCAGATGCTTCGAGGCGATCGCCTCGCTGCCGTCGAGGTCGGCGATCGTGCGCGCCACGCGCAGGATGCGCATCATCGAGCGCGCCGAGAGCTGCAGGCGGTCCACCGCGCGTTCGAGCAGGGTCTGGTCGGCCGCATCCAGCGTGCAGGCGGCAAGCGTCGCCGCCTGCGACAGGCGGGCGTTGGGCGCGCCGCGCGCGGCCTGGCGGGCACGGGCGCGTTCCACGCGCAGGCGCACCTCGGCGCTGGACTCGCCGGGCGGTGCATCGCCGCGCAGGGCTGAAGGTGGCAGGCGCTGCAGGCTCACGTGCAGGTCGATCCGGTCGAGCAGAGGACCCGAGACCTTGCCGCGGTAACGCTGGATGGCATCCGCACTGCAGCGGCAGCGCCCGCTCGCGTCCCCCGCCCAGCCGCAGGGGCAGGGGTTCATGGCGGCCACGAGCTGGAAGCGCGCCGGGAACTCCGATGAGCACGCCGCGCGCGAGACCGTGACCACACCCGATTCCAGCGGCTCGCGCAGCACTTCCAGCGCGCGGCGCTCCCATTCGGGCAGCTCGTCGAGGAACAGCACGCCGTTGTGCGCCAGCGAGACCTCGCCCGGGCGCGGCTGCGCGCCACCGCCGATGAGCGCGACGGCACTGGCCGTATGGTGCGGCGCGCGGAAGGGGCGTTGCCGCCAGCGCGCGGGGTCCAGCCCGCGCCCGCTGATGGATGCAATCGCCGCCGACTCCAGCGCCTCGGCATCGCTCGCCTCCGGTAGCAGCCCGGGCAGCCGCGAGGCCAGCAGCGTCTTGCCGCAGCCTGGCGGGCCGACCAGGAGCAGGTGATGCGATCCGGCCGCGGCGATCTCCAGTGCGCGCCGCGCCTGCAGCTGGCCACGCACGTCGGCGAGGTCCGCGGGCGGTGCGATGGCGGCCGGCGCGGCCTCCGCCGCCGGCAGGGCGCCCTTGCCGGTAAGCGCCGCGCACACCTGCAGCAGTGTGCGCGCCGTGCGCGTTTCCACGCCCTCGGCCAGGGCGGCTTCCGCGCCGTTGGCGTCCGGCACCACCAGCCGGCGCCGGGCTTCGCCCGCCGCCAGGGCCGCGGGCAGCACGCCATCGACCGCACGCAACTCCCCGGTCAGCGCGAGCTCGCCGACGAACTCGGCATCGCGCAGGCCCTCGAGCGGGATCTGCCCACTGGCGGCCAGGATCCCGAGCGCGATCGGCAGGTCGAAGCGACCGCCTTCCTTGGGCAGGTCCGCGGGCGCGAGGTTCACCGTGATGCGCCGCTGCGGGAACTCGAACTGCGCGCAGGCGATGGCCGCGCGCACGCGGTCCTTGGCCTCGCGCACCGCGGCCTCGGGCAGGCCCACGATGCCCATGGACGGCAGGCCGCCGCCCAGGTGCACCTCCACGCGCACTTCGGGCGCGCGGATGCCCGATCGCGCACGGCTGTGCACGATGGCGAGGTTCATGGCGGCGCGCTCAGTGGCGCGGGGCGACGGGGGCGGCGCCCTGCGCTTCGAGCTCGGCCACGCTGCGCTCGAGCTGCTCGAGCTTCTCGCGCGTGCGCAGCAGAACGGCGCGCTGCACCTCGAACTCCTCGCGCGTCACCAGGTCCAGCCGCGACAGCCCGGACTGCAGCACGGCGCGGAAGTTCTGCTGCAGCTCGTTGCGCAGTTCCTGGGTCGACTCTCCGCGCAGGCCGGGCGGCACCAGCGAGGACAGGCGGCGGGCGAGTTCGTCGAGTTGGTCGAGGTCGATCATGGGCATGTCTCCGGCGGTGCACACAGCCTGCGCCTGCAGCCGGTTCCGATCCGTCGGCGGCCCTTGCGGGCTGCCGTCGGAAAACTCCGGGGACGCGCACTCTAACCCGCCGGCGGCGATCCGCGTGTCGCGCCCTGCCGGCGCCGCGCGGCTGCCGGTATGCTGGCCGCGACAGGAGGATGCCGATGAAGATGGTCATGGCGGTGATCAAGCCGTTCAAGCTCGACGACGTGCGCGAGGCGCTCGCGGAGGTCGGCGTGGCGGGCATCACCGCGACGGAAGTGAAGGGCTTCGGCCGCCAGAAGGGCCATACCGAGCTCTATCGCGGCGCCGAGTACGTGGTCGACTTCCTGCCCAAGATCAAGCTCGAGGTGGCGGTGACCAGCGACCAGCTCGACGCCGTCGTCGAGGCCATCATGAAGGCTGCCGGCACCGGCAAGATCGGCGACGGCAAGATCTTCGTCTGGGACCTCGAGCGCGTGGTGCGCATCCGGACCGGCGAGCTCGACGCCGACGCGCTCTAGTCCGCGGTTTCCAGCGCATTGCGGCCGGCGGCCTTGGCGCGGTAGAGCGCCGCGTCCGCGCGGCGCAGCACGTCGTGCACGCCGCCATCGTCGGCGCGCAGCGCCGCGACGCCCAGGCTCACCGTCACCCGCAGCTCGGGCGCGACGTCGCGCCAGCGCAGCGCCTCCACGTTGCCCCGCAGGCGTTCGCCCACCTGCACGGCGGCGTCGATGCCGGTGTCGGGCAGCACCACGAGGAATTCCTCGCCGCCGGTGCGGCCGATCGCGTCGTTCTGGCGCAGCGCCTGCTGGCAGGCCTCGGCGACGCGCGCGATCACCTCGTCGCCGGCGAGGTGGCCGAAGCTGTCGTTGATGCGCTTGAAGTAGTCGATGTCGAAGGTGATCAGGCACAGCGGGCGGCCGTGCGCCAGCGCCGTGGCCACCGCTTCCTCGGCCACGAGCTCGATGCGGCGGCGGTTGGCCACGCCGGTGAGCTCGTCGGTGAGCGCGAGCACGCGCAGCCGCCGCGTGCGCACGACCTGCCGCACCGCGAAGCCGGCCAGCAGCGCGAACAGCACGCCGCCGAGCATGATCGCGCCGGCCTGCCAGCGACCCGCGCGCTCGAGCGCCGCGAACTGCTGGTCGCGGAGCGTCTTCTCCCGGCGCAGCTGCAGGTTCTCCAGCTCGCGCTGGCGGGCGTCGAACTGCTGGCGCAGCATCAGCGTGCGCTGGTCGGTGCGTGCTTCCAGCAGCTTCTTGCGCAGCGCGACGTAGCGCTTGAAGTCGGCCAGCGCCTCGCCCGGGCGCCCGCTGCGCTCGAGCACCTTCGCGCGCTCGGGATAGAGCATGGCGAGGTAGCGGTCGTTGCGCTCGCGCCGGAAGGCCTGCTCGGCCCGTGCGAAGGCGGCCAGCGCGGCGGCGTCCTGGTCCAGCGCCGCGCGCGCCTGGCCTTCGAGCAGCGCGAGCATCCCGGCATTGGAGGTGTCGTTGATCGACGCGAAGTCCGCGCGCGCGCGCTCCAGCGCCGCCAGCGCCGCCTCCGGCTCGCCCTTGCTGATGCGCGCCGACGCGATGCCCAGTTCCGCCGCGCCGGCATCGCCCGGCCCCAGCCGTTGCCGCGCCACGCGCAGCGCCTGGTCGTAGGCCGCCAGCGCGCGGTCGGGGTCGCGCATGTCCTCGTGCAGGTAGCCGATCTGCAGCCAGTGCACCAGCACGGCGGGCCAGTCCTGCTGGCGCAGGGCGATCTCGCGGGCCTGCTCGAGGTAGCGGCGCGCGCGCTCGAACTCGCCCATGCGGCGGTAGGCGATGCCGATGTTCAACAGGTTGCCCTCGGCATTGGCGCGAAGGCCAGCCGCCTCGTACACGCGCTGCGCGGCGACGAAATCGGCCAGCGCCAGCGCATGCTGGCCGATGTAGGAGCGCACGTTGCCGCGGGCGACCAGCCCGTCGCCCACCAGCAGCGGGACTTCGGCGCGGCGGGCCAGGGTCAGCCCCTGGGTGTAGAGGTCGATCGCCTGGCGCGGGCCCTGGGTCATTTCCGCGAAGCCGGCCTGGCAGTACGTGAAGCGTGCCTCGGCCTCGGCATCGCCGCGCTGGCGCGCTTCCTGCACGCCGCGGCGGGCGATCTCGAGCGAGGCGGCGGCGTCCTCCGGCGGCTGGAAGCAGGCCAGCGAGCGGAACTGCAGCTCGCGGCGCGCATCGCCCGGGGGGATCAGCGCGCGCAGTCGGGCCAGCTGGGCCTGTGCCTCCTCCGGCGTGGCGGGCTTGAGCTCCTCGCTGTCGAGACGGTGGAACAGCCGGTCGAAGGCGGCGGCGCGATCGGATGGCGCCCGCGTACTGCCGCGCTCCTGCGCCGGCACGCCGAAGGCGAACGGCAGCAGGCCGGCGAGCAGCAGTAGCGTGCAGAGGCGGGGCATGGACGCGGCCGGCATGCGGAGCTCCGGCGGCTGCCCGCCGGATCCCGCGATGATACGGCCCGGCCTCAGTCGCCCAGCGCCCGGGCGACGAACGGCGGCGTGGCCAGCGCGCCGTGGTGCACATCGGCGCTGTAGTACTTCGTGTCCAGCCCGGCCTCGCGGGCGGCCTGCTCGCGGAAGTCGAAGCCGCCGCCCTTGCGGGCGAGCGTGCAGCTCCACCAGCCGGTCGGGTAACAGGGCTGGGGGAAGGGCAGGGTCTTGAACGTGGTGAAGCCGGCCTTGCCCATTTCCTCGCGCATGGAGCGGATGAGGTCGAGCAGCGCCAGCGGCGATTCGGACTGCTGGACGAGGATGCCGTCGTCCTTGAGCGCGCGGAAGCAGCTCTCGTAGAAGGCCCTGTTGAACAGGCCCTCGGCCGGGCCGACCGGATCGGTGGAATCGACGATCACGATGTCGACGCTGCCGGGCTCGCAGTTCTTCATGTAGGCCACGCCGTCGTCGAACAGCAGCTCGGCACGCGGATCATGGTTGGAATCGCACAGCTCCGGGAACCACTTCTCGGCCATGCGCGTGACCTGCTCGTCGATGTCGCACTGCGTGGCCGACTCGACGCCGGTGTGCTTGAGCACCTCGCGCAGCGTGCCGCAGTCGCCGCCGCCGATGATCACCACGCGCCTGGGGTCCGGATGGGTGAACAGCGCCGGGTGCGACATCATCTCGTGGTAGAGGAAGTTGTCGCGCGTGGTGAGCATCACCGCGCCGTCGATGAGCATCAGGTTGCCCCAGTCGGTCGTCTCGAAGATCTCGATCTTCTGGAACGGGCTCTGCACCTCGTCGAGCTTGGCGCGGACGCGGTAGCCGATGGCCGAGCCGGTGTGGTCGAAGTTCTCGTACTGCCAGGTGGGGGTCTGTTCGCTCATCGGGGGTCCGCATCGGCTGGGCGCGGCGGGCGCCGCGGGGCGGGCGAGTGTAGCGAACGCCGGCTGAGCCGCCCGTCGCCGCCATCCCCGGCACCTCACCCGCGCGCCGCTAGAATGCGCGCCCGCTCATCCGAACCGGCCCATGCCCATGTCCGACTGGTCGCTCGACCTGGCCCGCAAGACCTACTCGATCCCGTACTGGTCGGAAGGCTACTTCGACGTCGACGCCGCCGGCCGCGTGAGCGTGCATCCGCAGGGCGCGGGCGGGCCGTCCATCGCGCTGGCCGAGGCGGTGGACCGCGCGCTGGAAGGCGGCGCGCAGCTGCCGCTGCTGGTGCGCTTCCCGCAGGTGCTCTCCGACCGCCTGCGCAAGCTGCAGGACGCCTTCGCCTGGGCGGTCGGCGAGACCGGCTACGGCGGCGGCTACACCGCGGTCTACCCGATCAAGGTCAACCAGCACGAGTCGGTGGCCGGCACGCTGGCCTCCAACATGGGCGAGGGCTTCGGCCTGGAGGCCGGCAGCAAGCCCGAGCTCATGGCGGTGATGGCGCTCTCGCGCCCGGGCGGGCTGATCGTCTGCAACGGCTACAAGGACCGCGAGTACATCCGCCTGGCGCTGATCGGCCGCAAGCTGGGGCTGGAGACGTTCATCGTCATCGAAAAGCCCTCCGAGCTGTCGCTGGTGATGGAGGAGGCGAAGGCGCTGGGCGTCGTGCCGGGCCTGGGCGTGCGCATGCGGCTGGCCTCGCTGGGCGCCGGCAAGTGGCAGAACAGCGGCGGCGACAAGGCCAAGTTCGGGCTGTCCCCGCGCCAGGTGCTGGACGTGTGGAAGCGCCTGCGCGACGCCGGCATGGGCGATTGCCTCTCGCTGCTGCACTTCCACATGGGCTCGCAGATCTCCAACGTGCGCGACATCGCCGGCGGCATGCGCGAGGCGGTGCGCTACTTCATCGAGCTCTCGCGCCTGGGCGCGAAGGTGAAGTACATGGACGTCGGCGGCGGCCTGGGCGTGGACTACGAAGGCACGCGTTCGCGCAGCTACTACTCGATCAACTACGGCGTGCGCCAGTACGCGCTCAACATCGTGCAGCCGCTGGCCGACGCCTGCGAGCAGCACGGCCTCACCCCGCCGCGCATCGTGACCGAGTGCGGCCGCGCGATGACCGCGCACCACGCGGTGCTGGTCACCAACGTGAGCGAGGTCGAGCGCGCGCCGGAAGGCCGCGTGCCCGACGCGCACGACGACGAACCCCTCGTCATCCGGCACCTGCGCAGCGTGCATGCCGAGCTCGCGACGCGCCCGGCGGTGGAACTGTTCCACGAGGCCACGCACTACCACGCCGAGGGCCTGCAGGCCTACGTGCTGGGGCAGATCGACCTCGTGCACCGCGCGCGCATCGACGATCTCTACTACGCGATCCTGCACGGCGTGCGCGAGCGCCTCTCGCCGCTGGAGAAGACCCAGCGCGAGGTGCTCGACGAGCTCAACGAGCGGCTGGTCGACAAGTACTTCGTCAACTTCAGCGTGTTCGAGTCGATGCCCGACGTCTGGGCGATCCAGCAGGTGTTTCCGATCCTGCCCATCGAGCGGCTGGACGAGGCCCCCGTCCGCCGTGGCGTGATCGCCGACCTCACCTGCGACTCCGACGGCCGCATCGACACCTACGTCGAGAACGAGACGCTGGGCACGTCCATGCCGGTGCACGCGCCGCGCCCGGGCGAGGTCTACCGGCTGGGCTTCTTCCTGGTCGGCGCCTACCAGGAGATCCTGGGCGACATCCACAACCTGTTCGGCGACACCGACGCGGTGGCCGTGAACGTGGATGAACAGGGCTTCCAGTTCGTGCAGCAGCGCCGCGGCGACACGATCGACGTGATGCTGGACTACGTCGGGTACGATATCGCCCGGCTCCGGCAGGCCTACCGCGAGAAGGTCGCGGCCGCCGGGCTGGCCGCGGACGAGGCGCTGCGGCTCAACGAGGCCCTCGAAGCGGGCCTTACCGGCTACACCTACCTGGACGACGCGCCGCTGGACTGACGGCGCGCGGGAACACGACATGAAAACCGGATTCATCGGCCTCGGCGCGATGGGCGCGCCGATGGCGCGCCACGTGCATTCGCGCGGCCTGCTCACCGCGGTGGGCACGCGCACGCAGGACAAGGCCGACGCCTTCGCCGCGGAGCTCTCCGTGCGCGCCGCGCGCTCGGCGCAGAACTTCGCCGACTGCGACCTCGTCGCGCTCTGCGTACCGCTGGACGCCGACGTGCTGGAGAACGTCGCCGGCCTGGCCGACGTGCTGCGCCCGGGCACGGTGGTCGTCGACCATTCCACCGTCTCGGTCGACACCGCGCGGCGTGCGGCGGCCATGCTGGCCACCCACGACATCGGCTTCCTCGACGCGCCGGTCTCCGGCGGCGTGGAGGGCGCGCGCAACGGCCGGCTGTCGGTGATGGCCGGCGGCGACGAGGCCGTGCTGGAGAAGGCGCGCCCGGTGCTGGACTGCTATGCCGCGCGCATCGCCCACATGGGCGGCACCGGCGCGGGGCAGGCGACCAAGGCGGTGAACCAGGTGCTCGTGGCCGGCATCAACGAGGCCGTCTGCGAAGGCCTGGCGCTGGCCGAGAAGCTGGGCCTGGACCCGGAGCGCCTGTTGCCCACGCTGATGGCGGGCGCGGCGTCGAACTGGTTCCTCGACAAGCGCGGCGCGACCATGCTGGCCGGCGAGTTCGCGCCGGGCTTCAAGAGCCTGCACATGCTCAAGGACCTGCGCATCGTGCAGGGCATGGCGCAGGCCGCCGGCATCCGCGCCACGGTGATCGACCAGGCGTTGGCCGACTACGCCGAGCTGGTCGAGCGCGGACAGGGCGAGGCCGATACCTCGGCGCTGATCCAGCTCAAGCGCGGCGGCTAGGGCGCCGCGCGCGCCGCGCGCCGCAGCGCGAGGCGTTGCGCCAGGCGTTCGCCGGCGAAGGCCGCGAGCCAGGCCGTGCCCATCTCGAGCACGAGCATGAAACCGTAGTTGCGTGCGATCCAGCCGGGCACCCCGGGCATCCCGGCAGGCGCCATCGCCCAGGCGATGGCCATGCCGGCGATGCTGCTGGCCGCGACCAGCGCCGGCGCCAGGCGCCGGAATCCACGGCCGGCGACCATCGCGGCGGTGCCCATCGCCAGCGCCACCATCGCCAGCCCGGGCAGCGAGACCGGCCCCAGCGGCGTGCGCATCACCCGGCCGGGGCCCAGCAGGTCGAGCAGCGCGGTGCCGCCCAGCAGGAGAGCCAGACCCAGGACGCAGCCGGCGAGCAGGCGGGTGGACGGGTGCTGGAGCCTGGCCACCGGCGGGCTCAGTTGGTCTTCACGGCAAGGGCCGGCAGGCCGCCGGCAGCCAGCTTGCGCTTGGCCTCGGCCAGTTCGGTGGCGCTGCCGTAGGGCCCCATGCGCACGCGGTAGACGGTCCTGCCGCCGATGCGCGCCGATTCCACGCGCGCACCCAGGCCCAGCATCGCGATCTTCGCCTTGAGCTCTTCGGCCTGGCCGGAAGCCTCGAAGGCGCCCGCCTGCAGCAGGTAGCGGGTCGCGTCGGCGGGCGCCGCCGCCTCGGTCGGCGTCGGGCTGGACGCGGTTGGTGCGGTCGCCACGGCGCGCGCGGCCGGCGCCGTGTCCTGCACCGGCG
>JBMOOW010000053.1:0-11158 GCA_049323195.1 Pseudomonadota bacterium | reverse complement strand
TGGCCGCCTGAGGCGGCCAGGCGCCTTTGCGCCGATGAAACCGATCGCTCTTATCCGCCGGTTCGACTGATCAGGTCGGAGCCGATGACCATCCGGTTGGAAAACACGAGTTTTTCAACGGAATAGACCCAAAGCGGACATGGGCGGGCCAAGCCAGGATATTCGTGCCCTGGCCTACAATGCCGCCCGTGATCCGCTCCCAGCCCTTCGGTCGCGTCATGGCGCAGCTGGCCCTCGTGGCCATGCTGGTGACCATGTTTGCACCGACGGTGAGCCGGGCGATGCAGGCGCAATCGACGACGCCGTCGGCGCGCTGCAGGAAATGGCCCTGTGCACGACCGAAGGCCTGCAGACGCCGAGCGCGCACTGACGCCCGGTGCCGTCACGATCATCGATGCCGATTCCCTCCGCGAGCGGTCGGTCGGCAACCTGTCCGATGCGCTTCGCTACGTGCCCGGCGTCTGGACGCAGAGCGGCACCGGCGGCGATGCCGTCTTCATCTCCAGCCGCGGCTCCAACCTCGATGCCACGGACTACGACAGCAACGGCATCAAGCTGTTCCAGGACGGGCTGCCGGTCACCACTGCCGACGGCAACAACCACAACCGCTTCATCGACCCGGCGGCCGCACGCTACATCACGGTCGCGCACGGCGCGAATGCGCTGACCTTTGGTGCGAGCAAACCTGGGCGGCGCGATCGACTTCGCCAGCCCGACCGCGCGCAATAGCGTGCCGCTGGAGCTGTTCGTCGGAGGCGGCAGCTTCGGTATCGCGAACGGCCGGCTCACGGCGGGCGAGGTCGCAGGCGACTGGGACGGCCTCGTCACCGTCGACGAGAAGCAGCGCGACGGCTACCGCGGGCACAGCCGGCAGGATCGGTCGAGCGTGTACGCGAACGTCGGCTGGCAGCCGTCCGCCGGCGTCGACCTGCGACTGTTCGCCACGCACATCGAGAACGACGAGCAGCTTGCCGGTGCGCTCACCCGTGCGCAGTTCGACGCCGACTCGTGTCAGGCAAACCCGTCGGCGATTACCGGCAACTTCCAGCTCAACGTGCGCATCGACCGTGCGGCAGCGAAGGGAACGTGGATCCCGGACGAGACGAAGCGCCTGGAACTGGGGCTGTCGTACGAGGACCAGAACCTCTACCACCCGATCGTCGACAAGATCCTCGTCGATTTCGACGGCGCGGGCCCGAACGCGCCCGTGGAGGTGTTCAGCCTGCTTAAGAACACCGACCAGCGCACCTATGCAGGCGTGGCCCGTTACAACATCAGCTCCGGCGCGCATGACGTGCTCATCGGCCTGAACGTGGCGGACACCCGCGAGACGGGCGGCAACTTCCGCAACGATGGCGGCCGCCGCAACGGCCAGACCGGGATCATAAACAACCAGTCCGATAGCGCCGAGCTGTTCGTGGTGGATCGCTGGGCGTTCGCGCCCGGCTGGACGCTCGTCTATGGCGCGCAGGGCGTGCGCACCGCGCGCGACGTGCGCACGACCGAACTCGCCAGTGGGACCGTGAGAAACCCGCGTCGCGACTATTCGTCGATCAATCCGCGCCTCGGCGTGCTGCGCGCCATCACGCCCACCAGTGAGGCCTTCGCCAGCGTAAGCCGGCTGTTCGAGGCGCCCACCACGTTCGAACTGACCGATGACCTGCACGGCGGCAACGCCACGCTCGATCCGATGCAGGGCACCGTGGTGGAGGCGGGGCTGCGTGGCGCGACGAAAGCCGATGCGTCGAAGCCACGCTGGCATTGGGATACCTCGGTCTACTACGCGCGGATCCGCGACGAGATCCTGTCGGTCGATAGCCCGGTCGCGCCCGGCACCAGCCTGTCCGCCAACATCCATCGCACCACGCATGGCGGTATCGAGGCGCTCGTCGGCGTGAGCCTGCCGCTCGGCAACGGCGTTGATCGCATCGAGCCGCTGCTCAGTGCGTCGTACAACCGCTTCTTCTTCGACGGTGATCTGGTCTATGGCGACAACCGCCTGCCGGCGGCGCCGGCGTATGCGATGCGTGGCGAAGTGATATATCGCCACGGCAACGGGTTCCTCGTCGGCCCGACGTTCGACTGGGTGGGCTCGCGCTATGCGGACTTCAGCAACAGCTATCGCCTCGCGGGGTACCACCTCTTCGGCCTCCGCGCCGGCATCCGGCGCGACCGGTGGCAGGTCTTCGGCGAACTGCGCAACCTGACCGACCAGCGCTACGTGGGCACGATGAGCGTCCGCGACCGAACGTCGGCGGGCCACGCTGTCCTGCAGCCAGGCGCGCCACGATCGGTAAGTGCCGGGGCGCGCTTGAGCTTCTAGCGGGTCAGACGGCGTCCGCGACCACCATCGTGTCCGACCGATCAGCGAAGCGGCGGCGACTCCTCAACGGCAGACCCAATAAAATGTATTGACTGGTTAGGGTCGGCCCAATATGTTGTGCCCGTCGAAGGTGCCGCGCCCGCCCGGGTCGGCTTAAGAGGGAACCCGGTGGAAGTCCGGGACTGCCCCGCAGCGGTAAGTGGAAACGACCCGCGTCATTGGCACTGGCCCGAGCGGCTGGGAAGCGACGCGCAGTAGGTGGCGAGCACTCGCCGTAGTCCACGAGTCCGAAGACCTGCCTCGATCGGCGGCCGCGTGCCGCCGTTGGCCAGGCGTCCTCGTGGGAGGGACGGGGCGGTCCGCGGACCTCGTCCGCTGCCTTCCGTCTTCTTGCGTCGATGCCGGCTCGCCCGAGGGGGCGGGGGCCGGCACGGGCATGCCTGCGCCGCTTTCGCTTCCTCTCCATCGCCACCGGAGAGGAACCAATGACGAACGAGACACTCACCCCAACCGTGCCACACGTGGCGTCCGACACCGACGCGCCCGGCTTCGCACTGACCCCGCCGCATGCGCCGGCGACCATGACCGTGACCAAGCGGGACGGCCGCCGCGAGCCAGTCGACGTCGCCAAGATCGTGCGCGCCGTGCAGCGCTGCAGCGCAGGGCTCGATGACATCGATCCGATGCGCGTCGCGCTCAAGACCATCGGCGGCATCTTCGACGGCGCGACCACCCGCGAGCTCGACGAGCTTTCCATCCATACCGCCGCCGCGTTCACCGCCGAGGAGCCGCAGTACTCGCGCCTGGCCGCGCGGCTGCTCGGGGCGTACATCGACAAGGAAGTCGCCGGGCTCGGCGTGCATTCGTTCTCGCAGTCGATCCTGCTCGGCCACGACCTCGGCCTGATCAACGACCGCGTGCGCGAGGCCGTCGAAGCGAACGCCCGCAAGTTCAACGACGCGATCGACGCGGCCAACACGCGGCGCTTCGAGTACTTCGGCCTGCGCACGCTGTACGACCGCTACCTGCTCAGGCACCCGCACACGCGCCACGTCATCGAGACGCCGCAGCACTTCTTCATGCGCATCGCGGTCGCGCTGACCGACAGCCCCGCGGGTGCGCTTCAGCTTTACCGGTTGATGGCGTCGCTGGATTACATCCCGAGCTCGCCGACGCTGTTCAACTCCGGCACGCGCCACGAGCAGCTCTCGTCGTGCTTCCTGCTGGATTCGCCGCAGGACTCGCTGACCGACATCTACGCGCGCTACGGCGACGTCGCGCAGCTGTCGAAGTTCTCCGGCGGCATCGGGCAGGCGTATCACCGCATCCGCGCGCGCGGCTCGCTGATCCGCTCCACCAACGGCCGCAGCAACGGCATCGTGCCGTGGCTGAAGACGCTCGACGCGTCGGTCGCCGCGGTGAACCAGGGCGGCAAGCGCAAGGGCGCGGCCTGCATCTACCTCGAGACGTGGCATGCCGACATCGAGGAATTCCTGGAGTTGCGCGACAACACCGGCGACGAGATGCGCCGCACACACAACCTCAACCTCGCCAACTGGATCCCCGACCTCTTCATGAAGCGGGTCGAGACCGATGGCGACTGGTCGCTGTTCGATCCCAAGGCGGTGCCGGCGCTCCCGGATCTCTGGGGCGAGGCCTTCGAGCAGGCGTACCTGCAGGCCGAGCAGCAGGGACTCGCGGTGCGCACGGTCAAGGCGCGCGAGCTCTACGCCCGGATGATGAAGGTGCTGGGCGAGACCGGGAACGGCTGGATGACGTTCAAGGACGCGTCCAACCGCACGTGCAACCAGGTCGGCCTGGGCCGCACGGTGCACCTGTCGAACCTGTGCACCGAGATCCTCGAGGTCACGAGCGCGGACGAAACGGCCGTCTGCAACCTCGGCTCGATCAACCTCGCGCAGCACGTGGGCGAGGACGGCTTCGATTTCGACAGGCTCGCGGAGACGGTGCAGGTCGCCGTGCGCCAACTCGATCGCGTCATCGACCTCAACTTTTATCCGATCGAATCCGCGCGGCGCTCGAACCTGCGCTGGCGGCCGGTGGGGCTTGGCGTCATGGGCCTGCAGGACGTCTTCTTCAGGCTGCGCCTGCCGTTCGATTCGGCCGAGGCGCTCGCGCTGTCGACGCGCATCGCCGAAACCATCTACCTGCACGCGCTAGAGGCCTCGTGCGATCTCGCCGAGCAGCACGGCGCACATCCCTCGTTCGACGAAACGCGCGCGGCGAAGGGTGAACTGCAGTTCGACCTCTGGGGCGTGACCCCGACGCATGCCGTCGCCTGGGAGGCACTAAAGGCGCGCATCGCCACGCATGGCCTGCGCAACTCGCTGCTGATCGCCATCGCCCCAACCGCCACCATCGCCTCGATCGCCGGCTGCTACGAATGCATCGAGCCGCAGGTTTCTAACCTGTTCAAGCGCGAGACGCTTTCGGGCGACTTCGTGCAGGTCAACCGCCACCTCGTCAACGAGCTCAAGAAGCTGGGCCTCTGGACGCAGCCCATCCGCGATGCGATCAAGCTCGGCGAGGGGTCCATTCAGGCCATCGAGGCCATCCCGGAATCATTGCGGCAGGTCTACCGCACTGCTTGGGAGCTGCCGCAGAAGGCGCTGATTGACCTCGCCGCCGCGCGAGGCGCCTACATCGACCAGTCGCAGTCGCTGAATCTCTTCATCGAGAGCCCGAACATCGGGCGGCTGTCGTCGATGTACATGTACGCCTGGAAGTCGGGCCTGAAGACGACGTACTACCTGCGCTCGCGGCCGGCGACCCGCATCGCGAAGGCCACCGTGCCGACCGCCCCCCCGCAGGCCGCCATCGCGTGCTCGCTCGAAAACCCCGAAGCCTGCGAGGCCTGCCAGTAGGCGACCCGACGTCCGCCGCGGGTGTTCTTGACGCCCGCGACCGAATCTCTCTGACCGGAACAACCCCATGCCCGCTGCACGCCTTCTAGACCCCGGCTTCGAGCTGACCCTGCGCCCGATGCGCTACCCGCTCTTCTACGACATGTACCGCGACGCGATCCGTAATACGTGGACCGTAGAGGAGATCGACTTCGGCATTGACATCAACGATCTGCGGGACAAGCTCACGCCGGCCGATCGCCACCTCGTCGAGCGTCTCGTCGCCTTCTTCGCGACGGGCGACTCGATCGTCGCCAACAACCTTGTGCTCAACCTCTACCAGCACGTCAACGCACCCGAGTCGCGCATGTACCTGTCGCGCCAGCTCTACGAGGAAGCGCTGCATGTGCAGTTCTACCTGACACTGCTGGACGCCTACGTGCCCGACATGGAGCGGCGTGCCGCGGCGTTCTCGGCGATCGAGAACATCCCGTCGATCCGTGCCAAGGCCGATTTCTGCTTTCGCTGGATCGACTCCATCCAGCAGCTGAGGCGGCTCGAGACGCGCGAGGATCGGCGTGCATTCCTGCTGAATCTCATCTGTTTCGCCTGCTGCATCGAAGGTCTTTTCTTCTTCGCCGCCTTCGCCTACGTGTGGTTCCTGCGCTCGCGCGGCCTGCTGCCGGGGCTGGCAGCGGGCACGAACTGGGTTTTCCGCGACGAATCGGGCCACATGGCGTTCGCCCTCGAAGTCATCCGCACCGTGCGCGAGGAGGAGCCGGGTCTGTTCGACGCCGCGATGGAGCGTGAGGTTCGGACGATGCTGCGTGACGCGGTCGAAGTGGAGGCGGCGTTCGCCCACGACGTGCTGTCTGGCGGCGTGAACGGCCTGTCCCCTCGCGAAATGCGTGAGTACCTGCAGTACGTCGCGGATCTCCGGCTCGCCGCCCTCGGGCTTGAGCCGGAGTTTGGTAGCCGCAACCCGTTCGCGTTCATCGAGCTGCAGGACGTCCAGGAGCTGACCAATTTCTTCGAGCGTCGCGTGTCGGCGTACCAGGTCGGGATCAATGGGGAGGTCGCCTTCGATGACGCCTTCTGATCCCCCACGCCAGGCGCGCCTGTGGGAGATCGTGTTCCCCGATCACACCAACCACTTGGGCACGCTGTTCGGTGGGCAGGCACTGGCATGGATGGACAAGGCGGCGTTCGTGGCCGCCACGCGCTACGCCAAGCGCACCACGGTAGTGACGGCGCGTTCGGAGCAGGTCGACTTCCATGTACCCGTACGGCAAGGCCAGCTGGTCGAGCTGGTCGCACGCGTGGTCGACGTGGGCCGCAGCTCCATGCGCGTGGAGGTCGAGCTCAATACCGAGGACCCGCAAGCGGCGACACGACACCTGTGCACGCGAGGGCATTTCACCATGATCGCGCTCGACTCGAACGGGCGGCCGGCGCCGGTGGAGCCGTTCAGGGAAGTGGCGCCCATAGGGTCGTCGGAATCGTAGGAGGCTGCTGTTGCCGATGTCCGCTTCTGGCGGCGGTTTCATACGATCGATGCAACACATGGCTAGCTGCCCAGGCAGCAGGAGTGTTGCAGTTGAAGCGAAGAACCCGGATCCAGTACACCGATGCCCAGAAGGGCCTGATGTGGGACCGGTGGCAGAAAGGCGAGTCGCTGCACCAGATCGCCCGGCTATTTGATCGGCACCATCCGTCGATTCGCAGAGTCTTGGCCGCGACCGGTGGCATCCGCCCGCCGACGCGACGCCGGTCGGTCCGGGCCTTGACCCTGGCCGAGCGCGAAGACGTCTCCCGTGCGCTGGTCGCCGGCCATTCGATTCGTTCGATCGCAGCGGCTCTGAGCCGGGCGCCCTCAACGATCAGCCGGGAAATCAGGCGCAACGGCGGCATCGAACGCTACCGCGCAAGCCATGCCGATCAGGCTGCCTGGGACCGGGCGCATCGACCTAAGACTTGTAAGCTGGCGCTGCATCCTGCGCTGGCGAAACGGGTGGCGGACAAGCTGCAGCAGCAGTGGTCGCCGCAGCAGATCGCCGGCTGGCTGATGCGTACCTTTCCCGACGATGCGACCTGCCAGGTGTCCCACGAGACGATCTACCGCACGCTCTTCATCCAGTCGCGTGGCG
Organism: Pseudomonadota bacterium; assembly: GCA_049323195.1. Lineage (GTDB taxonomy): Bacteria > Pseudomonadota > Gammaproteobacteria > Xanthomonadales > Xanthomonadaceae > Cognatilysobacter. The sequence goes on along the minus strand of JBMOOW010000053.1, from coordinate 3,824 downwards.
CGCTGAAGAAAGAGCTGCTGGAGCACCTGCGGCGCTCGCGGGCCATGCGCCGATCGCGGCACCACACGCAGAAGACAGCCGACCACGGCCGCATCTGCGACACGGTGTCGATCCGCGAACGGCCTGCCGATGTCGAGGATCGAGCGGTCCCAGGCCACTGGGAAGGTGACCTGCTGTTCGGCAGCGGCAACAGCCAGATCGCCACGCTGGTCGAGCGCAGCACGCGCTACGTCATGCTGGTGAAGGTCGATCGCAAGGACACGAAGACAGTCGTGGATGCGCTGATCGAGCATGCGCGCCAGCTGCCGAACCAGTTGTACCAGTCGCTCACCTGGGATCGCGGCAAGGAGCTGGCCGACCATCGCCGCTTCACCCTGGCGACCGACATCCAGGTCTACTTCTGCGATCCGCGGAGCCCGTGGCAGCGCGGTTCAAACGAGAACACCAACGGCTTGTTGCGGCAGTACTTCCCGAAGGGAATTGACGTGTCGGGCTTTACGCAGGCCAAGCTGGACGAAGTGGCCAGACGCTTGAACGAACGGCCACGCAAGACACTGAACTTTGAGACGCCGATCGAGCGGTACCGACAGGCTGTTGCGTTGACCGGTTGAAACCGCCGCCGATAGCGGACATCCATCGGGCCAGAAGCATTCCCGTACCGCGAAGTGCACATCGCCGCTTTAGTAGAGCCTTCCGATCTGCCGGTATTCCTTGCGGATCGCATTGCCTTTGGCGCGTGCCAGCAGGAAGGTCCCCACCGTCCACACACCGGCCCAGGCTACGACGGACGCCGCGGCGTCACGCCAGTCGCCCGCGCCCGCCGCCTGCGAGACCAGCAGCGCTGCGGTGGCGTACGCCAGGAGCACGAGCGACGCCGCGGTTGCGAGTTTCAGGTGGCGCATGCCGTCGCGCAGCTGCGCTTTTCGAGCTTGGGCGTACCGTGAAACCGGCTCATGGGCAGCGGCCAACAGGCGGCGCTTTCGTCCGAGAATGACCATCCAACTGACGGTCACGAAAACGGCGAAGAACGGGATTAGCAACCACTGCGAGGGCGACAGGCTGCCGTCGTCCCCCGGCCAGATGAGCAGCGCCGCGCCCGCGGCCGTAATCACCGCTTCGGCCGCTCGATGGACTTTTGCACGCCGCCGATGTTGGTCGACTCTTCTTGCGAGATCCGCGGCGAGCCGCGGCGGCGGTTGCTGGCGCTGCCAGAGGGCCTGCAATGCCTGCTCATCGATGTCCATTGTGGATCTCCTGTAGGGCCTTTCTCGCCCTGTAGGCTCTCACTCCCACATTCTCGACGCTGATGCCGAGCATGTCGGAAATCTCCCGGTAGTCGTACCCTTCCAGCTGCAGCAGCAGGACCTGGCGCTGTGGAAGCGGTATCAGGCGCAGCGCCTCGAGCAGCCATCGCGCCTCGGCATCCCCGGGATCGGCAGACTCCGCCGTTACGAGTTGGGCCGCCTCCGTTTCGAGCGCGACCTGACTTGGGGCGCGAACCGCCCGGTGCACATGGCTCGCTCCCAGGTTGTGGGCGATCCGCAGCATGAAAGCGGGCAGGCGGGCGGGGTCTTTCAACCGCGGCAGCCCCTCCCAGACCGCGATCAGAATCTCCTGGACGAGGTCCTCCTGTGCACCCGGGTCGCGCTCATAGGCGCGCACGGTCCGCCACAGGCGGGGCAGGTGCAGCTGGACATCCGGCCAGAGCGGGTGCATGGGCGCGCCAGTTTTCCGTGGGTATCCCGCACACAGTCGCCGGCGGGCATCGTTTTCTTACAGCCCGTTTGCGTGGGGGCAGCTGTAAGAACCCGCTACCTGGATCGTACTAGCAGGGAACTGGCGTGGCTCGATATCCGGTCGCCAGTCCTGCTTACGGATTCGGAGAAACCAGATGCACCATCAGAAAAGTCCCACCACCGATGCGCCCGCCCCGCCGGGAACCAAGCGCTGGCTCGTCATTGCGGCGATCGCCGCCTGTCTAGCGAGCTGGACGGCATTCGCTGTCGGCCTGGCTGCAGGCGTCGACACCAGCGCACGCTTCTTCCTGCTTACTGTGGCATTGCTGATCACCGAAGCGGTCTTCTGGCTGGGTGCGACCCTTCTGGGCATCACCGCATTCCAGCTACGCCGAAGGCTTATTGGTGCGCTCGTTCGCCAAGGGCTTCGTCATGCGGGTTAAGGGCGTCCGGTCGTTCCTCGCTGCGTTGCTCGGCATCCTGATGACAGGCTGCTCGACGCACCACAAGCCCGCGCCGGCGCCGTCAGGCGTGCTCTACCACGGCTTTACCCTGCTGGACCCAGCCGCCGAGCGGGTGGTCCGGAATGCGTATGTCCTGGTCGATGAGGGCCGGATCCAAGCCGTCGGTGCTGGCGGCTGGCACGGCGCGCCGGTGCAAGAGTCCGTTGATATGCGCGGGCACTATGCACTGCCCGGGTTCGTCGACGGCCATGCGCATATCACATCGGGCCCGCACACTGTCGAAGTGGTGGACGGCGCGCCGCGCATCAGCATCCCAAGCGTCGATTCGATCACACGCTTCCACGCCGCCATGGCTCTGGCCTTCGGCGTGACGACGGTACGCAACCCGGGCGGCGACCCAGTCGCGAATGCGCGCTATGACGCGATGGTCCGGGCAGGCGACTGGATCGGCCCAGAGGCCATTCATGCCGGGGCGGTGATCCAGCCTCCGCCTTTCGGCGGCAGCGCATTCGCCTACCCGCGGACCGAGGGCGAGTGGCAGGCGGAGGCCCGGCGCCAAGCTGCACTGGGTATGCGCTACTTCAAGCTCTACAGCGGGCTCAGCAAGGAGGAGCTGGCGACTGGGATCCGCGTGGCGCATCAGCACGGCCTCAAGGCGATCGCTCATCTCGATTCAGTCAGCTGGACCGAGGCGGCCCGAATGGGCATCGATGGCCTGGAGCACGCGCTCCCCACCAGTGCTGACCTGCTCGAGCCGGCCGCGAAGGCCACCTATCTAGTAGAACGTGGTGCAGATGCGCGCTATCTGTTCCGTTGGTTCGAGCTCGCCGATCTCGATGGCCCGCTCATCCAGGACATGATCGGTGAACTCGCGGGTCGCAAGGTGGTCGTCAGCACCACGTTGTTCGTCAACCAGCTGACCTACAACAGCGACCGCCTCGACGCCGTGCTTCCCTTGCGCGACAGAGCCTATATCCATCCCGAGAGCCTCAAAGCGATGCTCGCGTTCCTTCCGGTCATGAGTGAGGACGATCACCGACGCGCGCGAGCGGCGATGCCGAAGGTACTGGAGTTCGTTCGGCGCCTGCACCGGGCAGGCGTGCCGATCCTGGTGGGGACGGACGGCAATGGCGGCGGCCCGGCCTTCAGCACCGAGCTCGAGCTCCATACAAGGGCCGGTCTGCCGGTCTGGGAAGTCCTGAGACTGGCGACGTCAGATGCAGCAGCCATGCTCGGCATCGACCAGCGCACCGGCCGACTGAGCAGAGGGTTGGAGGCAGACATCGTGTTCCTAAGGAACGACCCGTTGCGCAACATCCTTCATGTCCGGGACGTGGGGCTAGTCCTGAACAACGGAACGCCGCACGACCCGGCAACGCTCATGAGCGGCATCCCCGAGCGCCCGTAGCAGGACGCTGCTAGCCGCGCCGATGGTGCGTGCGACCGGGGGGCGCTCAGACATTGCGGAACCGTGTGCAGATGGGTGGCCAGGCAAATGTCCGCTTCCGACCTATTCCGTTGAAAAACTCGTGTTTTCCAACCGGATGGTCATCGGCTCCGACCTGATCAGTCGAACCGGCGGATAAGAGCGATCGGTTTCATCGGCGCAAAGGCGCCTGGCCGC
>JBMOOW010000052.1:0-11192 GCA_049323195.1 Pseudomonadota bacterium | reverse complement strand
GCGCGGCCCCCCCCCCCCGCCGCGCTCCTCATCGGCCGACAGGGGTAGCCTCCCCGCGGCCGCCGCCGGCCGCCAGCCAGCACTTCACTTGCCGCACCACCCAGGGACCGTCGTCCAGCGGCAGGTCGTGGCCGGCATCCGGATGCTCGACCAGGGGCACCCGCCACCGCTCGGCCAATCGGCGCGAGCAGCGCACGTCCACCAGGACGTCTCCGCCACTGGCGAGCAGCAGCATGCGTGAGGTCGGCGGTTGCGCCGGGGCGCGGTAGGTGAGCGCAGCGTAGAGCTGGCGCAGGGCGTTGACGGCGGAGACAGGCTGCTCGCGGTGATAACGGATCCAGTCACCGACGATGGTCCGGGCCCGGGTGGGCCGATTACTGGTCAGGCGGTAAATGAGCTGCTCGCGCGCCTCAGCCGACTGGGGCGCGAGCGCCAGCCGCAGCAGCGCGGGGTAGCTGTGGGGCCTCAGGCGCCAGTAGACCGGATTGAACGGCCGCAGGCTGGTATTGATCAGCACGCAGGCGCCCGTCTCCTCCGGGAAGGCCTCGGCGAAAGCGACCGCCACCATGGCGCCCAGGGATAGGGCCAGCAGATGATACGGAGGCGCGGCGCCCCTTCGCCGCAGCTGGGTACGGCAGCACTGGGCCATTTGCCCAATGGCCATCAGGCTGGGCGCATGCCGCAGGGTACCGTTGCCGGGCAGGTCGAGGGCGAAGATGCGGGCATCGGGAAACGCCTCCTGGAGCAGCGCCGGGAAATCGCCCCAGTGGCGCCGCTCGCGGGTGAGGCCGCGCAGCAGGACCCAGGTGCTCATCGGTTGCCTGCCCAATACCAGCGATCGAGCGCCCGTTGCCGATGCCCTTGGCGGCCCTCGCCGCAGGGGCGCCAGTGGCTGTGCCCGCAGGCGGCGCGCGCTAGGAAATCGAGCAGGACGAGATGGCGTCGCTGCACCCGCTGCTGGCGGTGAGCGACGACGGGATTGAAAATGCCCTCGCGCGAGAACAACTGCCGGGGATTCTTCTTGACCCACAGCCAGGAGCCCATCTCCAGCGTGAAGGGCAGGAAGACGCGATCGCCCTGGGAGGCTGCGCGCTGGTAGAGGTAGTCCCACAGATCCCCGTGGGTCAGGTACCGGCAGCTCTGGGGCTCGACCAGGTAGCTGTGGCTGACGTGGGTCCGGTCGAGGATTTCCTTCAGGGCTTGCACCTCCGGCAGGTGCGCGATGGGCATGCGGGTATGCGCGTATGGAAACCACAGGCGGTCGCGCAGGCCGAAACCCGAATGACAATCGACCGCGATGCTGAACTCGCGGGACAACAACTCCTCCTCCACCACGCGGCACAAGGCGCTGGCCTCGGCTTCCATCGGCCCCCCGGCGGGTCCGCGATACCACGGCAGGCGGGGTCCGATGCGCTGCCCGCCGATCAGGAAGGGCACGGGATCCGCAGCATCCAGCGGCGCGTTGCGCATGAGGTCCACGCCGTTGGGATTGGCGCGGGTGCCCAGCCACATGCCGCCGGGATTGACCACCGGTATGAAGACCATGCGCAGACCGTCCAGCTGCCGGTGCAGCACGCTGTCCCATGACAGGCGCGCCACCAGGCTGCGCAGGTAGGCCAGCACCACGGCCGTGCCGATGCGCTCCAGCCCATGCACCCCGCCGAAAACACCCACGGCCGGCACGCGGGGCGAAGAGTTGCCCAGGCACACGGCATACACGGGGAAGCGCTGTTTCCGGGCAGTAGTCTCACACACCAGACGGGTGTCGAGATGCGCGCCGCCTGCGGCGACGATCGCCTCCAACTCCCGCAGTTCAGGCAGTTCGGGCGCGAAGGCGCGTGCGTCATGGGCAACATCGTCCATGCCGTCCGATGATACAGGCTTTGTTTCGGCTCTGTTACCTCGGCCATGTTACAGCGCCGGCAGGTGACCCGCGCCCGGGCGCTAGAACAGCAGCGCCAGCCCGCCGATCGAAGCCCCTATCGCCGCCCCGGCCAGGACGTCGCTGGGATAATGCAACCCGAGTATGGGTCGCGAAGCGGCCACCAGTGCGACGAAGGGCAGCAGCAACGGTGCCAGATCCGGATAGTGGCTGCACGCGATCGTACTGAAGGACACGGCATGCAGGGTGTGGCCGGAGGGGAAGCTGAACTGGTCCAGGGGCGTCGCGGCGACGACGATGTCGGGCGCGATCTGGTAGGGACGCGGCCGCAGCGTGGCCTGCTTCAGCCACCGATACACCAGCACGCCGAGCGCGCCCGCCAGCAGCATCTGCAGCACGGGCCGCCCCGCCGCGGCACCGTCGACCACGATCAGGGCCAGCATCAGCGAGTACCAGAACACGCCGTTGCCCAGGCGGCTCACGCCGCGGAACAACGTGCGCACTGCCACGCTGCGGCAGGCGCGGTTGCAGTACAGGGCAAAGGTCAAGTCAAGGGTGCTGATCCTGTGCATGGACGATCGCATGCTTGCCTCCGCAAGGCTTGGCGCGGTCCTCGACGACGTTGCCCATTACCCGCAGCAACTCCGCGACCACTTGTTCCCAACCCAGACGCTCCACCGATGCCCGTGCCCGGACGGCCCGGGCCGCCCGGCCTTCGGTATCCCGGGCGAGGCGGCAGGCTGCCGCCACGAAGGCGTCGGCATTCCCCAGGGGCGCCAGCGCCCCGTTTTCTCCATCCCGGATAAGTTCGGCGGCCGCCGCATAGTCGTAGGCCACCACGGCGAGTCCGCTGGCCAGGGCCTCCGCCGTGACATTGCCGTAGGTCTCCGTTTCGCTCGGGAACAGAAACACATCGGCCGAGGCATAGTGGCGCGCCAGATCCTCGCCCGTGCGCACGCCGGCGAACACGGCGCGCGAGCCGCCCGCCTCCAGGGCGGCCCGCGCCGGGCCGTCGCCCACCAGCACCAGGCGGGCGCGCGCCTGCGCGGCCGCGATGGCGTCGAAGGCGCGCAGCACCAGCGGAATGTTCTTCTCGGGCGCCAGGCGCCCCACGTACAACGCCACCGGATCGGCATCGCCCGCGCCCCAGGCCTCGCGCAACTGCCTGCTGCGCCGGCCTGGATGGAACAGCCGAGTATCGACGCCGCGCGCGACCACATGGACCCCGCGATAACCCTCAGCCAGGAGGCGGGCGCGCAGGGCCGCGGTGGGCACCAGGGTCGCGTCGGCCCGGTTGTGAAAACCGCGCAAATAGGCGGCGATGGGGCGATGGAGCCAGCCGAAGCCGTAGTGGCGGCTGTAGTGGTGGAAGTTGGTGTGGAACTCGCTCGCCACCGGCAAGCCGAGCGCGCGCGCCGCCGCCAGCGCCGACCAGCCCAGGGGTCCCTCGGTGGCGATGAGCACCACATGCGGCGGCTGCGCGGACCAGAGGCCGAGCAGCCTGCGCTTGACGGGCAGCCCCAGGCGCAGGTTCGGATAACGGGGCAGCGGCACGCCCGGTGCCAGGACCTCCTCCAGGCTCCCGCGTCGGCAGGTCTGTTCGTCTTTGCCTTGGCGCGGCCGTATCAATTGTATTGAGTGACCCCGGGCCAGCATGCCCTCCACCATGCGCCCCAACGTCATGGCGACACCGTTGATCTCAGGTGGGTAGGTCTCGGTCACCACGGCGATGCGCATGGGTCGGCATTGCATGAGCGCAAGCTTGGGGCCGATGGGTTACTGGGCGATGACGGCTGGATGATGGTTGCGTTACGGCGGCACGGACAGGGAACGGCCGTAAGAAAAAATTCATTCAAGTTCCGGGGCACCGGGGCCGTTGCCGCCGTGGTTCCCAATAACAAAGGCAAGGAGAACCATGTCATCGATGCAGGGCGCCCGCGACAGCTTTCTGCAGTTGATCGAAGACGGGCAGCTTTACCCCGTATTTCAGCCCCTCGTCAACATGGCGACGGGACAGGTGTATGCCTACGAGGCGCTGATCCGCGGGCCGGACGGTTCGGACCTCCATAGCCCGGACCGCTTGTTCGCGGCGGCGAGGGCATGCGGGCTGACCGCCCGGCTGGAGATCGCCTGCTGCGAAACGGCGATACGCGGATTCGCCGCCCAGGCCCTTCCCGGCAAGCTGTTCCTCAACGTCGGTGCGCCGGCCATCGAAGGTTTCGGCAGCCACCGGGGCGGAGAACTGGTGCGCGCGGCGCTCGACGCCGGCTTCCCGCCCAACCGTATCGTGCTGGAACTGACCGAGCACGAACGGGTGGAGTCGACCAACCGGCTGATCGCCTCCCTCACCACCCTGCGCGCCCTGGGCATCGCCCTCGCCCTCGACGACTTCGGCGACGGCCGCTCCAGTCTGCGCCTGTGGGCGGAAATCAAGCCGGACATGGTGAAGATCGACAGCTACTTCACGCACGGCATCCAGTCGGACAGCCGCAAGGTGGAATTCCTGAAAGCCATGCTGCGCTTGTCCGACGTCTTTGGCAGTCCGCTGGTGGCCGAGGGGATCGAGACCGAGGCGGAACTGGCCATCCTGCGCGACCTGGGCGTGGCCTACGGTCAGGGCTACTTCCTGGGCCGCCCCGCCAGGCGGCCGGACGCTGCCATCCCGGCCGACGCCGCCGCGGTGCTGGATTCCCGCAAGATCGCCGTCTATCCGGAAACGCCGCCGCGGCAAGGCGTCAACGCAACGGTGGAAAAGCTGCTCGTCACCGCCCCCTCGGTCACGCCGGGCACGCCCAACGACGCCCTGGTCGGCATTTTCGCTTCCTATCCCGAGCTCCATGCCCTGGCGGTGGTGGACCAGGAGCGCCCCGCCGGCCTGATCAACCGCCACCGCTTCATGGACCGCTACTCCAGGCCCTTCCACCGGGAGATCTACGGCAAGCGGCCGTGCACCACCTTCATGAACCCGGCGCCCCTGCTCATCGAGCGGTCGACGCCCCTGGATTGCCTGGACAGCGTGCTCACCGGGGAAGACCAGCGCTACCTCAGCGACGGCTACATCATCACCGACGGCGGCCGGTATCTGGGCATCGGCACCGGCGAGAGCCTGGTGCGGACCGTGACCGAGCTGCGCGTGGAAGCGGCGCGCCACGCCAACCCGCTCACCTTCCTGCCCGGCAACATTCCCGTCACCGAGCACATCTCGCGTCTGCTCTCCAGCGGCGTGCCCTTCTGCGCCGCCTACTTCGACCTGAACAACTTCAAGCCCTTCAACGACCAGTACGGCTACTGGCGCGGCGACGAGATGATCAAGCTGGCGGCCGGGGTCATCGCGTCCCGCTGCGATCCCCTGCGCGACTTCGTCGGCCATGTGGGCGGCGATGACTTCGTGGTGCTGTTCCAGAGCGACGACTGGCACGGCCGCTGCATGCTCATCGTGCGCGAATTCAACGAGCGCGCGCGGCGCTTCTTCGACGCCGAGGACGTGATCGCCGGCGGCGTCACCGGGGAGGATCGCCGCGGCAACCGCAGCTTCTTCCCCTTGACCACCATTGCCGTCGGCGCCGTGCGCGTCTGCCCGGGGGATTTCCAGAATCCGGAAGAAGTGGCATCGGCCGCCGCCGCGGCCAAGCGCCGCGCCAAGCAGAGCGGCAGCGGCATCTTCGTGGCGCGCCGGCGCGGCCAATGACCACCGACCCGGCGGCCGTCAGGTCCGGAACCGCGCCACCTCGTCACTCATCTGCCGGGTGAGCCCGGTCATCTCGCGCAACAGGACATGAACCCCGCCCACCTCCTGGTGGGTGCTGTCGGCCATCGCGGCGATCTCCTCCATGTTGCGGGCAATCGATTCGCTCGCTGTCTTCTGCTCCGCGATCGAACGCTTCACGTCCTTCAGGCTGCTGTAGGTTTCCCCCACCATGCCGCCGGCCGTCTCCAGGGCGCTCGACACATCGCTCAGCTGCTCCACCGCCTGGCCCAGTTTCTTGTCGGCGCTTGACACGCTGACGCTGACTTGCGCGGACTGGCGCATCATCGTGCCCATGACCTCGTCGATCTCGCACGCGGTGACGGCGGCGGTCTCGGCCAGCTTGCGCACCTCGTCGGCCACGACTGCGAAGCCGCGTCCGGCCTCGCCGGCGCGCGCCGCCTCGATGGCGGCGTTGAGGGCGAGAAGATTGGTGCGGTCGGCGATCTCCTTCACCTGTCTGGTCTTGTCGGCCACCTGCCTGGCGTCGCCTATGAACTGGAGGCTGCTGCGCGATACCTCTTCCATCAGTGCGCGCATTGCGCGCATCTGGGCATCCAGGTTGCCCACTGCCGCCTCTCCCGCCTCGATTCCCTTCAGGCCCTCGGCCGCGCTGTGCTGAAGCTCGGCTGCATGACTGTCGATCGCGGCAATGGCCACGCTGATCTGCTGCACCGTGGCAGCGGTTTCCCCCGCCGCCCTGGCTTGTTTCTCCGCGTTGTGGACCACCTGGGCTGCCGACCGGTCGAGATTCGTCGTCACGGCGGTCACCTGCCGCCCGTGATCACCGATGCGCCCGATGACCCGGCGCAGGACCTGCGACAGGGAATTGAAGCGATCGGCGATCTCGGCAAGCTCGTCGCGCGAGCGCACCGCAGCCTGGCTGCCGAGATTGCCCTGAATGACTTGCTCGGTTGTGCTGACCAGGGCACGAATCGTCTCGCGGCAGGCGTGCCAGAAGCCGGCGAAGACATAGACGGCACACGCGAGTATGGCGGCGATGGCCGACAGCTGCACCATGAACAGCGTAGCCATGCGCTCCTGGCGTCGCGCAAGACTTGCTTTGAACTCGCCGGCGGCCGCGGCGGCCACTTCCGTCAAAGCGGTCGCCGCCTGATCGCCAAGGGCAAGTTCCTGCACCGTCAGTCCATCCTGGGGATGGAGTACGGCCTTGTTGAGGATGAGATTGGCAAAGGCCCCCAGCGGCGCACCCAGCCCCTCGACGGCGGCCCGCGTCCGCTCCTGAACCCGGTCCTGGAGGCCGGTCCCGCCAAACCCGGCCGCGGCATCCAGCAGATGGTGGGCGAGGTAGCCCAACTTCTGCCGGTCTTCATCGTTGTTCGCGCCGGCGGCCGCGGCAATGCCATAGGTACGCGCGGTGCTGAGGGCGAGCGTCAACTCGAGCACGGCTCGCGACAGGAGATGCGACAGGGCCTGTGCCGTCCTGTCGGATTCCTCCACCAGACCGGCGGCACTCGCCGTATCCTCGGCCAGATCGCGCACCGTCGTCAGCAGTTCCCCATGGTCGGCGGCCGCCTTGGCCCATGAATAGCGTCCCGTCGCGCGATCTTTGATTCCCTGCCACAACCGCGCTGCCCCCATCACCCGTTCGACCACCCCGTCGGTGCCCGCCGTACCCGCCAGCCTCGCCTGCAACGCAGCAAGCCTCGACTCGACTGCCGTGCGTGCTGCGGCAAGCCTTGTCTGGTCGGCCGCAAGCCCACGCAAGGTCATGAGCAGGACCTGGCGGTGGGCGTCGATGGCGGCGGCCAGTTCATGCTCTATCAGCAATGCCTCGACACCGTCGCCGCGCCGCTCCATCCTCTGATAGTCCGAAACCATCTGCGCGAGCCCGGGCAGCAGGGCCACCAGCAGGGCGACCACCATGAGTCCGCCGGCGAGGAGAAACTTGTAGTGAAACGAAAGCCGGTGCATCAAGGCGACGCCCGGCTGGATCAACTTGTCATATAGGGACATGGCAGCGGCTCGATTCGGGGATTCATGGTTGTTGCGCCCGCGGCATGAGATGGGCGTGTCCGCCCGGAAGGATAGGGGTTCGACGTTACGATGCTGTTACTCGGCCCGCGGCAGCCAAGAGCCCGAGCCGCTCGTAGCGAAACGCCGTGCGCAAGCGGGGGATCAAGCAGGTTCCAGGTTCAGGCGCCCTCTTCCTGATCGCCCCCGCGCCGCGCGAAGCGCACCCACAGCGCCTCGTCGCGTTCCAGCTCTTCGAGCTGGCCGGCGATCGCCGCCACCTCGCGCTCCAGCTCGGGCAGCACGACGTCATGCAGCGCCGAGGCGCGGCGCACCGTGCGCCGGTATTCGCGGTGGAGGCGTGCCAGGTTGCCGACGGTGGCCGCCAGTTCGGCCGCCGCCCGCGCCAGCGCCGCGAAGGCGGCGCGGCAGGCCTCGGCTTCGGGCGACGGGAAGACCGCCGCAGCGACCGGCGCCGGCACCACGCCCAGTTCGGCACGGCGCAGCACGACGCCGATCAGCGAGCTCTGCGTCTCGGTCAGCTTGAGGCTGTCGGCGCGGCAGGCTGGATAGACCGACAAGCCGTCGAGCCCGTGGCGCGCCAGGGCCGCGCGCAAGGCCGTGCCGGCCGTCGCCTGCGCCGCCGCCAGCGCGGCGAGCTGTTCGTCATGGCGGCGCAGCTCGCGCAGCATCGCGCCGGCCAGCAGCAGGCATTTCTCGTCGAGGAAGACATAGCCCTCCTGCATCGCGCGCCGCTCTTCCTTCAGCGCGATCAGCCGGCTGCGGGTCGGTGAGCCGTCGGTCATGCTGCCCCGCCGAGATGGGCGGCGATCTGCGCGTCGGAGAGACGCGTCAGCTCGGTGCGCGGCAGCGCCGCGAGCAGCGTCCAGCCGAGGCGCATGCTCTCTTCCAGGCTGCGCGGCGCGCCCTGATGGATCAGCTCGCGCTCGAAGCGCGCGCCGAAGCCGAGGTAGCGGCGGTCGCTCTCGGACAGCCCGTCCTCGCCCACCACGCTGGCCAGCAGCCGGGCCTGGGCGGCGCGCGCGTAGGCGGCGTAGAGCTGGCTGGCCAGCGCCGGGTGGTCGGGATGGGTGAAGCCGGCGCCGGTGCCGACCTTCATCAGCCGCGACAGACTCGGCAGCACGTCGATCGGCGGCCACACGCCGGCGCGGTCGAGGGTGCGCGACAGGACGATCTGGCCCTCGGTGATGTAGCCCGACAGGTCGGGCACCGGGTGGCCGATGTCGTCGGAGGGCATGGTCAGGATCGGCAGCTGGGTGAGCGTGCCGGGCCGGCCGCGCACGCAGCCGGCGCGCTCGTAGAGGCTGGCCAGGTCGGAGTACATGTAGCCGGGGAAGCCCTTGCGCGCCGGCACTTCGCCCCGCGCGCCGGCGACCTCGCGCAGCGCCTCGCAGTAGGCGGTCATGTCGGTCAGGATGGCCAGCACATGGCGGCCCTCGACAAAGGCCAGGTACTCGGCCGCGGTCAGGGCGAAGCGCGGCGTCAGCAGGCGCTGGGTGCTGGCGTCGCTGGCCAGGTTGAGGAACAGCACGGCGCGCGCCAGCGCCCCGCTTTCTTCGAGGCTGCGCCGGAAATACTCGGCGGTGTCGTGGGGCACGCCGATGCCGGCGAAGACGATGGCGAAGTCCTCGCCGGCGCCGGCGCCCCGCAGCCGGGCGTGGCGGGCCACGGCGACGGCGATGCGGTCATGGGGCAGGCCGCCGCCGGAAAAGAGCGGCAGTTTCTGGCCGCGCACCAGGCTGTTCATCAGGTCGATGGCGGTCACGCCGGTTTCGATGAAGTCGCGCGGCGTCGCGCGCGCCACCGGGTTCAGGGGCAGGCCGTCGATGCGCAGCCGGCGCGCCACCGGCAGCGGCGCGCCGCCGTCGGCCGGTCGGCCGACGCCGTCGAAGACGCGCCCCAGCAGCCCCGGGCCGAGCCCGAAGTGCAGGGGCTCGCCGTGGAAACGCACGGTCGTCGCCGGCAGGTCGAGGCCGCCCGCCGCATCGAGCAGCTCGACGACGATCGTCTCCCGGTCGACGGCGGCGACCCGGCCGAGGCGCGCCGCGCCGTCGCCGCCCGCCACCTCGACGGCTTCGTTGTAGCCGACCTCGACGCTGCGCCTGAGGAACAGCAGCGGCCCTTCCAGGCGCTGGGCAGCGCGCTCGACGCTAAGCCGCGGGCGCATTGCCGACCTCCTTGTGGTTGCCGGCGGCGAGCGCCCCGAGCCGGGTTTCCAGCTCGGCTTCCAGCGCTGCAAAGGCGTCGCGCTCGCCCTCGGCGATGTCCTCGCCCATGCGCTGCAGCGGGCGCAGCACCGGCAGGGCGGCGATCGCCTCGGGCGTCGCGCCCCGCGCCACCGCCGCTTCGGCCAGGTCGAGAAAGCGGCCGAGGGTGCGCAGCATCAGCGCCTGGCGCTGCGGGCCGCACACCCGGTCGTTGGGCGAGAACGCCGACTGGCGCAGGAAGCTCTCGCCGACCACCTCGGCGCACAGCAGCGTCAGCCGCTGGCGCGGCTGCAGCGCGTCCTTACCGACGATGCGCGCCATGCGTTCGAGGCGCGCCTGGTCGTCGAGCAGCGTCAGCACGCGCCAGCGCAGTTGCTCCCATTCGTTGCCCGCCTCGCGCCCACCGCCCAGATCCGCATAGACGGCGCGCCACCAGCCGGCCACCGCCAGCGCGTCTTCCGAGTACGACTGCAGGGGGTGGATCGCCGGGTAGAAGCGGGCCTGGGCGCGTTTCGCGTCGAGGGCCCAGAAGCTCCTGACGTAGCGCGTGGTGTGGGCCGTCACCGGCTCGGAGAAGTCGCCCGCCTGGGGGCTGACCGAGCCGAGCAGCGTCACCGAGCCGACGCCGCCGGCGAGCGTGCGCACCTTCGCCGCGCGCTCGTAGAACTCGGCCAGCCGGCTGCCCAGGTAGGCCGGGTAGCCGCCCTCGCCGGGCAGCTCGCCCAGCCGGCCGGACACCTCGCGCAGCGCCTCGGCCCAGCGGCTGGTGGAATCGGCCATCAGCGCCACGTCGAGGCCCTGGTCGCGGAAGTACTCGGCGATCGTCACCGCGCAGTAGATGCTCGCCTCCCGCGCCGCCACCGGCATGTTCGAGGTGTTGGCGACGATCACCGTACGCTCGCGCATCGGCCGGCCGGTGCGCGGATCGGTGAGCGCGGCGATCTCCTCGAGGGCGCTGGCCATCTCGTTGCCGCGCTCGCCGCAGCCGAGATAGACGATGATGTCGGCGCTGCAGGCCTTGACCAGCGCCTCCAGCAGCACGGTCTTGCCGGTGCCGAAGCCGCCCGGGATCGTCGCCTTGCCGCCCAGGGCCACCGGAAACAGCGTGTCGAGCACCCGCTGGCCGGTGAGCAGCGGCGCGTCGGTGGGCAGCCGGCCGGCTGCCGGGCGCGGCCGGCGCACCGGCCAGTCATGGCTCATGGCCAGCGCGCGGGTCGCCCCGGCGGCGTCGCGCAGCATGCACAGGGGCGCATCGTCGTCGTAGTCGCCGGCGGCGGCGATCTCGGCCACCTCGCCGCCGGCGTCGGGCGGCACCAGGCACAGCAGCCGACCCGGGCCGACGCGCCCGAACGGCGCCCCCGGC